>BJGS01000049.1 GCA_014190615.1 Methylophilaceae bacterium
TTATCTTTAAGAGGTAAAAATTTATTAAAAAATGGAGCAATCCAGGTGGGGATGATTGCAAGAATCAAAAGATTATATACGCTCCCTACTGCCCAAAGATAAATCCACCAATATGCGCCAGCATTTTGAAGCATCCACAATGCAACAAACAAAATCGGGAGGCCGAAACATAAACCTAAAATCATCTGTTTATAAAGATCTGAAAAAAATAGTTTTTTAGTCATTCGGTTAAAACCAAACGCTTCATCAATATTGAATGTTTTGTAATAATTAAATGGCAGATCAATAAGGCTACTCAAGAACATAACACTTAGTATGATTCCTACATCTTTTAAAAGCGGTGATGTAATGGGATCAAATAGGTGAGAGATCATACTGATCAATCCCCCCAAAGTAAGAACGAGAAGAACAAAAGCTTGAACAATAGTATCTTTTAAGCCTAGCTCACTTTTAGCGATGGCGTAATTTGCAGCTTTTTGATGATCTTTAAGGGTGATATTTTTTTTAAAGGCATCAGGTACTTTATTTTTATGCTGAGAGACAAAGTTGATATGTCTTCTTGCAAGCCATAGATGAATGCCGGTACTTAAGGTAAGAACAGCAATAAAGGTGTTGCGTAGTATTTCGTCCATAATGTCTCTGAATTAAGTTAATATTCTAGTATTCTGTACGAAAACAATCTTACGTTGTAGATTGTTTCAATCAATTAGTACTATTTTAATGGAAATCATGATGAGCTCTTCGGACGATAATTTAATATGGCTTGATATGGAAATGAGCGGACTTAATACTGAGACCGATAAAGTTCTTGAGATCGCAACCGTTGTGACCGATCCGCATTTAAACATCATTGCAGAAGGTCCAGTTTTTGTGATTCATCAAGCAGATGAAGTATTAAATGGTATGGACGCATGGAATCAGTCCACTCACTCTAAATCAGGATTGATTGAAAAAGTGAAGCAATCATCGTTTGATGAAGTTCATGCTTCAGAATTGACTATTGAGTTTTTAAAAAAACATATTGCACCAAATAAATCACCGATGTGTGGCAATTCAATTTGCCAAGATCGGCGTTTCATGGCGAAGCATATGCCCACTTTAGAAAGTTATTTTCATTACAGAAATCTAGATGTCAGTGTTTTTAAAGAGCTTTCTCGTCGATGGAGACCTTCGCTATATCAAGGCTTTAAAAAAACAAGCAAACATGAAGCCTTGTCAGATATATATGATTCGATCGACGAACTAAAATATTATCGCGAGCATTTCTTAAAATTATCTTGAAAAATTTTATATATATAGGCGTGGCAGCTGCCATAGGTACATGGGGCCGATGGGGCTTAGGTATCTTATTAAATACCCTTCATCCGATATTTCCGATAGGCACTTTAACAGTCAATCTTTTGGGTGGTTACTTAATGGGTGTATCGATGGGGGCTTTTGAATTTTTTAGTGACCTTAGTCCAGATTTAAAACTTATTATTAATATAGGTTTTTTAGGAGGCCTTACTACATTCTCTGCATTTACTGCCGAGATTTTTCAGTTATTGCAAAAGAATGAGCTCGTCGCCTCGCTCACTCTTATTGCGCTTCATGTCTTTGGATCGATTCTAATGGCTTATCTTGGTTGGTTATCTATAAGCTTTATTAAACAATCTATTTAGCAGGCTTTTTCTTAACAGCCTTTGTTTCAACCATCACGATAGGTTCATCTTTAGCTTTTTCTTTCTTTTGCCAAGCAGCCGTTTTCTTCGGTGCTATTTTTTTTGGTTTTTCTTCTATTTCTTTTTTAGCCTTAGGTTTTGATTTAGCTTTTGTTTCAACAAGCTCAAGACCGATTGCTTTTAGATCAACTGGTTTTTCTTCTACTTTTTTTCTAGGCTTGGGAGGAGCAGGTTTTTTGGATGCTTCCACTGGCTTAGACTCTGTTCTATTTGTCTGAGGCGCTCTAACTTCAGGAGCAGGTTTATTTAAAATTGGCGCATCTTGAGATGCTAAAGCTTTTTTCTCGAAATCATTTGGACCTTGATTAGATCTCGGACCACGGTCTTTATTAAAACGACCACGATTATTGTTTCGTCCACGTCTATTATTATCTTGATTAGGCCTTGCATCAGCCGGAGTTGTTTTTTCTGAAGGTAAAGTTACATCTGTTTCAGAAGGCTGAGCCTCTCCTTGTGGTTTTTTATTATTATGTGGCTGCTTAAATTTTTGATGGCGATTATTACGTCCTCGATTATTATTTTGCGGACGTGGACGATTATTTTCTTTTGTTTCAGAAACCTCTAATTTTTCTTCATTAGGATTTACAGTATTTTCATCATCACCAGCAATAAGATTTTTAAAGAAACCAAATAATGTTTTGTTTGGTTTTCCTGATCCTGACGGAGCAGGGGTATCAGGAACGATACCTTTTACTAAAGGCTCTTGTTTTGGCTCATTAGAGACTTGTTTGTAATTTAAAACTTGATTACCTTCGTTAAGTGACTCCATCATTTCGTAACTTGCCTTCGTTTGGCTTGAAACATCATCATGTTTTGAGCTTGAAATTGAATAATTTGGAGATTCAAGATGTTTATTAGGAATTAATATAATTTCAACTTTTAAGCGTTGTTCAAGACTGAATATATCTGAACGTTTTTCATTCAGAAGGAATGTAGCTACTTCAATAGGCAATTGAGCTGAAATAGTTGCATTATGTTCTTTCATGGCTTCTTCTTGGATCATACGAAGAATATGTAATGCCGATGATTGAATATCTCTAATTGAGCCGGTGCCATTACATTTGGTACATATACTATTGCTTGATTCGCCAATACTTGGACGAAGTCGCTGACGCGAAAGCTCAAGCAACCCAAAACGTGAAATTTTTCCTGTTTGGACGCGTGCGCGATCATGATGAAGCGCATCTCTAAATCGACTTTCAACTTCACGTTGATTTTTTTGGCTTTCCATATCAATAAAGTCAATCACAACTAGGCCGCCTAAGTCGCGAAGTCTTAATTGCTTAGCCACTTCTTCAGCCGCTTCAATATTAGTATTAAATGCTGTGTGTTCAATATCACTTCCTTTGGTTGCTCTTGATGAGTTCACATCGATAGAAACAAGAGCTTCTGTATGATCAATCACAATAGCGCCACCGGAGGGCAATCTGACTTCTCTTGAAAAAGCAGATTCAATTTGATGTTCAATTTGGAAGCGAGAAAATAAAGAAACTTCATCTTCGTAAAGTTTTACGCGATCTACATAATTTGGCATCACATGATTCATAAATTGTGTCGCTTGATCATAGATCTCTTGAGTATCAATGAGAATTTCACCTATCTCAGGATGAAAATAGTCTCTGATAGCACGAATAACAAGATTGCCTTCTTGATAGATGAGGAATGCACCTGATTGTCCTTGTGATGCTTCTTCAATCGCAGCCCACAATTGTTTTAGATAATTTAAATCCCATTGCAGCTCTTCAAGAGACGAACCTACACCTGCTGTTCGACCAATCACACTCATGCCTTCTGGGATATCTAAGTTTGAAATATGGTCGCGGAATTCATTACGCTCTTCGCCTTCAACACGCCTTGAAACGCCTCCACCATCTGGATTATTGGGCATTAATACGATATATCGTCCCGCAAGAGAAAGGTAACTTGAAAGCGCGGCACCTTTATTGCCTCGTTCTTCTTTTGTGACTTGAACGATAATTTCTTGACCTTCTTCAATCACATCTTGAATGCGAGGGCGATTTTGAGTTGCGTCTTTAAAGTATTGCGGTGAAATTTCTTTGAAAGGAAGAAAGCCATGACGCTCTGTGCCATAGTTTACAAAAGCAGCTTCAAGTGAAGGTTCTACACGAGTCACAATGCCTTTATAAATGTTACTTTTCTTTAAAGCGCGACTTCCGCGTTCAATATCAAGATCGATTAATTTTTGACCATCTACAATCGCAACTCGCAATTCTTCTGATTGGGTTGCATTAAAAAGCATACGTTTCATTATCTAAAACTCCTACAAGTAGGTTTTAAGATAAAGAATGTATTTCAGCTGTTCAGGTGCACAACTAACCTTGGAAAAGGGTAGCGTTCCTTAAGTTAAAACTTTTTTATTAAAAAGTTTTTTTAATCTATTTACTTAAACACAAATCTTATTTGTAAGATTGTTGAGCAATATATTTATTATTCTTTGTTATGAACATGTGCAATAAAACTAAAATATTCTTTAAATTTTTAAACCTTGTTTCAAGGCCGCTACTCAAAATAAGGCGAGCGGAAAAAGCCATAGTAATTTGTTGTCACGGTATAATTCAGCTTAAATTATCTCTTTAATTCAATTGATTAAGAGCGTCTGAACACAGCTAGTATAGGGTATAAATCCAATTAAACAAAATATGGCTCAAAATACAAACCTTAAAAATATTTTTTCTGATGAAAAAGCTACATTTGTTGTTGTGGATGAAGCAAGCGAGACACAAAAAATCGATAACTTCCTCTTAAAAATTTTAAAAAATGTACCTAAAAGCCACATTTATAAAATTCTTCGAAGTGGTGAGGTGAGGGTGAATAAAAAGCGAGTCGACACGACTTATCGCCTTAAGATAGATGATCAAGTAAGAATTCCTCCCATCGCTATAGAAACAGAGAGAACCCCGCAAATTATTGAGCCTAAACAACAACAAATAGCCTGGCTAGATACAAATGTTATTTTCGAAGACGATGCATTATTGGCGATTAATAAACCCAGTGGTTACGCCGTTCATGGAGGAAGTGGCCTCAATTTTGGTGTCATAGAATTGATTCGTCATGCAAGACCAAAAGCTAAGTTTTTAGAGCTTGTTCATCGTATTGATCGAGAGACTTCTGGCATTTTATTGATTGCTAAAAAGCGTTCAGCGCTTGTGAGTATGCACGATATGATGCGACATAATCGTATTGAAAAAAAATATACCATGATGGTCGAGGGCGAATGGACGGAACCTAAAAAAACGGTCGAACTCATGCTAAAGAAAACCTTCACACAAGGCGGCGAGAGACGTGTCAATGTGACTGATGATGAAGATCATGATGATAATCAAATGAGTAAAACGATCTTTTACCTAAAGAAATCTTTAGGTCCTTACTCCCTTCTCGAGGCAAAGCTTATTACCGGTAGAACCCATCAATTAAGAGTTCAGCTTGCCCACTTAGGATTCCCCATTTTAGGCGACGACAAATATGGCGATTTTTCTTTAAACAAAGCGCTGCAAAAAAAAGGTTTAAAGCGCATGTTTCTGCACGCTTTTTCTATGAAACTGAAACATCCATTGACTGATGAGCCTTTAGAGTTAAAAGCACCTTTGCCACGCGAACTCGATGCATTCTTAAGTCAGCAAGCTAAATGAAATCGCCACGTTTTGATCTCGTTATTCTAGACTGGGACGGTACTGTGGCCGATTCAACAGGCATCATTGTGGATGCCGTTATTTCAGCGGCTGAAGGCGCTGGTGTTGAAGCGCCACCGAGAACTTTAATTTTAAAAACTTTAGGGCTTGGTTTAAATCAATTATTACTTAAATTATTTCCCCATTTATCTTCCGAATTATTGGAAAAAGTGGCTGAAGGCTACCGTTCGCATTATCATGCAAATGAAGGTAATTCATATCTTTTCGATGGTGTAAAAGAGGGTATTGAGCGACTTTATCAGCACAAATGTAAGCTCGCAGTTGCGACCGGAAAAAGCAGAAAAGGCTTGAATTTTGCTTTGCAAGATACTGATTTAAAAAGATATTTTTTATCTACTAAAACTGTAGATGAGTGTTTCTCTAAACCTCATCCCCATATGGTTGAAGCTATTTTAGAAGAAACGCAGATTCCAGCTAGCCGTGCTGTGATTGTGGGCGATACTCACTATGATCTTGAAATGGGCAAGAATGCATATATTCAAACTATTGCCGTTACTTACGGCGCACAACCAAAAGATGTATTAATGAGTTTTGAGCCTTTAGCCTGTTTTGATTCATTTAAAGAAGTGGTAGATTTCTTAGTACCATGAACACAAACGTTAAAATTAAAATAGATAAGAAAACCTTTCAAGGCGATAGCTCGACTGTGAGATTTGAATATCAAACACATGATGCTAAGCAGTCAGGCTTTGTAGTTTTTTTTGAAGGTATGTATTATGCGTATTTGAATCAGTGCAGGCACATGCCCATTGAGCTCGATTACAAACCCAATGAATTTATGGATGATGAAAATCAATGGATTGTTTGTTCCACTCATGGCGCCATGTATCATCCAGCTTCTGGAGAGTGTATTTCAGGCCCCTGTCGCGGCGAAACATTACATAAATTAAATGTAACCGAATCAAACGATGTATTATGGATTGAAACTTTTTAAAGTATTTATGGAGTGAAGTAGATGGCAATTAGAAAAAAAATAGAAAAGAAAACAAATGTGCACTGGGAAAGAGAAGCGCTCGAAAAGATTGCTCTTTCAGCTTTGGGTGAACAAAGAATTGCAAGGCGCTGGGGTATTTTTTTCAAATCGATTACATTTTTTTACCTTTTTGTACTTTTATTTCTCGCCTTTGGTGCCATGCACACGAAGGGTAGCTCTGGAAGCCATACTGCATTGATTGAAATTAATGGTGTCATCGGTGAAAAAGACGAAGTGAATGCAAAAGATTTTTTTGAAAGTATACAAAGGGCTTACGAAAGCCGCGGCACAAAAGGTATTGTTTTAAAAATCAATAGCCCTGGGGGTAGTCCAGTTCAAGCCGGCATGATTAATGATGAAATTAAACGTCAAAAGAAATTGCATCCGCATATTCCAGTCTACGCAGTAGTTGAAGATATTTGTGCTTCGGGTGGTTATTATATTGCTGTGGCTGCTGATGAAATTTTTGTCGACAAGGCAAGTATCGTAGGATCCATTGGTGTTCTGATGGATGGTTTTGGTTTTACAGACACTATGAAGAAAGTGGGGGTAGAAAGACGCCTTATGACAGCAGGTTCAAATAAAGCCATGCTTGATCCCTTTTCTCCAATCAATCCTAAACAGCAAGTATTTGTTCAAGACATGCTCAATGAAGTTCATCAACAATTTATTAAAGTCGTTAAAGATGGTCGAGGAAGTCGCCTCAAAGAATCTCCAGAAATATTCACTGGGCTTTTTTGGAATGGCGAAGCAGCTGTGAAATTAGGTTTGGCTGATGGTTTTGGTAATTATGATTATGTTGCAAGAGAAATTATTAAATCTGAAGAAGTGGTAGATTTTACGACTTACGAAGGCTTTGCTGATCGTTTTGCACGTAAATTTGGTGCTAGTTTTGGGTCTTCCATGAATGAATCATTACGTACATCCATATTAAAACAAAAAATAATTATTAAATAAAATCAATAATTTAATAATTTTTTTTAATGTAATTAATTAATCCATTCGTCGAGCTATCAAAGATATTTGTAGGTGTTTTTTCTGATAATTTAGGCAATACTTGTTTTGCAATCTGCTTGCCATATTCCACACCCCATTGATCAAATGAATTGATATTCCAGATGATGCCTTGTGTGAAAATCTTGTGTTCATACATCGCAATAATTTGGCCCAAGGTCTTTGGCGTTAATTTTTTAAAAAGAATGGACGAGGTGGGTCGATTTCCTTCAAAAGTTTTTTGCGGGATAAAGCTTTCAATATCTTCCCCTTGATACCCCTGATTTTCAATTTCGAGTCGCGCCTCATCGTATGTTTTACCGAGCATGAGGCATTGCGTTTGCGCAATGAAGTTAGAGAGTAAAATTTTGTGATGCTCGTTACCGTCTTTACCTAAGTGGTAATGGGATTCAATAGGCATAATGAAATCTGCTGGAACAATTTCTGTACCTTGGTGAAGAAGTTGATAGAAGGCA
>BJGS01000050.1 GCA_014190615.1 Methylophilaceae bacterium
GGTTTGAATACCTAACAATTGATACCGGGTGGTTTGTGCTTGTTTGGAAGTGATACTAATTTTATTACCGACAAGATAATTAAGGAGTGTCGATTTACCAACATTAGGCCGACCTACAATTGCGACTGTGCCACAACGTGTGATTTTATTTTCACTCATGAGGCAACGCCTAGCATCAATTGATAAGCTTTAGTTGCCGCTTCTTGCTCTGCAATACGACGACTATGTCCGATGCCTTGTGTTTTTATATTTAATTTCTTGATCGTGCATTCAATGGTAAAAGTCTGACTATGCGCTTCACCCTCGATCGAGACGACTGTGTAAATTGGTAAATCACTCTTCTGACTTTGCAACAATTCTTGTAGCAAAGTCTTCGCATCTTTTTGAATAAGTTTAGGATCAATTTCATTCATTTGCTTTTCAAAAAAACGCAGTACAAATTGATGTGCAGGTTCAATACCCGCATCTAAATAAATCGCACCAATCATTGCCTCTAAGGTATCAGCCAGAATAGAGGGTCTGCGCCATCCTGCACTTTTTAATTCACCTTCGCCTAATTGAATGAAGTCACCTAATCCCATTAAGGTGGCTATGCTACTTAAAGAACTTTCTTTTACCAGTTGCGCGCGTAAGCGACTTAAGTCACCTTCATCAATTTTCGGAAATCTTTGATAGAGTTCTTGTGCGACTAAAAAACTTAATATACTGTCGCCTAAAAATTCGAGGCGTTCATTATGTTGTGCATTAAAACTTCGATGAGTAAGCGCCATCATCATTAAAGACGCATCCTGAAATGTGTAATGAATAATTCGACTTAACGAAGCTTGGCGTTCTTTATCCATCAATGAATGATTGTTCCAATACGTTTAAATTCAACAAAGTTAAACCAAATAAAAAAAGCACGTCCGACTAAATTATGTTCAGGCACAAATCCCCATACGCGGCTATCGGCACTATTATCTCGATTATCGCCGAAGGCTAAATAATGTCCTTTGGGAACGTCAAATTTAAAATCATCTCCAGGTAAATCATGAATCAGAATGGAATGATTCACATCGCCCAACGCTTCTTTAAATTCTTTAGCCTCGATGTGATGAATTTCATTCATGATGTAAGGGTACTTATCAACAAATGTTTGCTCCATTTTTTTACCATTCACAAAAAGCGTTTTACTTTTATATTCAATCACATCACCGGGAAGTCCTACGACACGTTTAATATAATCAATGGAAGGTTTCGGTGGGTAGTGAAACACGAAGACATCGCCTCGCTGAGGTTCGCCTATTCCAATCATCGTGTTGTTTAAAATAGGTAGACGGATACCATAACTAAATTTATTTACTAAAATAAAGTCGCCCGCTAGAAGGGTTGGCATCATTGAACCTGAGGGTATCTTAAATGGTTCCGCAATAAAAGATCGAATAAAAAATACTAAAAAAATGACAGGGAAGAAACTTTTAGAATATTCTACGAGAAGAGGTTCTTTTGCATTTGCAGTTCTTTTTTTACTTAAAACAAAAATATCCAGAAGCCAAATAAGGCCTGTGATTGATAAAACAATAACCATAATTAAAGCAAATATCATTTTTCTTCCACCCTTAAAATAGCTAAGAAAGCTTCTTGAGGAATTTCAACATTCCCCACTTGCTTCATACGCTTCTTACCCTCTTTTTGTTTTTCTAATAATTTTTTCTTACGGCTAATATCCCCGCCATAACATTTCGCTAGCACGTTTTTACGCATCGCTTTAACTGTTTCACGCGCAATGATGTTAGCTCCAATGGATGACTGAATCGCGACATCAAACATTTGTCGCGGGATAAGTTCACGCATTTTGGCCGCAACCTCGCGTCCACGATAAACACTATTGGAGCGATGCACAATTAAAGATAATGCATCCACACGTTCGCCATTGACCATGATATCAAGCTTCACTAAATCAGCTACTCTAAACTCTAAAAAATCATAATCCATGGACGCATAGCCTTTGGAAATTGATTTCAATCGATCAAAGAAATCAAGCACCACTTCACTCAATGGCATCTCATAGGTCAACATCACTTGCCTACCTAAATACTGCATGTTTTTCTGAATGCCGCGCTTACCATTACATAAGGTCATCACAGGGCCCACATAATCTTGAGGCATTAATAAATTGATTAAAATAATCGGTTCACGAATTTCTTCAATACGTGACGTATCAGGAAGTTTCGATGGATTTTCAATTTGAGTGACTTCGCCATCTCTTTTTAAAAGTTCATACACCACAGTAGGAGCTGTTGTAATTAAATCCATATCGTACTCACGCTCTAGGCGCTCTTGCACGATATCCATATGAAGTAAGCCTAAGAAGCCACAGCGGAAGCCGAAACCTAGTGCAGTCGAATTTTCTGGCTCAAAGCGAAGTGATGAATCATTTAAGCTTAATTTTTCTAAAGCCGTTCTTAAGGCTTCGAATTGATTGGATTCCACGGGGTAAAGGCCTGCAAACACTTGAGGTTTAACTTCTTTGAATCCACTTAAAGCCTCGGATGCAGGGCGATCTGCTAAGGTAACTGTATCCCCTACCTTCGCACTCGCAAGTTCTTTAATGCCTGCAATAATAAAACCCACCTCACCTGCAGAGAGTGATGTCTTGCTTATTGATTTGGGTGTAAAGACACCCAACTGCTCACATAGATATTGATCAGCTGTCGCCATCAATTTAATTTTATCTTTCGGTTTTAGAGCGCCATCGACGACACGCACCAACATCACAACGCCAACATAATTATCAAACCAGGCATCAATGATTAAAGCTTTTAAGGGTTTATTCACATCACCTCTTGGCGGTGGCACTTTTGACACAATGGTCTCTAAAACATCTTGCACACCTTCACCCGTTTTAGCCGAACAGCGAATGGCATCGGTCGCATCAATGCCAATCACATCGCCAATTTCTTCAATCACGCGAAGTGGATCAGCGGAAGGTAAATCAATTTTATTTAACACAGGGGTCACTTCAACACCTTGTTCAATCGCAGTATAACAATTAGCAACTGTTTGAGCTTCCACGCCTTGGCTCGCATCCACGACAAGAAGAGCCCCTTCACAGGCAGCCAAAGAACGGCTCACTTCGTATGTGAAGTCGACGTGTCCCGGGGTATCAATGAGGTTTAAGTTATAAATCTTGCCGTCTAAGGCTTTATATTGAAGTGCGGCTGTTTGTGCTTTGATGGTAATACCGCGCTCACGCTCAAGATCCATCGAGTCTAAGACTTGCGCTTCCATCTCGCGATCCGATAAACCGCCACAGTATTGAATGAGACGATCAGCTAAAGTCGACTTGCCGTGATCGATGTGCGCGATGATTGAAAAGTTTCTTATGTTTTCCATGCAATAAAAAATGATGCCTTCGGTTACCTAATAACAAAGGCGCTTAAAAGTCTTTAAGCGCCTTTGATTTAAAGCGTGTATTTTACAACAAAGCTTTTAAGCTAGCTGATTTTATCGATCAATCGTGATCTTAACGGGCACATAAAGTGTCTCATCATTTCTTAATACAAGTACCGCTACCGTTTTGCCATTAGGAATCGATGCGACTTCTTTTGCAAATGCTTCCGCGCTTTCTACTTCACTATTATTGAGGGCTAAGATAATGTCACCTCGACGAATGCCAGCAGCAGCAGCAGAACCTTGCGCATCAACAACCAACAGTCCTTTTTTGCCATTCATTTTCTTCCGCTGTTGAGGTGGTGCTTCTTTTAAAACAAGCCCCATACGATTCACTTCGGCTTTTTCAGGTTGTTTATTACTTGCAATGACTTCAACTTGGTCAGATGGCATCTCGCCTACTGTAAGGTTAAGCGTTTTAACGCTGCCCTTTCTAAAGACTTCAGCTACCGCTGTTTTACCTGGTTTGGTATTGCCTACCGCTTTAGGTAAATCCGATGAGGACTCAATTAATTTTCCATCAAATTTAGTAATAACATCTCCTGGAAGAAGGCCACTCTTCTCAGCAGGTGCTCCTTTTTCAATGCCTGCCACTAATGCGCCATTGGTATTCTTCATGCCAAATGATTCAGAAAGTTCTTTGGTGACTTCTTGAATAGCGATACCCAACCAACCACGAATGACCTTGCCATTCGTTTTAAGTTGATTCATGACATCGATCGCAACATTAATCGGGATCGCAAAAGAAAGACCCATGTAGCCACCCGTGCGACTGTAGATTTGTGAATTGATGCCAATCACTTCGCCTTTTAAATTAAATAAAGGCCCCCCAGAATTACCTGGATTGATCGCGACATCGGTTTGAATAAAAGGTACAAAATTTTCTTGAGGAAGCGCCCTACCTTTAGCGCTCACAATACCTACGGTTATGGTATTTTCTAAACCAAAAGGCGCACCGATGGCTGCGACCCATTCACCCACTTTAATCGTATCTGGATTACCGATACTTACTTTCGGCAAATTGTTTGCATTAATTTTTAAAACAGCTACATCGGTTCTTAAATCAATGCCAATCACTTTAGCTTTAAATTCACGCTTGTCATTCAATTTCACCATGACTTCATCGGCGTCTTTGACCACATGCGCATTTGTTAAAATATAACCATCACTCGCCACAATAAATCCAGAGCCTGTGGCATATACTTGCTTATCAGGCATCGGTTGTTGTCCACGACCATTTTGAGGTGGCATACCGGGTGGCACGGGAATACCAAAACGCTTAAAGAATTCTTGCATTTGTTCATCTTCGGGCGATCCTTGCATTGAATTCGCGCGATTTTTTTGTATCGAACTTATATTAACAACGATAGGGCTTTGTTTTTCAGCGAGCTCAGTAAAGTCGGGAAGATCTTTAGCAACTAATCCCGTCACCATTAAAAGCTGAATTAGGCATACATAAAAAAGTTGTCTTAACATTTTTCTTTATTCCTTGAAATTTAAGTTATTTAAAGCGAATCAATTGCGCTTCATTATAAAACATGTGCATCTTTTCATTAATGACACGCTTAATCATGACGACGCCTAAAGATAATCCGGTGACCGCTCCGATGAGGGAGTAAAGCTCAACCATGTCTTTTGCAACGCTATTAGCAATCACCATACCTAAAAACATAAGTAAGAGTGGCACACCGTAGAGCATTAAAGAACTTTTAAGCATGAGTGTTTCGTCAATACCTAAAATCACCACGTCCCCTAACTTTGCATTTAAATTATTTCTAGTTTCAATATGGCCTGACTGATGTGAAAAAATTTTTCCCCAGATCGAGTTACCACAACCCCTTACCTGTCCACATAAACCGCATGGCTTACTTCGCACGACTTCGAGTGTTACAAATGCTTTTGAAGCTTTAACGACAATAGCCTGCTCTTCAATCATTTAATGCGCACTCACACTTTGAACGGAGTTTGAAATTTTTTGAATAGTCGCTGGCGGTACTTCACCCACCACCATGATTTGGCTGCCGTCCATGACTCTCGCAAAAATATGCGCTGAACCGATTTGTAATTCACCGACTTTTGATTTTTGTCCTTTAGGGATTGGATTTATAAATAAAGATACAGAAGATAAGCCATCTGAGAATATCCATTGATGCACGAGTATCGGCTGACGTCCCATCATACGCGTCACATGACTCACCTCTCTGAATCCTGCAGGTAGATTTGAAATGGTGCAATATTTATCTTTCGATACTATATTTGCAGGCACTTCATCCATGACGTATTTTTTATGCGCATCGATACTCGGTGTAAACCAATTCAAATCTTGCGAGGCAAATAAACTGATTTGATTGAAGCTCACTTGCTCAATGATCTTTTGGTTGTGATCTAGAACCATCATTTTCAAAAGCAAACCAGACTCTTTGTCGAGCCATAATTTATAAGGGTAGCGATATTCATCACGTGGATCGAGAAACACAATCTGCGCTTCACGACCGCTGATGCGTTCTTGATCGCCCGATCTCAGGCTATAGGACGATTTCACGAACTCAATATTAGAAGGAAGAATAGCTGGAAAAAGATTCTGTCCTTGTCTTTTTTGAATGCGGACATTTTCTTTGTTTGGATTAAAGACAACCACGTTATCACCGCTCGATAGAAGCTCACGAGGTGGTCCATCTAGATTAATAATGCGTGCAAACTCTTCCTTGCCATTGTTGAGATGAGTAATCTCAATCGAACGCATTTCTTGTTGATTTTGATAGGCAAAGATACCTTTGTAACTTAATTGACGAGCCGCTTGTGATGCTTTTTCAATTTGCATCCAAGGATCGTCGAGCGCGAAGGCGCTCGCATTTAAAAAAATAAAGAGAAAACTAAAAAGTAAACGCTGCATCAACAAATTATCTAGCGTCTGTCTCGGAATAATAAGCCACATTCGTTGGCGCTGACATTTGATGCGCTTGGATAAACTCCACAGGAATATCTTCTGCAATTTCAAACGTTTCAGAAGGTTTTAAAGAACCATGATTCATACTGAGCGCTGCAATCAAAAACACTCCCAAAAAGGAAGCAGCCACTGGCCAAGACATCCAGGATAGATAAGGAAGTGCCATCGCTGAAGCTACTTTCGACGAATGATTAAATCGTATTTGAATGGGCTCTTTATCAATCGCATCTATAATAGATTTTGCTGAAAAGGTAGCATCACTCAATTCATTTTTCATCGAATCTCGAATGAGTTGATAAGTTTCAAAACGTTCGCGTAAGCGTTTGTCTTTAATAACCTCAGATACGGCTTGACTGGTAGCTTTGAGATCTAGCTCATCATCGAGTAGTGTTGAAATTTTTTCTTTCATGATACGTTTCCTTAAAATTAAATTTACCAACGTTTATTATTATGTTGCGATAAAAGCGGCTTTAGTTTTTCCGCAATGGTTTCACGCGCTCTAAAAATACGAGAACGCACAGTCCCAATCGGGCACTCCATCATTTCTGCAATCTCTTCGTAACTTAAACCTTCGATTTCACGCAAAGTGATTGCAATCTTTAATTCTTCTGGCAAAGACTCAATCGCAGTATTCACCGCGATACCAATTTCTTTCGTGAGCAGTGTCGTCTCGGGGTTCTCTTCCTCACTGACTTGATGGGTATCCTCAAAGTCGCCATCTTCATTCTCAAACTCCGTCATACTTCGAGGGCGCTTACCCATCGCGACAAGATGATTTTTTGCGGTATTAATTCCAATCCGATAGAGCCATGTATAAAAAGCACTATCGCCCCTAAAATTAGGAAGTGCTCGGTATGCTTTGATGAAAGTTTCTTGGACGATATCTTCAATCTCGGTTTGATCACGCACCATGCGCGTTAAAATACGGCCGAGTTTACGATGATATTTTTCAACTAAAAGACCAAAAGCTTTCTTGTCGCCCTTTTGAGCGCTCTCGACTAAAACCTGATCGAGGGCTCGATTTGGGTTTTCTATTTTTTCACTCATAGCGACTGATAGCCTAGGTTTAACATGCTCTGCAGTATACACGGCAGGCCTGTCTTCAACGAGTGATAATTTCTTTTGTTCTATGTTATTGTTAAGTCTTGGCATCGTTTTTTATTTTAAATTCATTCTTCGAAAAAACTTAAACATACTTTATATTTATTGAATAGACGTACCCCATCCTAATTAGTTCATGAAAAATACTCAAAATGCTTCAATGTGATGTGCTCATTATAGGTAGCGGGTTAGCTGGTCTCACTTCAGCTTTAAAGTTAGCCGACCATAAAAAAATTCTCATTGTCAGTAAGCGTGAAATAGAAGATAGCTCAAGCCAATGGGCGCAAGGTGGTA
>BJGS01000051.1 GCA_014190615.1 Methylophilaceae bacterium
ATATACCGAGCGTTGGCCAGAACCCAAATCGCTTAAGCAAAAAAGGGAATGCTAAAAACATCGGTAGGGTAGGCACGACATACCAGAATGTATACCAAGCATGATTTGCAATTTTTGATGCTGGTTGTTTCTCAACATATAGCCAAATTAAAGTAAGAACAGTGACAAGAGGAAGCGCTGCAATAAGCCCCCCTAATCGATCACTTCTTTTAGCCACTTCAGAAATTAAAACAACCATGCCTGAGGTCATTAAAAGTTTAAATAAAATCCACATCATAGGTTTTCTTCTTTAATTGAATCGATCATCGGTTTTTCTTCAGGGTATGCTTTTACGTATAGATCTAAATCTGCATCAAGTGTATCCCAGTTTACTAGACTTGCTACTTTTTTTGAAATACCGTGCATGAAAGCATTTCGATGTTTACAAAAGTTTGTTAGTGGTATGAGTTGGTGGCCTGTTTCGATCTTAGCGGGGTATGCAGTTTGCCCACTTTGAATTGTTTTGGCGCCTATTTTATAAGACCAATTTACGACTTCGATCCATAAACGGAAATACAGAAACCAATCTTGAGGCGCGTCATAATCTATACCGATAAATTTATTGATCACATGACCTCTTAAATCAAAACATAGCATGAAGGCTACAATTTCATGTGAGGATTGATGTCTTAAAATAATAAAGTGCGTTTCTCTTTCGCGAGAAATGAATTCAAAGAATTCAGGCGTGAGTTCTTCAAATTTAGTTTTCCCTTTTAAATAAGTTCTTGAAAATAACCGATAAAGTTGATGGAGTGTTTGATTGTCTGGTAAATGAATGACAGTCACATCCAGAGGTGCACCCATAGCTGTAGTGAGTTTTTTATTAAGTTTTTGACGTCTAGATGATTTAAGTGAGGTGATATAATCATTCGTATTTGTTCCTTCCAGTGTTACAAGCGCTGATGGGAAACTTATCAGCGGAAATAAATTTTTAGATGTAGAAATTTTTGAAAGTGTTTTATAGAATGTTTCTGGAAAATCTTTCCATACCAACATAGGCGCATTATATTTCTTCGCTTGTTTTTCAGCGGCTTCTTGTATACATATAAAAATATCATCTTGTGTGATCGTATTATTTTTTAAAACTTTAGGATCAATTCCGATATGCCCTTCATCCGAACAGGCGCTCCCTATAAAAAAAGTACGTTGATACAAAAAAGATGGAATAAGTTTTCCGATTATTTTTACGATAGGAAGAACCATGGGGGGTATCACAAGCTCAATTGGCACATCCATCACAAAAGCTGGAGCTATGGCGACAGGCTCACCATTAAGAGAAATTAGACCATAGGTGAAGGTAAATTGTTCTTCAAGGTGGGAGCATTCGAGTGATCGATACCACCATTGGCCTTCGTAGGGGGCCGGAAAGCAATTATCCCAAAGCGCTTGTGGTATTTGCGATTCAGAATTAAGCCATTCTAGAGAGAGCTGTTGTATCATTTATGAGAATTATACTTAAAACATTGCGATACTCAGCCTATGCGGAAATCTTTATTTTTCTTAACGATACTTTTTTTTAGTACCTCACTTCTTGCTGTCTATTCTGATTACTGTGTCACCTGCGAGCGCGATTCGCATGGCCATATTAAAAGAAGCCTAGAAGCTAAAAAGGCATTC
Organism: Methylophilaceae bacterium; assembly: GCA_014190615.1. GTDB lineage: Bacteria > Pseudomonadota > Gammaproteobacteria > Burkholderiales > Methylophilaceae > Methylopumilus. Next base: position 1,657 of record BJGS01000051.1, read on the forward strand.
AAAAGAATACAGTCATGCCCATCAACAGGGAGGGCTTATGGCGCTTGCCCTGGTTTTATTATTGACCACATTATTCCTTTGAAAAGAGGGGGGAAAGATGATCCTTCAAATATGCAATGGCAAACTATCGAAGAATCAAAGGAAAAAGATAAATGGGAATAATTTTTTATATAAGACGTAATTTCAAGTAATATGATGCAGATTATGAAACGGCAAATATTCTATATCGATTATCCGCAAGAGCATCAAGGCGATGCATTACATGCCTACCAATGTAAGTTCTGTAAAATAGACACCGTAAAAATTAACGGACTGCTCGAAAATCATTTGCCTGATTGTATTTATAGGCTTGAAAAAGAAAAAACGACTACTGCGTAAGTCCTCGGCCAATTAAAGCCGCACCAATCACACCTGCTGAATCGCCTAGTTTGTTCTTAACAATCGGCGTTGAAGGCACATCGTTGAATATTCGCGCATAAACTTCACTCACACCTTCTTTGTATAAACTTTCTTCATTAGAGAGTCCGCCGCCCAAAACAACAATGTCAGGATCTAAGATATTAATAAGATTAGCCAAAGCTTGACCAAAGCGCGCATAAAAATCTTGTTTAATATTTCTTAGAGACTCGTCTTTTAATAGTGGATTAAAAAAATCAACAGCTGAGATGATAATACCTGTTTTATTTTTAATTCTTTTTTCTAGACCACCGCCTGAAATAAAACTTTCCACACACCCATTTGCCCCGCAATAGCAAGGCTCACCTTGTGGGTCAATGACCATATGCCCCCATTCACCTGCAATATTTTGTGGGCCCTGTCTAATTTTTCCATCAAATACAATCCCACCACCGCAACCTGTTCCCATGATGATGCCAAAAACAGCGGGATACCCCTTGCCCGCTCCCATAAGTGCTTCTGCTAATGCAAAACAATTAGCATCATTTTCAATGATGATGTCATGCACTAATTTATCTTCAAGAAGAGCTTGAAGTGGCAAACTATTTAAACAAAGGGTATTAGAGTTTTTAAGTAGATGTGTATTTTTTGAAATGGATCCAGGCGTCCCTAAGCCCAATGTGTGTGTTTTGTTTTGTATTGATATGAGTGCTTTTCCATAAAGCGTATGAATTTGATTGAAGATATGATCACTTCCTAGATGAGCTTCAGTCAATAATCTTTCTCGGAAAATAATGTTGTCCTGACTGTCTAATACAGCGACTTCAATTTTTGTTCCGCCTAAGTCAATACCAATATGATAGTTAGAGACCATTTAATTATTTTGAAAGTGACGTCTGATATACCAGACGATGAAAATAATGGCACCACCTGCAATCACATAATGAAACTCATGAAAGTATACTTTTAATGTATCCCAGTGCTCTCCGAATATCATGCCGGTGTAAGCGAGTGCCCAGCACCAGATAAATGAACCTACAAAGGTATAAATAATAAACTTAGTCATATTCATACGTGCAATACCTGCAGGCAAAGCTATGAAAGTTCTTACAGCAGGAAGAAGTCGACCTATAAAGATAATGATTTCGCCATAATTTTTAAACCAATCATCCGCCATCTTTAAATCTTTCTTAGAGATAAGAACGAAGCGACCATATTTTTCAGCTAGTTTTCTGCCGCCTGTTTTTCCAACATAGTAAGCAGGGATAGAACCTAATACACAGCCCAAAGCCCCCATCAAAGCGACCATCCATAATGTCATTTCACCTTTAAAAACAAGGAAGCCCGCAAAGGGCATGATAATTTCAGAGGGCAATGGAATGCAGGCTGACTCGATTGCCATAAGTAAGACAATGCCCCCATATCCCATGGTGGATATGACACTCATAATCCAAACTGCCAATAATCCAATTACTTTTTCTATCATCTTATATAGCCTAATCGAAGTTTATGACGAATTCTATCTTATGTTACGTAAACCTTTAATGAATCAGCAAAACTTTACTATAATGAATTATTCAATTTTTAAAAAATATATATGAAACAGACAATAGTTTTATTTTTATTTGCCATGCTCTCAAGTTGCAGCATGATGACCTATACGAATCAAGGTAAACTTTCGAATACAAGTCAAACTTATATTATTAACTGTGCCTTTTGGGATGCTTGTTATGCTAAAGCAGAGAAGTTATGCTCAAATGGTTATAGCCTTGTCGATAAATCAGCCAGCTTGCCTTATAGTCTTGAGGTTTCATGTAAGTAGTATTTCAGTTATTAAATCATCTTAGAACACATTCAATGAATAGTCACAAAGCAGATACAGTGGGTTGGAAGTTTGAGCATAGCTATACAACCCTTCCGCAAGATTTTTTTATTGAACAACAGCCAATAAAAGTATCGCACCCTAAACTTGTTTTATTGAATGAGCCTTTATTAGAATCTTTGGGCTTAAATAAAGAAGCTTTGAATCATGCAGCATGGGGTGACATTTTCTCTGGTAATCATATGCCTTTAGAAGCACATCCAATTGCTGAAGCCTATGCGGGACATCAGTTCGGCCACTTCGCTGAATTAGGTGACGGAAGGGCTGTTTTGTTAGGTGAACAGATGACCCCAGATGGTAAGCGTTTTGATATTCAATTTAAGGGGTCCGGACCAACGCCCTATTCCAGACGTGGTGATGGTCGTGCGGCGTTAGGGCCGATGTTACGTGAATACATCATTAGTGAATATATGCATGCATTAAAGATTCCAACCACAAGAAGTTTGGCTGTGGTGACAACAGGTGAGGATGTTGTAAGAAATGAAATATTACCTGGCGGAATTCTCACGCGTGTGGCGCAAAGTCATATTCGTGTAGGTACATTTCAATATGCTTCTACGTTAAATGATGTTCAGAAATTAAAAGCGCTCGCGGATTACACGATTAATCGACATTATGTGGCATGTAAAGAAAGTGATAATCCATATCTCGCATTTTTAAATGCAGTGATTGCAAAGCAAGCTTCACTCATCGCCCAGTGGATGCATATAGGATTTATTCATGGCGTGATGAATACAGACAACATGTCGATCAGCGGTGAGACGATTGACTATGGCCCTTGTGCATTTATGGATCATTATCATCCCGAGACGGTATTTAGTTCGATTGACCGTCAAGGTCGTTATGCTTATGTTAATCAGCCACCGATAGCTCAGTGGAACTTGGCTAGGTTCGCTGAAACCCTTCTTCCTCTTATAGATCAAGATGCTGATAAGTCGATTGAGCTTGCATCTCAAGCAATTAATAATTTTTCAGATCAATTTCAGATGGCATGGTTGCAAGGTATGCGACAAAAGATAGGTTTGTTTATTGAAGAGTCAGCTGATATTGATCTAATCAATGACTTATTAGCACTCATGCAAAAAAATAAAGCCGACTACACGCTCACATTTAGACATCTCTCATCGGATGCTATTTTAAAGGATGCTATTTTTAAAGACGTATCATTTAAAGCTTGGTATAAAAATTGGTTACATCGGGTTCAAACACAAAAAGAAGGCGAAGAAGCATCAAGGCACATGATGTTAAAACATAATCCAGCTGTCATTCCTCGAAATTATTTAGTGGAGAAAGCTTTATCCATGGCGGTGATAGATCAAGATTACACATTGTTAAACGATTTTATTGAAGCCCTCTTAAGCCCTTATGAGGATTCAAAGATATTTAGCGAGCCACCACTAGAAGAAGATAAGACCTATCAAACGTTTTGTGGAACATAGAAAAAGAAAATCACACATAAGGTGAGTCACCTTATGTGTGACGATTGAAATTATTTTGTTTTTTTAGCTTTAAGTGCTTCTTTTGCTTTTGCCGGTTTAGCAGATTTTGCAAGTTGAGCTTCAAGTTGTGCCTTGAGATCCTCGAGGTCTTTACTCTGGACTTTCACTTTAGATTCTAAATCAGCCACAATAGCTTTCTTTTGAGCATCAGCTTTTTCATAATCAGTCACTTTTTGATTAAGCGTTGCAATTTGACCGTTTAAATTTTTGACTTCAGCAGTTTGTGCACTAAGTTGATCCTCTGCGTCGTAGGCGCTGTATGAGAAATAGCCTGCTACTAAGATTAAGATTGCAATAATGATATTTTTAAAAGTAAAAGTGCCTGAGTTTTCCATCTATGATTCCCTTTTGATTATGTTGAAGTTAAGAACATGCTTTTGATACATATATTCTCTTAGGTAGGCATGATATAAGAAAGTTCAGTAATCTCAAAGCAACTGAATGTTTTGCAGAAATAAAAAACCCGCTAAAAAGCGGGTTTTTTAAACGAAGTGAATAATTATTTTGAAGCAATCACTTTTGCAGCTTTTGAGCAAAGCTCACTACTTGATTTATCTAACATGCCTAAAACATCGTCTGAACGAAGATTGGCTCGAAAAAGAGCCTTCTCAGCTTCTGTTTGTGATTTGCAAGCAAGTGCATAATCTTTGTTATTAACAGCGATGACGCTTAAATTTTGTAAGCGCGCTGCGCGTTCTAATTCGGGAAGTTTTTCATTGCTTTGAATGAATGTGGACGCAGCCACAGTAGTTGAGATTGCTGCAACAGCAGCGACAATAATAAGACTTAAACGTACTGACTTTTTCATTTCTTTTTCCTTTTGGGTTGTATTAATAATGTGCACTTTTGATGCACATGATCATCTTAGTAGACAATTGTTAACAAATTATGACAGTGGAACACCTTTTGCTCTATCCCAAGATAAAAGTTTTCTTTTTTCTTTCCTTGTAATTTTTTTTCTACTGATCATTCCTGCGATATATTTTTTTGAAAGATTGTCAGGCTATAAATAAAAAAAGCCAGCAAGAGCTGGCTTTTTTTAAGAATCGAAATTACTTAGATTGAGCTTTTGCAGCCTTGTTACATAGCTCCTGATTACTCTTATGAATCATGCCAAGTAAGTCCTCAGCTTTTGAGTGAACTTTACCTAAATATTCCTCTGCTTCAGATTGTGATTTGCAAGCAAGAACATAATCTTTATTACCAATAGCAATTAAAGTTAAATTTTGTAAGCGTGAAACAGCTTCTAATTCTTTAATTTTTAATTTAGCTCCAACATATTTAAATGCGACAGCTCCTGTAGCAACTAGACCAATAAGTGCGACTGCTATTGTTACTTTTATATTTTTTTTCATTACTTTCCTTAGTAAATGCTTTGAAAAACTTGAGTGGTGGCCAGGGGCAGAATCGAACTGCCGACACGCGGATTTTCAATCCGCTGCTCTACCGACTGAGCTACCTGGCCATATAGAACCTCACGATAAAACCGTGAAGAAGCGGAATTATAGCAAAAATAGGCAATTTTACCGAGTTTTAGCCCCGAATTTAGCCAATATCAGGGTCTAGTTAAGGGGCGGAAGGGTTAGTTCGTGAGTGTCTTTTAAAAGGACATTTCAGGACAGGGGGGTAAGTGTCAAAAGTTTTGACGGTTCAGATAAATTAAAAATTACCTTTTTGCACGATACTTTCTAACCTTATTCGCTATTACTGCTTGATAAGCTCCGCCATCTTTTGTCGAAATCCACCAAACTTTCTTCCCACTACTTGCAGTAACTAAATCCGGAGTTAATTCCCCGTTAAGTTTCGGGTGCCATTGTGCAGCCAGCGTTGGAAATTTACTTTTAAGGCTATTCTCACCATTAACACTCTGACCAGAACAGAATGGGCATCCATGATTACTTTTTGTCCTATTAGCCACAGAAGAATAATAGTCGTGGTTCTTTTTACATAGCCACCAATATTTTTTTCCTGAAACAGGGGTAACGTCTTGAGGCCTTAATTTACCATTTAAAGTCGGATGCCATTCTTTTGCAATATCTGGAAAAACCGACATTAGATTTTTTTCTTGAGTTACTAAATTTCCAGAACAAAAAGGGCAACCTGTTTTACTCACTGATCTATTAGCTATTACAGCTTTCCAATTATGATTATTTTTGCATATCCACCAAACAGATTCTGACGATCCGTATGTAAAATTCTCCGGTAATAATGGATAATTTCTCTTAGAATCCCAATCCGCTGCTAGATTCGGGTGTGTAGCTTTTAAAGACTTCTCTGGCAAAGGAGAAGGAAA
>BJGS01000052.1 GCA_014190615.1 Methylophilaceae bacterium
ATAATGATAATAAATTTGACAGTAGTAACTCCCTACGTCAGGCCGACAGCAAGAGTCAAAAGGATGTGTATGGGCAAACCGGTGTAGGTATTGCTATGGCCCCAGTGACCTATAAAGATGTAGTCATTTTGGGCATTACAGGTGTTGGATATGGATTGCACGTCGATACCCCCAGACCAGATGCACCAATGGGAGCTGTAATTGGGGTGGATGGTCGATTTGGACGCCCAGGATTTTTGGCAGCTTATAACATTCAAACAGGCAAGCGTGTTTGGCAGTTCGATACAATTCCATCAGAAGGATGGGAAGGTAAATTCAGAGAAACCATTGAAGGAAATATTTCTTTAAATCGCAACATTGCCCAAGAAAAAGAAAGCCTTAAAAATAATAAAGAAGCTTGGAAGTTTGGAGGAGGCTCAGCATGGAGCACTCCAGCTATTGATGAAGAAGCAAATACTTTATATTTCGGCACTGGCAACCCTTCACCGCAAATGAATGACATTTCAAGACCTGGAGACAATTTATATACAGTCTCTCTTGTAGCGCTCGATGCAACGTCAGGTAAATTGAAATGGTTTTACCAACAAGTTCCTCATGATGTATGGGGATATGATGTAGCAAGTCCACCAGTATTATTTGACTACAAAAAAGACGGTAAAACTATTCCAGCAGTGGGGCAAGCTAGCAAAACCGGATGGTATTACATACATAATCGCATCACAGGTGAACTCATAGCCAAAACAGAACCTTTTGTGCCGCAAAAAAATCTTTTTGCAAAAGCGACAACTGAGGGCACGGTTTTATATCCAGGCATATTAGGTGGGGCAAATTGGGGGCCAACCTCACTCGATGAAAAAAATCAAATTGCATTCGTTTCAGCGATTCATGCGCCCATAAAATATACGTTAGTAGATGAGCCTGCGCATGATGATTTGCCTGCAATTAAATATGCATCGTCTGAGCCCACACAAGATGAAAGATGGGGTTTGCTTTCTGCGATTGATTTAAATAGTAAAAAAATTAAATGGCAAGTTAAGACACCTCAACCATTAACGGGCGGACTATTAGCGACTGAAGGCAATCTTGTTTTCATGGGTGAGGGTAATGGGAATTTTAATGCTTATGATGCTAAAACCGGAAAGTTACTTTGGACAAATAAAACGGATGCGGGTGTAAATGCGCCACCTATTAGTTATGAGATTGATGGAACTCAATATATTGCAGTTGCTGCAGGCGGCAATTCTATTTTTGGTTTCAAAGAAGGCGACAATATTTTAGTTTATAAGCTTAAATAAGATTAGTATTTGAAGATGGAAGAAGCGGTTCGCATTTCTAAAATTTTATCTGAACTTGGCCTTTGCTCAAGAAGAGAAGCTGATGCTTATATCGAACAAGGCCTTGTAATGCTTGATGGTAAAGTTGTTACTGAATTAGGAACCCGAGCATACCGATCACAAAAAGTTGAATTAAAAAAACAAGCAGCTATTCAGCAGTCCTCCAAAGCCACTGTGATCCTAAATAAACCCGTGGGTTATATTTCACATCTTGATGACGATAAAGCTTTTACACCTGCTGCAAGTCTTGTTACCCAAGACAATTTTCAAGCTTATAAACTGCATTCGTCTCGAAACCCAAGATTTAATACTGATGGCTTAGCTCCTGCGGGAAGACTTGATATTGATTCTTCCGGATTATTGGTGCTTACACAAGACGGAAGAATTGCTAAAACAATTATTGGAGAGCAGAGCGCTATAGAAAAAGAATACTTAGTTCGGGTCGAAGGAAAATTAGTGAAGCAAGGTTTGGATTTATTAAGACATGGACTTTTGCTCGACGGGTACAAGCTAAAACATGCTGAAGTTGAATGGCAAAATGACGATCAATTGCGCTTTGTTTTAACTGAGGGACGAAATAGACAAATTAGAAGAATGTGCGAGCTTGTTGGGCTTCATGTGACTGGATTAAAAAGGGTGAGAATTGGTAATGTTTTACTTGGTGATCTTCCCACTGGCATGTGGAGATTTTTAGAAGAGAAAGAAAATTTTTAAATGGCAATTGCATTAGAGCATATTAATTTTATTGTTCGAAGAGTAACTATTGAAGAGAAATATCCTGGTGGATGGGATCAATGCTTGATTGATCATGCTTCTTCCCTCGTCACTCGGGTTTGGTTTGATGAACATCTTTTTAGAGATGGTGCTATGAATCCAATTGATATGGAAAATTTAGTGAATGCTTGGAGAGATATTGGTTTTCAAGCGGTTTTGATTAACGGCAAAAAGAAATGGATAGATTGCTGTGTGATTGATGAAAACTTCGAAACTTTATCTTTGTCATGCGACTGGATAGAAATAGACGTCGCAGGGGAATTTGCATATCTTAAGGATGAAGACCCAGCAGAAATTGTGGGTCGCCATGGATTTTAAAGTTTAACTTTTTTTGTATCTTTCAATACCTTCAAGAATTTCTTTGTGCGCATCTTGAGGGCCTTTCCAACCTTTAACTTTGACCCATTTACCCTTTTCTAAATCTTTATAATGCTCAAAGAAATGCTGAATTTGATTAAGTCTTAGTGGATTCATATCTTCCGGTTTTTGCCAGCGCGAATAGATTGAAAGAATTCTATCTTCAGGAACTGCTAAAACTTTTGCGTCCTGACCCTGCTCATCTTCCATTTCTAATATGCCAACTGCGCGACAACTCACTACCACGCCTGGAATTAAAGGGAATGGAGTAACGACAAGCACATCGACAGGATCACCATCGCCCGCAATTGTTTTTGGGACATAGCCATAGTTAGTAGGGTAGTGCATAGCAGTGCCCATAAATCGATCTACAAAGATCGCACCCGACTCTTTATCGACTTCATATTTGATTGGATCAGCATTCATTGGAATTTCAATAATGACGTTGAAATGTGTTGGTATATCTTTGCCAGGAAGGACGTTATCTAAGCTCATAAGTTTTTATGGGAAAATTTTAAAAAAGTGATTCTAGCATGATTGAAGCTATCTCTGAATTGCAGAGCTAGCTTAGTAATTGGCGTCCCCAAGGGGAGTCGAACCCCTGTTCCCTCCGTGAAAGGGAGGTGTCCTAGGCCTCTAGACGATGGGGACCTAAGAAAAGAAGGTGCTATTCTACTATAGAACAGCGTTTGATATAAGGTATTTGGTGGAGATAAGCGGGATCGAACCGCTGACCTCTTGCATGCCATGCAAGCGCTCTCCCAGCTGAGCTATACCCCCAAGTATTTGATCGAAGGCGCCCATCTTAAGTTCTACTGATAGGCGAGTCAATCCTTTTAGGATCGGGTGTTTGATTGTTTTGAAAATTGCGTTAAATCAATTGTAGGTTCTGGCTTCCAACCCTTTTTCTTATGCTCGGCGACTACATTAGTAAAGACACCGCCACGCACAAAGAATTCGGCACGAAGCCGCATAAATCGTGGTTCCGTTGCCTTCACTAAATCATCTAAAATTCGATTAGTAACGGCTTCATGGAAACAGCCTTCATCTCTAAAAGACCATATATAAAGCTTAAGACTTTTAAGCTCTACACATTTTTTATTAGGAATGTAATCAAGATATAAAGTCGCAAAGTCTGGCTGCCCCGTCTTAGGGCATAAACATGTAAATTCAGGAATTTGCATATGAATATGGAAGTCCCGAGAAGGGCATGGATTAGTGAAAGTTTCAAGCTTTTTAGTAGGTTTTGCGCTTGGTTTTTTTCCCAAAGAAAGTGCTTTCATAGATTAAAATAAGATAGTAAAAAAAAGTTATTATACTGTTATTAGATAACACCTACTTCACTTCGATAAAAGAATATTGTGCGACTTATACAACTTAAATTAGCCGGTTTTAAATCTTTCGTAGATCCCACTACCATCCAGCTTCAAGGCCAAAGGGTTGGTATTGTTGGTCCTAATGGATGCGGAAAATCCAACATTATGGAATCTGTGAAATGGGTGCTTGGTGAATCTTCGGCCAAAGAAATGCGAAGTGAAAATATGGATTCCGTGATTTTTAACGGATCAGAAAATCGAAAACCTATTTCGCGCGCTAGTGTGGAGCTTATTTTTGATAACTCACTTGGTAAAGCACCAACAGAATGGTCGCAGTATGCAGAAATATCAGTGAAGCGTGTTATTGAGAGAGAAAAGGGTTCTACTTATTACATCAATAATTTAGCAGTGAGACGTAAAGATGTTGCAGATCTTTTCTTAGGCACTGGTTTGGGTGGAAGAGGGTATGCCATCATCGGCCAAAACACCATCTCACAAATTATTGAAGCTAAACCTGAGGAATTAAGAAACTATCTTGAGGAAGCCGCGGGCGTGAGTAAATACAAAGAGCGTCGTCGTGAAACAGAATTCAGATTAAGAGATACGCGAGATAATTTAAGTCGCATTCAAGATGTTGTAAATGAAATTATTCAGCAGATTGCTAAGCTTGAATCTCAAGCGGTTATTGCAACGAAGTATAACGAATTAACCGAGAAGCATAAATTTCATCAAGCACAAGTTTGGGTATTAAAAAAACGTGATGCCAGTATTGTTTGGAAAAAGCATCAGTCTCAAGTTGAGAAGCTTGTAAATGAATTAGAACAGCAAACGGCAGCTTTAAGAAAAATAGAAGCAGAAGTAGAAAGCTTAAGACAAGCCCATATTAATGCTTCTGATGAAATTAATAAGAACCAGGCTAGCTTTTATGAAATAAATTCTGAGGTTTCTAATATTGAAAATAACATTAGAAATCAAAATGAGCTCTTAGAGCGCAGCAAAAAAGAATTATTTGAAATTGAAGCTAATCTTAATAAAAATGCGGAAGATCAGTTTAAATTTTCAAATGAAATTGAAGCGGCAGTGATTGAGAAAACAGCACTAAGCGAACTCTTTAAGACTAAAGAAGAGAGCTTTGATACCCTTAAATCATCCATTCAATCTGTAGAATCACAATACCTTTCTTCATCAGAAAAATTTAATCAAACTGCAAACCAATTCCAGTCGACACAAGAAAAAATCAACCTGGAAAAGGCTACGATAGACTTCATTCATAAAACTGAAGAAGAAACAAATGCACGTATCTCTTTTTTAAATAATGAGATTAATAATATTGATCTATCTAGCAAGTCTCAGCTTGAAGAGAAAGAAACTGATTTAAATGATAAACGATTAGATACAGAAAAAATTGAAGAAAAGATAAGTGAAAATAAATCACTCTCATCCGACCTTGAAGAAGAAATTGATACTTTAAGACAGCATCAAATTGAAATACAAAAAGAATTAAGTCAGATTGAAGGTGAGATCAAAACGCTTGCTCAAATTCAGGATGATACTCAAGGAAATGAAAGCCTTAAAAACTGGACTTCTCAACACAATATAAACACTTCAAACCGCTTGTGGGAAAAGCTAAAAATTAAAACAGACTGGGTAACTGCTATTGAATCTGCGCTCGGTGGAAAATTAAATGCAGTTTTAGCTCAATATGAATCTATAGCTCATAGACCGCCTGCATCTATGGTGCTTGCTAATTTAAATGCTTCTCATGCCTATAAGCCCAAAAATAATAAATTAAATTCCGCTTTAGATGCTATTGAGATTAGCGATCCACTTCTTATGAATCTTTTATCAGAATGGCTATCGGATTGCTACCTTATTCCCAAGGGTGAAAGCTATAAGAATTTCGTTAGCAATTTAGAGCAGGGTGAATTTTTAGTTAATCAACAAGGTGATATTTTTACCAAAAATAGCGTTTCTTTCTATGGTAAAGACGCATCTCTTAATGGCATTCTTATTCGGCAAGAAAGACTCAAAGCGCTGCAAGAAAAATTCCCGTCCATAGAAAAAAATTATAAAGATGTATTAAACAAGCTCAACGACGCAGAGCTTCAATTAAATGATTATGAAGAGCAGGCAGACTCTTTTAGTGAAGAGCTTAAAGATGCCTTAAATGAGCTTCATCAAACAGAGATTGAAGTTGAAAAAATGCAACAAAGCATTGCTTATGCCAACGAAAAGCATAGCAATATTACTCATGAACAAAATGAACTGAAGGCAAAACTAGCTCAAATTGAGATCGACAAAACAACCAAGTCTAGCCTCATCCAAAATTTAGAGAGTGACTCGCATAGTTTTTTAGAGCAAAAAATAGCTGCTGAAGAAATTAAAAAACACCATGAATTGGAATACGAAAGCGCTAGAAAGCAAGTCAATGAAGCAGAAATCCAACTACAAGAAAGCCATTTTAATTTAAAAATTATTAATAATAAAATCAATGAGTTAAATAATAGAGTTAATATTTTATCTGAAGATAACCTTGCCCTTAATAATAAAAAAGACCTGGTCAAGGCTTCAATAAACACAGAAAGTATTGATGCACTGCAATCAACCCTTAGAGAAAAGCTCACAGTGAAAGATGAGAGAGAGAAAGTTCTCATTGCATCGCGTGACAATCTTGCTCAAAAAGAAACAGATTTACGTGAAAGCGAGCAAAAAAGATTGCAAACTGAACAGGCGGTTCATCCGATTCGAGACAAACTTGAACAATCTCGTTTGAATGAGCAGGAATCAAAATTATTATTTGAACAATTTCAAAATGAGATTAACGAGTCACAATTGGATGAGGTGGTTCTGTCAGAATCAATTACAGATAAAACAACAGTTAAAGAAGTGCAAGAGTTGTGTAACAAACTTCAAGAAGAAATTAATTTATTAGGCCCTGTCAATTTAGCTGCCATTCATGAACTTACCTCTGAGAAAGAAAGAAAAGGTTATCTTGATAGTCAGGTAGAGGATTTAACTTCAGCAAGCAATACCCTAGAAGATGCCATAAGACGTATTGACAAAGAGACGCGAGATCGATTAATCGCAACTTTCAATGAAGTAAATAAGAACTTTACAGAATTTTTTAAAGTGCTATTTAATGGCGGGCAAGCGAAGCTAGAGCTTTTAGGCGAAGAGATTCTAGATACGGGCATACAAGTAACAGCTCAGCCCCCGGGAAAAAAGAATACAACGATCAGTCAATTATCCGGCGGAGAGAAAGCATTAACTGCTACAGCTCTCGTATTTGCTTTGTTTAAACTTAATCCAGCGCCATTTTGTCTCATGGATGAAGTTGACGCACCACTTGATGATAGTAATACACTTCGGTTTACAAATATGGTGACTGAGATGTCCAAAAATACACAATTTCTTTATGTGTCACATAATAAAATCGCCATGGAAATGGCCCAACAACTTATTGGTGTCACGATGCA
>BJGS01000053.1 GCA_014190615.1 Methylophilaceae bacterium
GGGAGACTTAAGTGAAGATTTAATTAAAGTAAAATTCGGACTTCTAAATTCTGTCCATTCTGTGACGATGATAAGTGCATCTGCATTTTTAAGTGCCTCATCTTGTGTATCGGCAAAAGATAAACGTTTTTCATCTTTGAAAATACGTTTAGCTTCATCCATGGCGACTGGATCATAAGCTGTGATTGAAGCTCCTGCTTTAATCAGTTCATTGATGAGCACACGACTTGAAGCTTCTCTCATATCGTCTGTATTAGGTTTAAAGGCCAAACCCCATAATGCAAAATGCTTACCTTTTAAATTATCACCAAATTGTTTTTTGATTTTTTTAGGTAAGACATATTTTTGAAGATCGTTAACTTCTTCAACGGCTTTAAGTAATTTCAAATCAAAACCCGCAACATCTTTAGCAGTTTTAATTAAAGCTTTCACATCTTTTGGAAAACAAGAGCCGCCATAACCACAGCCCGGATATAAAAAATCATAACCAATGCGTGGGTCCGATCCAATGCCTTGTCTTACCATTTCTATGTCAGCTCCCACAACTTCGGCAAGGTTAGCTAATTCATTCATAAAGCTAATGCGTGTAGCAAGCATGGCATTCGCCGCATATTTAATAAGTTCAGCACTTCTTAAGTCGGTAATCACAATACGATCATGATTTCTTTGGAAGGGGGCATAGATTTGTTTCATGACTTCAACGGCTTTTGGGTCTTCAGTCCCAATAATAATCCGATCAGGGCGCATGAAATCTTCTGCAGCAGCACCCTCTTTTAAGAATTCTGGGTTAGAAACGACACTGTAATGAATATCGATATTTCTTTTCTTTAATTCTTCAGCTACAGCAGCTTTGACTTTATCTCCTGTGCCAATGGGCACTGTTGATTTATCTACAATGACTTTTTCATTTGTCATAAAGCGACCAATATTGCGAGCAGCTTCTGTCACATATTGAAGATCAGCAGAGCCATCTTCATCGGGAGGGGTTCCAACGGCTATGAATTGAATTTCACCAAAGTGAACGGCTTCTTCGATATTGGCGGTGAAAGAAAGGCGACCATTTTCAACATTACGACGGACAATTTCTAAAAGACCAGGTTCGTGAATAGGAATAGCCCCTGCTTTTAGAATCCGAATTTTTTCTGCGTTTACGTCAAGACCTAAAACGTGATTACCCACCTCGGCTAAACATGCCGCAGCAACTAAACCCACATACCCTGAACCAACCACAGTAATTTTCATAATAGTTCGTTGAATTTAAAGCTATATTTTACCTCTTTTATTAAATGCCTGTCTTTCTTAAGGGTGAATTTCACTTATAATTTAAGGAATACAAGAAGGACTAATAATGACGGCTCTATTTGAATATTTACATACCATTCAATCGGTGTGGGTAGACAATCTTGAGTATCAGGTGAAAGAAGGCTGGGTATGGTTAGATCCTGTTTTGACTTTAGTGCGAGATTATTTTTTTGAGGCCACAGTTGTGACCACAGTAATTCTTTTATATACCATTATTTTTTCTGCCATTTCACTTTATGTTCAAAGGACTGACCTTAAAAAAATCACGTATTCAGACAAATTTAAAAATTTAGTTAAAGATGTCGACCTTCACTTAGGTAAAGAGCCTAAAAAATCTCCAGAAAAAAATAAAGGTACAAAAACCGAAGAATAATTTATTCACTATATAAAGGATAGTCGGTATAGCCTTTTTTTGAACCACCATAAAACGTTTTTTGGTCAGGCGTATTCAGTGGCAAGTTACCTTATATTTACTTCTTAAGTGGTTTTTCTTTAGCTTTCTCTGCCTGTATTTTTGTTTTCTTTGCTGCCTTTTTTGCAGGCACTAATTTTTTGACTTCTTTTTTAGCCAAGGCTTTTTTTTCTTTTTTTGGCTCTGCTTTTGTAGCAGCCTTTTTTGCTATAGAAGTTTCCAATTCTTTTACTTGATTTTCAAGAGAATCGATACGCAATAATTTTGTGTTGGCTCCTTCTAAGTCAGATTTAAGTTTCTTGATTTCAGCATCTTTAAAGTATGTTGCTTGATAATTCGCATAACCAAATATTAACGAACCAATAGAGATCACACCTGCTGCAATATAAATCGCTAATGTTTTTTTATTTGTCTCTTTTTGTTCGGGGAGATTAAAAGGGGTTTCTTCTTTTTGGTCGAATTCCATATATGGGTCCTTATGGTTAATTTTTTTGAATGCCGTATGTGACATATTATCTTATGTTATTGATTTTATGAAAAATAATTAATTATCTAATGATTAGCTTATAATTTATTTTATGAAAATATTAGATACCCATTTTTTAGCCTTAGCATGCCTTTTATCTAAAGGACATCTTCTTATTGAAGACGTTCCTGGCACAGGCAAAACATTGCTTGCCAAAAATCTCGCGCAGAAACTGGGCATCAAAACGACCCGTCTTCAATGTACAAATGATTTACTGCCTTCGGATATATTAGGCTACAACTTTTATGATCAAGAAAAGAAGAAGATGATCTTTAAAAAAGGCCCTATATTTAGTCAAGTTTTATTAGCCGATGAATTAAATCGAGCGCCCTCTAAAACGCAGTCAGCACTTCTTGAAGCGATGGAAGAAAGCCAAGTGAGTATTGAAGGCGAAACATATCAGCTTGAAAAACCTTTTTTTGTAATCGCAACACAAAATCCAAGAGAGCATGTAGGTGTATTTGATTTGCCAGAGTCACAAATAGATCGCTTTTATTTGTCTCTGAAAATGAATGAGCTCAGTCGTAAGGATTACAAAACCATTTTGACGCAAGACAATCAGGCATCTCCACTTGAGCTTATTAAAAATATTCCAAAAGGCAGCTCTAATATTATAAAAATTCAGTCATTGATTGAAAAAATTCATATGCATACCGATGTACTTGAATATCAATTGACACTTGTTGAAAAGGCCGAAGAAGCTTTAGAGGTTAATTTAGCTATTCGCTATCGAAAGCAGCTTTACAGATTATCTCAATCAATTGCTTATCTATCAGGTAGAGATTTTGTGACACCAGACGACATTCAGACTGTATTTACTCCTTCCTTAAGACATCGATGTAAACATCTAAGTGACTCAGAAACTATTCATTTACTTGAAAAGATTATAAAAACTACTAAAGCACCTTAAAGCATGCAAATCGCGTGGACGCATAAGCTTTCTTTTCAACTGCAACATAAAAAAAAATTACGACAACGTATTGAAAGTATCCGTCAAGTTTACGCATTGCCCAACCGTTTCGGACTCTATCTCGCATTTACTTTATTCGGATCTGTGGCACTAGCCATCAGACTACAAAATAATATTTTATTACTTATCGTGGTCATACTGATGGTCATTTTTTTTCTATCCATGATTTGGTCTGCAGAAAATTTAATTGGCGTTTCTTGTCAAGTACAAAAAAAAATTTGCTTTGCCAACACAATTAATTCTATCTTTATTCATATTCATAAACCTCAAGGCGCCATGGACATTGATTTTATTTACAACAAAGTCACGACAAAGATAGACACTACCAAAAAAATTAATATTAAAGTTTTCTTACATCAACGTGGATGCGAAGTTGTAAGCCCCATGATTTTGCAGTCAGGCTTTCCTTTTGGAATAATCCGCGCGTGGGTTGCGCTCACAGCGGGCGACGTGATTGTAGCCCCAAGCCCTGCGCCTTTAAAAGAGGTAAGGCAATATTTAGATGTGATGAATACCCTCATCAATCATCATTTAGATCGCGATCAGGGCGACTCAGTCGATCACTATAGAGATGCCCTAACGTCTGACCCGATCTCAAGAATTGATTGGAAGATCTTTGCATTAAAAGGTAAAAAGCTCACCAAGGTTTCACATAAGGATAAACGACATGATCACACCATCCTTGACTATGCATCACTGCAAAAGCTTGGCAAAGAAAAAGCGCTGAGTATCTTATGCGCGGCGTTGATCTATTGTGAAGCGAATCATATTCCGTGGGAATTAAAGCTGCCTAAAAAAAATATCCACTACCAGTCATCCAATGCAATTTATCAGGCCTATGAATCTCTTGCCTTGGCTTAATTTTTATAAGCAACCTAAAAATCGTTTTTTTATATGGCTGCTACCATTAAATTTTATTTTGATGAAATATTTAATTTGGTATGCCATGCCGCTTTATTTAGTAGGCTGGATTTTTTTACAGACAAAGCTATTGACCCATGTCCATTTAATATTACGCGCGTTCATTTACGGTATTTTGATTGCGGCTGCATTGTATGTAGAAAAAGATTTTACTAAGGCTGAGTTTTGGGTGTCACTTCTTTTTTATTTGATCCCGTTGATTGAATGGCATGGCGATGAGAAAGTATCAAACTTATTATTGACACCCATTATTTTTTTAGTGGCCTCCGTTTTTATTTTTAAGCCCGATTTTTTCATAATGCTTTTTATGATTATCTGGCTGATCTTTTTTCTATTTATTTATATTGAGCTTTATTGTCAGCAAGCTTTAAATTTATTTACGATTCGCTGGGGTTATCTTATTAAGATATCAAGCATTATCTCAGTGTTATCCTTGATCGTTTTTATAGCCCTGCCGCGATTTTCTTTTGGCATCATTCCCTCATTTAATCAAGCTAAAGATAGTTTATTAAGCTTAAACGATCAAATTGATTTAGATACGTTAGGCCCCATTCAAAAAAATGATGCAGTAAGTATGCGTATTTTAGTCGAAGGGGGAACACCTCAAAAGGATCTCTACTGGAAAATTTATGTCTTAAGCGATAACGATGCGATCTCTTGGAAAAGAGATGCCAATGCCAAAGAGATCATGCAACAACAAAATAAAATATCAGGCGATACGATACGTTATAAGGTTTTATCTGATGGGGCAGAAATCAAAGCGATTCCATCCATAGGCATGCCTATAGTGACGTCTGACATTAAAGGTATGCTGATGGTGAATGAAAACGGAGAAATGATTTTACGAGATAAAACAAAACCTTTGCGCGATGTTTTTATCACTACTTCTCTTGAAACTTCTGACATAAGTCCCTACAAAGAAAAAATAGCGATTCAAATGGCACCAGAGCTTCAAGTGTGGGCAAAAAAATTACGCGCCTCATCCGATAGCGATGAAAGCTTTGCCAAAGCCTTCATCAGTCACCTACAAAAAGAGTTCAGGTATACGCTTGATACAAAAGCATTTCAGTATAACGGTCTCGATCAATTTTTTTTCAATGAAAAAAAAGGCTACTGCAGTCACTTCGCGATGGCAATGGCTACTGCATTACGTGCTAATCAAATCCCTGCCAATGTCGTCATGGGTTTCTACCATGGAGAGTGGAATGAAGTAGGGGGCTACTATATTCTAAGAAATTCAGATGCACATGCGTGGGTCGAAGCAAAGTTAGATCACGGGCCTTGGCAAAGGATTGACCCTACAAAATTTATTCAGCCTCTGCCAAATGAGATTAACCGACCCATGCAAACACAACAGATAGTAGATGGGAAACGCTATAGATGGGAATTTTTGCGAAAAATCTTACACCGCATAGATTACTTCGATGCGCAGGTGACGGGATCGATTTTATCTTACGGATATGATCAACAGGATGCCGCAATAATTAATATCGAGCGCTGGAAAAGTTTAAAGTCCGTCGGTTTTATGATTTCTGTGATGGCCATAGTATTAATCGTGATGTTATTTAGTATTTATTTACTTAAAATGAATCACGCATCTTTTAATGCCATTCAAGTCATAGAAAGAAATTGGATCAATTTTTTAGAGAAACATTTTGCAAAAAGATTAACCCATGAAAGCCTCAACCAATTTACTTTAAGACTTAATAAAAAAAGATTAGCGTTGACATTAAAAAAAGATATGCAAATGATCTCAGAAGCAATTACGAATTATAAGTTTGGCCCATCAAATAAGGACAAAAAAGATTTGTTGGCTTTAAAAAAAATCATTCAAGACTTTAATCGGCAATATTCTAAATACATTTCTATAAATCAAGTAAGATAGTTTAATGCTGTTAAATAAAATTTCTATAAACTTCCCCTTCTTTAAACGAGTTGCTCTCTTTATTTTTGTAGGATTTTTAGCTCTCTTGATGATCAAAGTCAAGGTTGATCATATCCTTTTGTGGGACATGATTTTTCTGGGTCAAGATGTCGCAGCCAATCCGGATGCAGACTATTACTTAAAATTAGCACGCGATGTGGTGGAGCAACAGTTTAGTTTTAAATCGATTACACAAACAAATTTGTTATCGATTGCGCTTGCGCTTATAAGCAAGTCAGCTCATGTTAAAGACTTGATTTGGGCAGGCAATTTACTAACACCTATCTGCTGTGCCCTTACTTTTTTAGCGCTCGGCTTATTTTTTTCAATCAAATCTAGTTTTAGCCCCTGGGGATGGTTAGTCGCTTTCTTAAGTCTATTAACGTCCTATCTTTGTTTAAGAATGGGCCCAGGTTATATTGATACAGATTTACTTAATGTATTCTTTGTCTATTTAATCTCAGCACTTATTTATTTTCTGGCAAATGTAGGCGACCTAAAAAATAAATATTTTTTAGCGGCCCTGCTTGGCGCATTAAATTTTTTATTCATTCGCTGGTATGGGCACGAGAGCTTTACCATTCTTTTTGTGATTGCCATCATCGCGAGTCAATGGTGTGCAAAAGAAAAAAGAAAACATATACTTGGATGCGCAAGTGTATTTATTTTATTGTCTGCCTTGGCGAGCATAAATTTTTTCGGCTCAGCAACAGGACTAACGCGCGTGTTCATTATAGATAAATTGGATGATAGCGTCATTGTCAAAAG
>BJGS01000054.1 GCA_014190615.1 Methylophilaceae bacterium
ATACTCAGATACCAGACAAAATGCAGGTTTTTGGTGGATTGATCTCGTCTCTCATAGATATAATATTAAGCTACAAAATAGCGATAAGTTTTTTTCAAGTATTGGAAAGTCATCCAATGCGGATGAAATTTATTTTGCTAAGCCTAGTACTTACATGAATGATAGTGGAAAAGCACTCTCAGCAATCGCAAAGTTTTATAAGATAAATCCAAATGAAATCTTAGTTATTCACGATGACCTCGATATTGACGTCGGTCAAGCCAAGCTCAAATTTGGCGGAAGTCATGGTGGGCATAATGGGCTTAAAAGTATTTTTGCATCAATTGGCTCTCAAGATTTTTGGCGATTAAAAATTGGTATTGGTCATCCAGGAGAGAAGCATTTAGTCATTGATTATGTTCTAAAAAATCCTTCATCTAAAGAGAGAAGTCTCATCGATGAATCTATAGAAGCAAGCAGCCAACTTTTTAATGAAATTGCATCGGGCCAATTTGAAAAAGCCATGCTCAATCTTCACACTAACAAATAAAGAAAAAAAATTATGAAATGTGGCATTGTCGGATTACCTAATGTTGGAAAATCAACTCTATTCAATGCGATTACTAAAGCAAGTATTGCAGCAGAGAATTATCCATTCTGCACTATTGAACCTAATATAGGCATCGTAGAGGTACCAGATACTAGGATTGAGAAACTCATAGCAATTGTTAGCCCAGAAAAAACACAGCCAGCAATTGTTGAGTTTGTCGATATTGCAGGGCTTGTAGCTGGGGCATCTAAAGGTGAAGGCCTTGGAAATAAATTCTTAGCTAATATCAGAGAAACAGATGCTATCGTTCATGTAGTTCGCTGCTTTCAAGATGACAATATTGTTCATGTTTCTGGCAAAGTAGATCCCCTCTCTGATATTGAAGTCATTAACACAGAGCTTATCCTGGCTGATATGGAGACTGTGGATAAAACAATTCATCGTGAAAATAAAAAAGCAAAATCTGGAGATAAAGAAGCTATTCAACTAGTTTCAATTCTAACAAAAATTGCCAGTCATCTTGACCAGGGAAAATTGGTTAAAAATTTAAATTTAGATGAAGACGAAATTAAACTTATAAAGCCGCTTTGTTTAATTACCGTGAAACCTGTCATGTTTGTGGCTAACGTTAATGAAACAGGATTTACGAACAACCCTATACTTGACTCACTTAAAGTAGTAGCTCAAAAAGATAATCTTCCTGTGATTTCTATATGTGCAAAAATTGAGGCTGAAATTGCAGATTTGGAAGACGAAGATAAAGCCATATTTTTAAGAGAACTTGGCTTAGAAGAACCTGGTCTTGATAAAGTGATCAGGTCAGCATATGAATTATTGGGATTACAAACTTATTTCACAGCTGGTGTAAAAGAAGTCAGGGCGTGGACTGTCAAAAAAGGGGCAACGGCTCCTGAGGCAGCTGGCGTTATTCATACAGACTTCGAAAAAGGTTTTATTCGCGCAGAAGTTATTTCTTATAATGATTTTATTACCTACAATGGCGAGCAAAAATCTAAAGAGGCTGGGAAAATGCGTCTGGAAGGTAAAGAATATATAGTTCAGGATGGAGATGTGATGCATTTCAGGTTTAATGTGTAATGATCAATCTTTGACTTTAAGTGCCTAAAAAAATATAATTCAACGCTTCGTTTGTTTCACAAAAGGGTGATGTAGCTCAGCTGGTTAGAGCGCAGGATTCATAATCCTGAGGTCGAGGGATCGTGACCCTCCATCACCACCATCTTTTAAATGTTAAATTCATTTTTATATGGTGCTCTTTCATTGAGTTCATTCGTATATTGATCAATTCCATTCTTTTCTCTTCTTAAAAAATCCTTAATTGCATGCTCAAATTTTTCATCAAAGACTCTATGAAATGAAAATGTATTAAATGGCTCAAAACCTCTTGCAAGTTTATGCTCTCCTTGCGCCCCGCCCTCAAATGCAACAATTCTATTTTCAATACAAAATTCCTGGCCTTGATAGTAAGAAAGTTCAAAATGCAGTCCAGGATAAAAAGATTTTGAGCCCCAATATCTTCCATATAAATTTCTATCGTCATAAATAAAGAATGACGCTGCGATGGGAAGATCACCTTCGTATGCCAATATCAACAATAAGTTTTCAGGCATACTTTCTTTGATAAGACTAAAAAAAATTCTTGTGAGATATGGATGCGAATGATGATCTTGATAGGTATTACAGTAACAAGCATAAAAAAAATCTAAATCTGATTCTGTAATTTCAGGGCCTTTTATTTTTTTAATTTTAAGCCCTAAGTCTTGAATTTTTTTTCTTTCTTGTTTTATTTTTTTTCGCTTATCGTGGGAGAGTGTAGATAAAAATTCTATAAAATTATTGTAATTTTTATTAAGCCATTTAAATTGAACGCCTTCTCTTAGCATCCATTTTGTATCTGCAAATATATCTTGCTCACTCTCGTCGCAAAATAAAATATGACTTGAAGACATTTTATTTTCACAAGCTAGCTCTTCTATTTGTATAACTATATTTTTTTTAATCGATAGATCCATTCCAAAAACTCTAGGTCCAGAAGCTGGGGTAAATGGTATACAGGAAGCAATTTTCGGGTAGTAATTTCCTCCATACTTTTGGTAGGCTTCTGCCCAAGACCAATCAAATACATATTCCCCGTAGGAGTGTTCTTTCAAAAATATAGGTGAAGCACCAACGAGCTTACCTTGATCAATGACAATTGCCGGAAAAGGATACCATCCTGTACCCTCCCCTATGGACTTTGATGCTTCAAGCGATTGAAAAAATTCAAGCCTTAAAAAAGGATTTGATTTTGTAAGATCGTTCCATTCCTCTTGATTGATATTTTTAAAGCTAGATTGAAATTCTAAGCGCGCCATAGTGATCTATTTTAACGAAGATTCACTAAAGCTTAATTTATTGGTGTTTTGGTATTTGAAGAAGCTTGATTATTTTTACGTTTACTAATATCTAAATGATTTTTTTCAAATTCTTTTGCTAAAAAAGCGAGTTCGTCTAAAGATATAACTTCATTTTCATCAAGGTCAAGTCGATTAAATTGGCGAGCCACTTGAGGTAAACATTTTATGGTTTCTGCTAGGTCGAGAGTATTGTCATTATCTTCATCGCAAGCAATGAACCTAGATTCTAGGCCCTTTAACACTTCTCTTTGCTTTTCCTCAATGAGGCTACTTTCCTTACCTGATGATTTTGCGTATGACGAAAGCGCACGTCTAATTCTTGCACGTTCTTCTGGGGACAATGAACTGCTGTCCTTAAGCTTATTAAGTTCAGTAGAAACTGTTGTATTAGTTTCTGATTCAACCTTTGGTGATTGATTGTTTGCTCCGCCAAAAGCCTGTAAAGATAACCCTAAAAATCCAGCGAAACAAAACAAAAAATATCTTAAAAAATTATGCAATTGATTGATTTTTTATTTAGAGAGGAAGGTTATATTCAATCTTAAATGTTAATAGTTTATTACAAATAAATGCATAATTGTTTCTAATTGTAACAATGCATTATTATTGCTTTGATGTAAACTGATAAATTAAGTTCAACCTGTACCCAGTGATTTAGGCTAAAGCCATGGCAACCAATCCAGTATCTATTTTAATTGTTGATGATGATCCAAAAATTAGGGATCTTACGACTCAATATCTCATTGACCAGGGTTTAAATGTCCACGCAGCTAATGGTGGCACAGAGATGGATAACTTTATAGCGAGCCATCCTGTGAACCTCATTATTCTTGATCTTATGATGCCTGAAGAAAGTGGCCTTGCTATTTGTCAAAGACTAAGGGGGTCGGGAAACCTTACCCCTATTATAATTCTTACAGCAAAAGGTGATGAAATTGATCGTATTGTAGGCTTGGAAATGGGGGCGGATGATTATGTATCAAAGCCATTTAATCCTCGCGAACTTTTGGCTCGTATCAATGCTGTTTTAAGACGAAATGAATTAAAGCGATCTCAAAACGTAACTCCTGAAACTTTGTCGTTTGGCTCCTTTATCTTTAACTCAGACTCAAGAAGTCTCACAAAGAATGGTGCCCTTATTAGCATTACCTCGGGTGAATTCGAATTGTTAAAAGTATTTATTGATCATCCTCGTCAACCCTTATCGCGCGATCAAATTATGCAATTAGCAAAAGGGCGTGAACTAGATGTCTTTGATAGAAGTATTGATGTTCAGATTTCAAGATTAAGAAAAATTCTTGAGGAAGATCCTACGTGCCCTAAATTTCTTCAAACGATGTGGGGCTTTGGATATATTTTTGTTCCAGATGGTGATGCTGCGCATTGAAATTTATTCCAAATACACTTCTCGCTAGATTTCTTATTCTTATCGCAACTGTGCTCATTATTGCGCAAGTTGTTTCAATTCGTATATTTGATTATTTTGAAAGAGGCCCCAGAGCTGAATCAGTCGCTCAGGAGATTGAAACAGTTATTAATTTCTCAAGGGCAGCTCTGATATCTTCAAGAGAAGATAAGAGACTTACACTTCTATCCGAGTTATCGACTAAGGGCGATATTAGAATTTATCCTGCCTATTATTTTGAAGATATTGAACCCTTACGCCCGGATCCTTTTTTAAAAGTTGTTGTAGATAAACTTAAAGAAAGGCTTGGTGAAAATACTATCGTGATTACTAATCACTATGGCATCCCAGGTCTTTGGGTTAGTTTCTCTATTGATCAAGATGAGTTTTGGGTGGTAATTCCAACGCCAGGCGATAGGCCGTTCCCATGGCATTGGATAGGTTGGGGCATTGTTGTTGCAGGGCTTTCGATCATTGGGGCCTATGCAACTGCTACAAGAGTTAATCGCCCACTTAATCTTTTAATTGAGGCCACTGAACAAGTTAAGAAGGGTGAGATACCCAAAAAACTTCCCTTGGATAGTGTGACTGAATTTCGCACTATGAGCCAAACCTTTAATGAAATGGCTGAGAGTTTGAGTAAGGTAGATCAAGAAAGAAAAGTCCTTTTAGCAGGTGTGTCTCATGACA
Organism: Methylophilaceae bacterium; assembly: GCA_014190615.1. Classification (GTDB taxonomy): domain Bacteria; phylum Pseudomonadota; class Gammaproteobacteria; order Burkholderiales; family Methylophilaceae; genus Methylopumilus. The sequence goes on from BJGS01000054.1 coordinate 5,042, forward strand.
TAAGGACCCCCCTTACCAGGCTCAGAATTGCTATTGAAATGCTTCCTAAAAAAATTGTAAGTAAGCTTAAAACAAGCATGGAGGAGGATATCATCGAGATAGATAATATTCTTAATCAATTTATAGATTATGTTCGAGGGTTTAATCAAGAGACAACAATTACAACAAATCTCAATGATTTTTTTAGTCATATTAAAAATCAACATCAAATACTTAATCGTAATATTGTTCTTGTGAGTAATTTGAAAATACCAATCTTCTATGACATAAAACCAATCTCATTTAGAAGATTATTTGATAATCTTATTAATAACGCTTTTTCCTACTCTAAGGGTGAAGTAGTAATTACTATTAAAAAAAATAAAGACAATGTCTCAATTTCTGTGCTCGATGATGGTCCAGGTATTCCTCCAGGTCACATTCAAAGACTTTTAAAACCCTTTGAAAGATTTGATGTGATCTCAACAAATAAAAAACAAGCAGAGAATAATCGAGAAGGTTGTGGGCTTGGATTAGCAATCGTTGACAAAATTACTGAAGCTCATAATGGTAAATTAGCAATCTCAAATCGCGCTAAAAAAGGCTTAGAAGTGAAGATCACACTTCCTTTAATTAGTGAAAGCTAATTAAACCAATTTAATTTTTTTCTAAGTTGAACTACATTGCCAATAATAATAAGTGAAGGTGATTTTAGTTTTTCTCTTTTCACCTTTTGAGCAATATTAGAAAGAACTCCCGTTACCACTCTCTGCTGCGAAGTTGTTCCTTGTTCAACAACAGCGATTGGTAAACCTTTGGGGGCGCCATGTTTTATTAATTCAGTGCATATTTGTGAAAGCGCTAACAGCCCCATGTAAATCACAATGGTTTGATTAGGCTTAGCTAAAGACTGCCATTCAAGCGTAAGACTCTCATCTTTCATATGCCCCGTTACAAAGGTACATGACTGAGCATAATCTCTATGTGTTAAGGGAATGCCAGCATAACTTGAGACACCATTGGCAGCTGAAATGCCTGGTACGACTTGAAATGGGATCTTATTTTCCATGAGCATTTCAATTTCTTCGCCCCCTCTACCAAAGATAAAAGGATCGCCTCCTTTCAAACGCAAAACACGCATACCTTTTTTTGCCAACTTTACAAGTAACTGATTAATTTTTTCTTGTGGCAGCGTATGTCTATCTCTTTCTTTGCCAACATAAATAAGCTCTGCATCACGTCTCACAAGATTTAAAACGTCTTTGCTAATTAATTTATCATAAACACATACATCAGCCCGCTGCATCAAATGGAGAGCTCTAAATGTTAATAAGTCCGGGTCTCCTGGACCTCCCCCAACTAAAAAAACTTCACCTTGTTTTTTTTGTATGTCACTTTTTTTTACTAATGTAATTAATTGTTGGCTAGTTAATTTTTTAGTTTGATTAAGAAACTGCCTTACTAAAGGATGATCAATAAAATTTTCCCAAAAAATTCTTCTTGATTGCGTAGTTTTATATCGGCCTTTAATTATGTCTCTCATAGAGCCCATCACTAGCGCAAGTTTTCCAAAACTATGAGGAATTAAAGCTTCAATTTTTTCCCGAACAAATTTAGCCAAGACAGGGGCATTACCTTCGCTTGAAATAGCTATTAATAAGGGAGATCTATCTATGATAGAGCCCATGGTGAATGTGCAAAGAGAAGGCTC
>BJGS01000055.1 GCA_014190615.1 Methylophilaceae bacterium
GCATGCTATCTAAAAATGACAAGCGTGGGGGGGGCTTAAAAATCTGATGTATTATGCAATTATAATTACTAGGAAAAATTTCTATGAAAATATTTATCATTATTTGTGTGGCTATATTTATTTATTTATTTAGAATAAATATCATGGCAGCCCCTATTCTGAAGTCAGGTGACGATGCACCAAATTTTACACTCCCTGATAATCAAGGCCGCCAAGTAAGCTTAAGCGACTTTAAAAGCAAGTGGGTTGTTCTATATTTTTATCCAAAGGATGACACCCCTGGATGCACGACTGAGGCTTGTCACTTTAGAGATGATTTTAAACTTTTAGAAAACTTAGGTGCACAAGTAGTAGGTATGAGTATTGATGATAGCTTCTCTCATAAGAAGTTTGCCGAAAAATATAATTTGCCCTTTCCTCTTTTATCGGATGCTTCAGGGGAAGTTGCGAGCCTCTATGGTGCCTTAAATAACTTTTTAGTCATTAAACTCGCCAAAAGATATACCTATTTGATTAATCCCCAAGGCAAGATTGCTAAAATTTATCTCAGTGTAGATACTTCAAAACATAGCCAAGAAATTATTGAAGATTTGAAAAAACTTAAAGAATAGATTTACGTTGAAAGTAATTGATCAATTTTTTCAGCTAAATCAAAATCTTTATCTGTAATACCGGAGGCGCTGTGGGTATGGGTTTTGATGATCAAGGCATTATGCCTAAATATGAGTTCTGGATGATGATCTAAATGATTCGCAATTTTTGCAATTTCATTTGCCATACGAATAGACGCATCAAAATTAGAGGTTAAAAATTTCTTTTCAATAGAGGGAAAAATATAAGACCAAGTGTTACATCTTAGACTTAACTTTTCTTCTATTTCTTTTACGTTGTAAGCCATAAGTTACCTTAATTGATGATATTTGAGCTCTGCAAGATTAATAATCTCTAACGCTTTTTCATGGGTCGCTTCTAAAATCACTGGTGGCGCAATACCTTCTTCTAGTGCTTCAAGCCATCGACTCGCACATAAGCACCATCGATCACCTGGTTTTAGCCCTGTAAAATTGAATTCAGGTCTTGGGGCCATTAGATCATTACCCTGCAATTTTGAAAATTGAAGAAATTCATCGGTCACTTCGGCGCACACAGTATGTTGCCCAAGATCTTCCGGTCCTGTCTCACAGCAACCACTTCTCGTAAATCCAGTGATAGGGTTTAAGCTACAAACTTCAAGATTTTTACCAAGAATATTTTTGATCATTATTTATTATGGCACTATGAACGAAATATTTATACAAGAGTCACAGAGACTATGAAAAAACAGTTAAGTTTAATTTTATTGCTCATGGCAAGCCAGGCTCAAGCCATAGTGCCATTTGAAAAATTACTAGAGCTTAATAATTCAATCGTGCTGGTTAACGTGGATCTTCCAGATGGCTCTTCTGGATCCGGAACTGGTGTTGTCGTCAGTAAAGAATATGTCGCGACAGATTGTCATGTCATTGCGAATACATTGGGCGCTAATATTGCCAAACATGACGTTGCATATAAGCCGATCGCATTTAAAGCGGATTGGAAACATGATTTATGTTTACTCAAATTTGAAGAGTTACCATTCAAGCCAGTACCTATGCGCGATAGCAGGACGCTGCAATATGAAGAAGATGTATTTAATATCAGCTTCCCGAATGGGAGCAATGTGCCACAGCCATCCTACGGATCCGTTAAAGCGATACATAACCTGGACAACAGCGTCATTATTAGATCAGACGCAGCCTTTTCCCTTGGCTCGAGTGGCGGCGGCTTATTTGATGAAAAATATAATTTAATCGGGATTACAACTTTTAAAAGTCCAGGGCCTCAGGGATTCTTTTATAGCTTGCCAGTTGAATGGATTAAAAAGCTTATGAAGGAACCAGATGCTAAATCCCTCAAAACTTTAGACATTCCTTTTTGGGCTATGCCACTCGAACAGAAGCCTTACTTTATGAAAGTGGTCATTCCTTACCAAAATAAAGAATGGGACGCACTTAAATCCATTTCTGATTTATGGATTAAAGAGGAACCCAATTCACCTGATGCTTGGTATTTTTTAGGGTTAGCTGTCCAAGGCAAAAAAGATCTTAAAGCTGCAAAAGAAGCATTTTCGAAGGCTGAAAAAATAAATCCGAGGCATGTTGATGCCATGATGGGCTTAGCTGAAATAGCCGAGTCTGAAAAAGATTTAGTGGCCTTACAAAATATTCAAAAAAAGGTCAATCAATTAAATACAAGTCTTGCAGAAGTTATTTCGAATAAATTAGCTAAGTTCAAGTAAGATTTGATATTTTACAAATCTTAATAAATAAATTTCAACATGCTAAAACAAGCTTTATTAATTGCAGAAAAAGGGTTACTTCCAGATTCGCTCATTCGTTTTGGTATTAGACAGCTTCTAAAGAGACGTCTTGATGAAATTAGCAATCAAGATGCAGAAAAATCACAAGACTTAAAAGATGCTTTTTTAAAAAGTATGGATCATTCGCCTATTGCATTAGTCCCCCATCTTGCAAATAAACAACATTATGAAGTGCCAGCTACTTTTTTTGATTTTTGTTTGGGCAAGCATAAAAAATATAGTAGTTGCTATTGGGATAGTGAAACAAAAAATCTAGATGATGCAGAATTAAATGCACTAAAAATAAGTGCAGTACATGCTGATTTAAAAAATGGCCAAACCATTCTTGAGCTTGGATGCGGCTGGGGCTCATTAACACTTTTTATGGCTCAACAATACCCAAAGAGTCAAATCTATGCAGTTTCTAATTCAAACTCTCAGAGAGTTTTTATTGAGACCGAGGCTAAAAAAAGGCAACTTAAAAATATTCATGTGATCACATGTGACATGAATCGATTTCAACCTAAAAATTTTAAAATTCCTAAAAGCTTTGATCGAATTGTATCGATTGAAATGTTTGAACATATGCGCAATCATCGAAAGCTTTATCGCATGCTTTATGATTGGTTAAAACCGAGCGGGAAATTCTTTATGCATATTTTTGTGCATCAACAAACGCCTTATGCATTTGAAGTAAAAGACAAAGATGACTGGATGAGTAAATTTTTCTTTTCAGGCGGCATGATGCCAAGCGATGATTTACCGTTACATTTTCAAGAGCATCTAAAGTTAAATCAAAAGTGGTGTTGGGATGGAACGCATTATGAAAAAACGGCAAATGCTTGGCTAGAAAACATGGATCAAGCAAAATTAGACATTTATCCGATTCTAAGAAAAACTTATGGCCATCAGAATGCTTCGCAATGGTTTAATCGTTGGCGAATTTTTTACATGGCTTGTGCTGAATTATTTGGATATCGGAATGGCCAAGAGTGGTGGGTTGCTCACTACCAATTTGAGAAACCAAAAAAATAAATGAAGCTTATTAATTTCGGACTTTTTCAACTGGGTTGGTTTATTGCGATATGGGGAGCAGCGCATCAAACTTTACTCGTATCAATGATTGCTATAGGCCTTATATTAATGATTCATATCATTCAGGCGCCCCATAAAAAAGAAGCAGCTATTTTGCTTTTAATGATTATGGTACTAGGCCCAATATTTGATCAATGTCTCTTAACTTTAGGTTTAATTGAATATAAAAGCCAATTCTCAGAATATATTGTGCCTATTTGGATTGTTGCTTTGTGGGGATTGTTTGCTAGCACCTTAAACATATCTTTAAGTTGGTTACGGCATTATAAGCTTCTTGCTGTTTTATTCGGCCTCATAGGCGGACCTCTTTCTTATATAGCCGCCGAAAAATTAAATGCCATTCAATTAATGAATTCATATGCGCTTATAGCGCTAGCTTTGGGTTGGGCCTTATTAACTCCACTATCTTTACTGATGGCTGAGAAGTGGAATGGATTTCGCACATGATTTTTTTAAACGCTTTATTTTTAAATTTATTATTTGCATACTTTGGTTGGCTCTTAAGTCTTAAGAAACATAATGTGACCCATGTGGATAGTATGTGGAGTTTATTTTTTGTCTTAAACGCAGTCTATTTTTACAATGTAATGGCGCCATCATTCAGATCTTGCTTGATTATGCTCCTCGTCTTGGTATGGGGCATTCGTCTTGCCGCATATCTTACATATAGAAATTGGGATAAACCTGAAGATGCACGCTACTTAAAAATTAGAAAAAATAATGAGCCCAATTTTAGGTATAAAAGTGCATACATTATTTTTGGTCTTCAATCAGTTCTTGCATGGACAGTGGGCTCAATTCTTTTTATAGCTATCGGAAATAATCATCCTTTAATATGGCTGGATGTCCTAGGTTTCCTAGTGACCTTATTTGGTATAGTTTATGAATCCATTGCTGATTACCAATTGATGCAATTTAAGAGCGACATAAAAAATCGTGGAAAGCTTTTACAATTAGGACTGTGGAAATTTAGCCGACATCCTAATTATTTTGGGGAAATTTTAGTATGGTGGGGATTTTTTATCACAACGCTTGGGACAGGTATTCATTTTAATTTGATAGCACCGCTCCTTATGACTTTTTTAATTTTGAAATTTTCAGGGGTCACGCTTCTCGAAGCTAATCTTATGAAGCAATTCGATGGATATAATACTTATCAGAAGAAAGTAAGTACTTTGATTCCTCGATTCTGGAAGACATAATATGAGATATAAATCTTTTCTATTAACAGCATTTTTTTTATTATTGAGTGGATGTATGACACAAATTCCGATCAAAACGGTTTCTGAAGTAAATCTGAAGCAATTTATGGGCCCATGGTATGTAATTGCACATATTCCAACCTTTATTGAAAAAAATGCATTTAATGCTGTCGAATCCTATGTGTTAAATGAAGATGGCACCATTGGCACTACTTTCACTTTCAATGAAGGCTCTTTAACGGGACCTATCAAAACATATCATCCAAAAGGCTTTGTGGTGAAAGACTCAGGTAATGCTTTATGGAGAATGCAATTTATATGGCCTATCAAAGCACAATATAAAATTGTCTACCTGGATCAGAATTATCAAAATACTATTATTGCAAGAGATGATCGTGATTATGTCTGGATCATGTCACGCCAAAAAAAGATAAATCAAGATACATTAAAAACTTTAGTAAAAAAAATTGAAGATGATGGTTACGATATTAAAAAAATACGCTGGATTGAGCATTCAAATTGATGATATTTAAATTTTTGAAAAAAATATTTTTCTGGTTCGATAATGCTTTTTTAGAAGAAAAGTATGCATCGATTACGTCAGGTAAAGAAATTGATTGGATGAGAGTTATTCCTTTCATACTTCTGCATTTATCCTGTTTTCTTATTTTTTTCGTTGGATTTAGTTGGACAGCCTTTGTTGTATGCATGAGCCTTTTTGCTGTCCGTATGTTTGCTATTACTGGTTTCTATCATCGATATTTTTCACATAAAACCTTTAGGACCTCAAGGGTTGTGCAGTGTTTGTTCGCGGTGATAGGAGCTACTGCAGTTCAAAGAGGGCCGCTATGGTGGGCAGCGCATCATCGAGGCCATCATATGCACTCTGATACAACAGAAGATAAACACTCACCTAAAGAACATGGGTTTATCTGGAGTCATATGGGATGGTTTTTGACTAAATCAAATTTTGTGACTAATACAAAACTTATACGTGAGTTAATTAGATTTCCAGAATTGCGCATCATAGATCGTTTTGATCTCTTAATGCCCTTAGCACTCTCTATATCTTTATGGGTGGTTGGCTATTATTTGGAGCAATATGAACCAGCATTGCATACCAATGGGTTCCAATTATTTATTTGGGGATTTTCAATTTCAACCATCATGCTATATCACGCCACTTTTCTAGTGAATTCAGTTTCGCATCAATGGGGTAAGAAGCGTTATGAAACAAAAGATACGAGTCGTAATAATTTTATTGTTGCGATTTTGACTTTTGGTGAGGGCTGGCATAATAATCATCATCACTACCCTGGCTCCGCAAGACAAGGCTTTTATTGGTGGGAAATCGATTTAACTTATTATGTTTTAAAGTTTTTAGCCATGATAGGTATTATTTGGGATGTTCGAACTGTCTCTGATAATATCCGCGAATCTAAAAAGATAGAGCATCTTCATCATTAGTCATGAAGATAGCGATTATAGGCTCAGGCATCTCTGGCAACACGCTCGCATATTACTTAGACCCTCACCACCAGATTACACTTTTTGAATCCAATGATAGGGTCGGCGGTCATTCGCATACTCATCAGATTGATTTCTTTAATCAAAAAATTCACGTAGATACAGGGTTTATTGTATTTAATAAAAAAACTTACCCTAACTTTTTAAAACTCTTACATGAGCTTGACGTGCCTTATGAAAACAGCACTATGAGCTTTAGCGTTAAAGACAGTCAAAAAGATTTTGAATATAACGGCACTAGTCTCAATACACTTTTTGCACAAAGAAAAAATCTTATTAGCCCTATCTTTTATAAAATGATTAAAGAAATTCTTCGATTTAATAAGTCATCAGTCTTGTTGCTCAATAACGATGAAGAAATAAGCTTAGGCGATTATTTGGAGCGAGAAGGCTATTCCGACTTATTTAAAAAATATTATATTTTACCGATGGGCTCTGCTATTTGGTCATCTGATATTAAAATCATGTTGGCATTCCCCGCTAAATTCTT
>BJGS01000056.1 GCA_014190615.1 Methylophilaceae bacterium
GGCGGTATCAATAACGCAATCCGATCCAGAAACTCGCTTGCGCTCAGTCGCAGTTCAAGCGGCCTTTGCTGCCCTACCCTGTACTCTTGCAACGCCGACCACGGCAGCCGGTAGCGCACCTGCGCCCCGTCTCCCGCCCACACCAGCCGCTCCGCGGCAAACATCGGACGCGCACAATACCGCAACAGCCGCTCGCGCCCGGCGCTATCCTGCGCTGCCACCCGCTCGCCCGCATGCACAGAAAATCCGCCCCTGTGCCCCCACCCCTGCATTACCCCAACCGTCTCGCTGCTCAGCAACCCGCGCCGAGCAAACAGCCGCAGCACCCGCTGCCGCACTGCTGCCTGCACCCGCTCCACACATGCTTCATCCACCTCAGCCCTGCGAAACGCCAGCCCCTGCCGCCCCTGCGCCACCACCTCGTCCAGCATGCACAAATGCAAATGCACGTGTGCGTTCAGCGTCGCGCCAAAGCGGTGCACAAACATCACCCCCCCGCTGCGGTCTGCCGCCGCCGTGCTTGTGCTCGCTCCCGCTGTCGCGCGCTGCACTTCGCGCATCGCGATCCCCGCCACCCGCTTCAAGCAGTCTGCATCACGGTCCAGAAAGTAGCGCAGGCGCTTCGGAAATACCACCACCCACTGCCGCACTGCCACTGCTGGAAACACATGCTCCACCATGTGCGCCGCCGTCTCCACCATGCGCCGTGTGTTGCAGCCCGGGCACACCCCGCGCCCCTTGCACGAATACGCCACCAAAAAGTCCCGGCCGCACTTCTCACAGCGCGCGCGCGCAAAGCCATGCGCCAGAATGCCGCACTCTAAAAATTTGCGCAGGTCGCGCTCCACGTATCCCGGCACCGGATCTAGTTTTATGGTCATCAAGGACGTTGGTGGTTTTCGGTGCCGGTCTTTACTAAAGGGTTATTAAATCAAAACTATTCCGATGTAACAATTGTTGATTATGAAAAGTGGTCCAAGAAATGTTATAAAAACAATGGAACTCCTATATAAAAAAGCTCCTCATTTTGAAAAACTATTTCCTGTTTTTGAATCTGCTTTTGCTATGAATTTGGTATTTCTCATTGATATAAATATTTCAAGTCTGAATAAAACGCTTGAAATTCTGGAAAAACAAAGATTGTATTGGCATCAAAATATAATGTGACTACGGAAAAATCTCAAAGACTCGTTGATTCAATAAAAGCAGTTGGGGGAGAAACCTATTTGTCCGGCTGTGCAAAAGTCTATTTGGAAGAAAACTAATTTGAGCAAAATAATATCAAGCTTTTCTATAATGCCACGAAGTTTGCCGAATACTCCCACGTTCACGGTAAATTTACCTAGGGACTTTCTATTTGGAAAGCTCTGTTTAATGTTAGGGTGGATGGAGTGAAGAGTTTGCTTGGCAGTCAATAGTTCAGAACTATTTATTTAGATTTTTTTAAAGACACCGAACATTGTTTCCGATTTTCCCTTAAGAAAAGAAGGTATGAATTTATTATTACCTGCGAATGGAATTAAACTCCCTAATCGAAATTGAGTTTTGGACGAAAGTTGCCAGAAAAAGCTCGATTTGCCAACAGTCCATAATCCTAAAAACGTTTTTTCAAAATTGTACATTTTCATCAATTTTTCTAAACCAACTGGGTTGTAGGGTCTAATATGTGTTGGATCATTATAGAATAAAGATCCACACTGATCAATATTTGGTGTGATAATAATCAGGTATTGCCCCTTTCTTAAAATGCGATGATTTTCTTTTAATATTTGATCGGGATTAAAAATATGTTCAATTACAGAATACATTAATGTGAAGTCGAATTGGTTGTCTTCGTAAGGTAGTTTGTCTTTTTCAAAATCGACATTGGAGTCAATGTCAATTCCTTGCGTTTGAAACTTTCCTGTTAACTCTAGCGCTATTATAAAGCTTCCGTCACCACATCCTATATCAAGAAATTGACCTTGAAATGGGATGTTTATGACATCTTTGAAAAGTTGAGTTAAAGCGTTCACAGCTCTAGCTTGAAAAGAAACTCTTGTTGGTGAAGCAAGACTTGATATATATTCTCGATGATAGTTTTTCGTTAACTCACTCATTTTGAAATCCTTTTTTGCAGAATTTGGTTGATGAGTCCAATAGATTTTGCGTTTGTAATTTCATCGGAGTCCAGTTGGATCCCGTAAGCTTCTTCTATGGAAAACATTAAATTAATATGTCCCATGGAATCCCAGGTTGGAACATCGCCAAGTTTAAGATTTTCCGAATATTGTGATTCATCAATTTTTAGTTGGGTTACAACAAGCTTTTTTAATTTAACATTCATTTCATCACTCCACTATTTGAACATAATGTTTTGGGGGCCATGCCTTATTGAGATCCATTAGCCATTTTTTGCTGGCTTCATCGTAAGAAAAACCAGAATCTTTTAGAAAATCTTTTGCAACAGCATTTCGCTCACTTTTAATAAATTCGGCTTCTAAAAGATGAACATTATTTTTCTTGGCATCATCAGCCATTTTCCGAATGAGCGAAAACTCAACAGTTCTGCCGATGACGCGGCAACTTAACATAAATGAATCAATAATATATTTTGTTTTTTCTTTTTTTATAATGGCTAAACCAACAATTCCAGATTCTCCAAGGTTGTCTCTAAGATGAAGAGTGAAAGTGTCATAGGACTTGTCATTTAAAATGTTTTTCAATTCTTGCAAAGAATATCTTTTGGAAGTTAAGTTAAACTGGTTTGTTTTTTTAATGAGTTGATGGGCCCGGTCTAGGGAATTAATAGCAACTTTGGAGAGTGTTCCAACCATATTTAAAGATTGATAAAATTCTTCCATCGACATACTTTTCTTTGCCAATTCTTTTCTGGAATTTTCTTGAAAGTATTGTTTGGATCTTTCTAAATCCTCTTTGGTGTATCTAAGGGAGTCAAAGCCTATATAATTGCTGAGGGTTTGGCAGTAGAATGATGAGTCACTTGGAACGTCAATTACGTCGACAGAAATGTAGGTGTTTTTAATTAACTCTCTCTCAAAAGCAGAGTCGTCAAAAAAAACAAAAGAATCTAAATTGAGATTCAATTCTTCTGAGATGGATTTTATGTTTTCACTTTTTGGAAGCCAGTTAATTCTTGTGGCTACAAAATCTGAAAGTTTTAAAAGCATTGAAGGATTATAACTGAAAACATTTTTTGCAATTTCTTCGTCGTTCTTTGAGCAAATTGCTAAAAGAATCCCAGATTGTTTTAATTTAAGGATTTGCTTTTGAAATTGAAGATGAGCATAGCCTTTTCCTTCACCGCCGATTTCTACCTTGTCTGGACCCAATTCTCCAACGATGCCACCCCAGAGAGTATTATCTAAATCTAAAACTAAAACTTTTTTTCTGGGTTTTAAAAGAGCATTTAAATATCTTGCCAAATATTCACTTAACAGTTTTGCACCACTCGGGCTAAAATAAAGTCTTCCGATGGTTTCATACCTAGCGTCATATATTTTAGATAGACCGTGCTCAAAGATGAAGGTTTGTAAATCAAGAATGTGAAGATTTTGATTTTCATTTTTTTCAATGAATAATTTTTGGTTAAGCTTTGTAATTTCTTCTTGCAATAATTGTCCTTCAAGAATTCTATTAACCAAATGAGGATGAAGGCAAAAGTTTGAAAAGAAAATTTGAGTATTCTTAAGATTTTTTAAATTTTCTAAAATTTGTTCCAGGGACTCATTTGTAAATTGAGATTCCAAAAGAAGTTTTGGTGAAAACAAAACAATCAAATAAGAAGGTGGATTTTTAAATAAGGAAGAGTCTGAGTTTGATAATTCCTGTCGCCAAAAATTAAATTGTGGGTCATTAATGGTGATTGTATTAAATGCATTTTTTAGTTCTCTGGCTACTCCATCAAGAGTTGAATCGCCGCTTAAATGTAGGGTTAAGGGCATTCGAGGAGCTCCCAAAGTAATTTATCTCGAGTCAGTACAAAGGCAATTTTTCTACCATCAAAAGCCGCTGCAGGTTTTGGAGGGCTAACGATGATCACTCCTTGAGATTTTAATTGAGTAATTTTTTCGTCTAGGTTTTGAACTTCAAAACATACGTGATGAAATCCGCTGGTATTACTACTTAACAATGCCATCACTGGCGATGACTCACTCAGTGGCTCCACTAATTCGAATTGACCACCATCTATGGGTATAAAGGCAACTTTGACTTGTTGTAAAGGGTCGGTTGTAGTTTCCCCTAAACTCACATGGGGAAGGATTACTTTAATGTGTTTTTTAAAATGCTCTTGAATATTTCTGACGATAATTCCGATGTGATGTATTTTCACGATTTACTTACTTCCGCGAGATTGTAAGGGTTTTTTTGAAGAAAGGAGAGAACGCAATCGCAAAATTCTAAAACCCCAACACTCATTAATTTTCCTCTGCCTAAAACTGATTCCTTTGCCACCCCATTTTGAATAAGAAAGTCTTGAAGTTTTTTTGTATTCAATTTTGGATCTAATTCTAAATCTCTAGAATAAATTCTTGCAGTGAAATCTTTTTCAGTGTCATCTTCAACAACTTTGCCTGAAAATTCTTTCATAAATCGATAGGGCACTGTGAATTTCTCTTCAACATAATGAATAATTGTGGCTACTTGAAAATCCACGCCCATAAACAAGAGTTTAGCTTTGTCAAAAAAGAGTTTCGAGAAAAAAGAATCTTCCCCAAAGGCCGAGGAAGAAGGATTTTGACAGTAAAATTTCTGTTTAGCGCCCATAACGGCATGGGAATAAACCGGGTGAAAACTGCGTTGAGTTGAGCTAAGTTTTCTAAAATATTCACTCAATTGACCTACTTGAGACGGACTTTTTTTAGGGTCATAGGTTTTTCCGCTGCAAAAATCATAATTGTAGGTAGGAACAATTAAAGTTCCCTTATGACCCAGAATTTTTAAAAGGGCATTGATAAATACTTCTGGTCCACCATCAATGCGACCGAACGCGCCAATAAATGAGTGAACCATTAAGCTGTCACCAGATTGGATACCAAGGTTTTGTAGTGAGTCAAAAACTTGAGATTCCTTGATTATCATTTTGCAATCTTACCGTTTATTTTTTTAGAAGAAAAGACAACAAACTTGAGATGTAACATTTTTCGCTAAGCGCATATAGTTTAACACTTACTTTAAATCTAATTTCATCAAAAGGGCTTATTCAGAAGAATGTTGAAAAGGTCTTTCGGCGCAAATACTAAACCCAGCTTTTTCATATCACCTAATAGCCGGTATTATCTGGTGAAACACATAAATAAATAGTTTTGATTCCCAAGGTGTTCATAACTTTTGCAGTGGTTTTTAAAACCTCTTCACCCCCACCTTTGGATCTCCAGAGAGAATGGCCAATTAGAATTCCCATTACAGTAAATTTTTTTTCAAAATCTATTTGGTCAAATTTTATGTTTCCAATATGAGTAGAATTTTCCTTATCAAAAATTCCAAAAAAAGGGGATTTGGGACCATCCCATTGTTGGACCACATAGTTTTTCAGATCTTGCAAGGATTTTTGATTTTTGGCATACCAAATATTTTTTGTAACGGTTTCGTCTTCAAACCATTATAAATATTCTTCCGTAACGTGATATTTTTGTAAAACAACTAAATGAAAACGATCACTGAAAAGTGAAATATCTAGTTTTTTTATTGTTGACACCTTAGTACTTAACATGAATAATTATTTTATGCATAGAGAAATAAGTGAAGGCGTAAATTTACTCGATTGGAGTAGTAGCCATATTGTAACACTGTGACATTAGTTTGTATCAATTCTTCTGATGATTTGGAAAATTATAATTCTCAACAAAATTATACTTTTGTTACCTTATCGTCAAATGTCACCGCATGAACCCCAATGGATCTAAAAAGAAAAAATAATGAAATAGTCGTTCCGATAATTTTGGGGTCGAGTTTTTCAAATTTAAAGTTAGCACTGATAAGACAATTACATTTTAATAGATTATAATTTTTTACGAGTTCAAAACAAAATTGAACTTCAGAAAGGGATGAATTTTCATCAGTAAAAATATATTTTTTAGTAATTAACTCAGGGTGCTTTCTAGAATATGTTTTTAAATTTGTTAAAACATCGTGATGTTTGCTAGCACCCCGGACTTTTCTATAGGTCTGCTCGGTTCCTGCATCGATACTTGTAGTAATTAATAATTTAGCATTATCGAGTGCTTCATGAACTACTGAAGAATATTTTACAGAATTGGTAAAATTTCTTTGTGAAGTAATTTAAAAATTTACATCTTCATTAAAATAATTAAAAAGATCATCAAATTCTTTGAGTATGGTTGGTTCGCCGCCTCCCCAAACCAAATTTAAGTTATCACCGACCACTCCACTGGATTTAAAAAGTTCTTTTACATCATAAGGTGCTTTTTTTTGCCATAATACACATTGGAACAATAGGTGCATTTACGGATAGGAAATTCAAGCTATCCTGCACCCGCAGATGGTAAGCGCTGGCCTCGCAGTGGTCAAGTCCCACCCTGCACTAACTTCCGCCCCGCCATTACCTTATGGTCAATGATCACTTTTGTATGGGATTTCGAGAGGTACGCTCAGCGCAACAAGCCGAGATTACACAACTTCTACAGGCC
>BJGS01000057.1 GCA_014190615.1 Methylophilaceae bacterium
ACCGTGAATGCTTTTAGCATTTATTCTGTGGGTGAAGGCATTGAAAAGGCGGTGGTAGATTACGCCGCAGAAGTTGCAGCGGCAGCAAAGGTTTAGTCTTATCAAACCACATAAAGGATTGTATGATTTATACAGTCCTTTTTTTATGTCCCCTGGTTTAAAAATACGTTAAACTTTAAGGAAAATTATGACCCAATCTGCATACAAAAGAATTATGTTGAAAATATCAGGCGAAGCCTTGATGGGCGAAGATCCGTTTGGTATTAATCAGCATACTATTTCAAATATAGTTCATGAGATTAAAGAAGCGCTCGATTTAAAAATTCAAATGGGTATTGTGATTGGTGGTGGCAATATTTTTAGAGGTGTAGCTTTAGGCGCTGCAGGCATGGATAGGGCGACTGCAGATTATATGGGCATGATGGCTACTGTGATGAATGCATTGGCTCTTCAAGATGCCATGAAACATGCAGGAATTGTAGCCCGTGTTCAATCAGCGCTAAATATAGAATAAGTGGTAGAACCATATATTCGTGGCAAGGCTATTCGCTATCTTGAAGAGGGTAAAGTGGTTATATTCGCTGCAGGAACAGGAAATCCCTTCTTTACGACTGACACAGCCGCAGCATTGCGTGGTGTAGAAATGAATGCCGATATTATGATTAAAGCGACCAAAGTCGATGGTATTTATTCAGAAGACCCTAAAAAAAATCCAAAGGCAAAGCGTTATGAAGTGGTTAGTTTTGATGAAGCCATTCAAAAAGATTTAAAAGTCATGGATGCGACTGCACTCACATTATGTAGAGACCAACAATTACCCATCGCAGTATTTAATATATTTAAATCGGGTGCACTTAAAAATATTTTATTAGGACAAAACGAAGGCACGCTCGTGATGCCTAATATACATTGATTAAAGAGGATGGTCATGACTGAAGCAATTAAAGTAAATGTAAGTGAAAAAATGCAAAAATCTTTAGACTCTTTTAAGTCTGATCTTGCAAAAGTTAGAACAGGTAGGGCGCATACGGGACTTCTGGATCATATCGTCATTGATTATTATGGCTCTATGGTGCCCATTAATCAGGTAGCCGGTGTTAACCTAGGCGATGCAAAAACAATCAATGTGCAGCCTTATGAAAAAAGTATGGTTGGGAAAATTGAAAAAGCAATTCGCGATAGTGACCTTGGTTTAAATCCTGCAACTTCTGGTGATCTTATTCGCGTCCCTATGCCGACACTTACCGAAGAGCGAAGAAAAGACCTTATAAAGGTTGTTCGGACAGAAGCTGAGTCATCTAAAGTAGCGATACGAAATATCAGACGCGATGCAAACGATTCTCTAAAAAAATTAATTAAAGAAAAAGAAATCAGCGAGGATGATGAACGAAGATCACAAGATGAAGTTCAAAAAATTACAGATAAATTTATCGCTGAGATCGATAAACTTCTCCAATTAAAAGAATCTGAATTACTCGCAATTTAGTGTTTAATTTCTTTCGTCCATTACAAGCTAAAGAAGCGCTATTAGAAAAACCTAAACATATCGCTATTGTTATGGATGGTAATGGTAGGTGGGCAAAGAAGCGCCTCATGCCTCGTATTTCAGGTCATAAAAGAGGTTTGGAATCTGTCAGAACTGTCATTACACAATGCCAAAAATTAAACATACCTTTTCTAACATTATTTGCTTTCAGCACAGAAAATTGGTTAAGACCTTCACAAGAGGTTAATTTTTTAATGTCTTTGTTTCAAGAGTCAATTAAAAAAGAATCCTCAGCACTCATTAAGCACAATATCCGCTTTAAGCTCATTGGTGATCGAAAACCGTTTCCAAAAAAACTTATTGATAAAATAAAAGAACTTGAAAGGGTTACTGAAAAAAATACCGGATTAACATTAAGCGTGGCAGTTAATTACGGTGGAAGGTGGGATATTGTGAACGCGATTAATATATATCAAAAAGAAACACATTTTAAAAAACCATTAACCCAAAAAAGTCTCATTCAAAACCTTTCTTTAAATTACGCTCCAGATCCCGATCTTCTCATCAGAACGGGCGGAGAAAAACGTATAAGTAATTTTTTAATTTGGCAGTTTTCGTATACTGAACTCTATTTTACAGAAACTTTATGGCCTGACTTTAATGAAAGGGCCCTTATGACCGCACTGTTTGAATTTCAAAAAAGAGAACGACGATATGGCAAAACAAGTGAGCAGTTATAAATGTTGATGTCCAGAATTTTCTCGGCTGCCATTATGCTTATAATTTTTTTATCTTCTATGTTTCTCTTTTCAGGAAAATTTTTCTCATTTGTCATCTATATAGTTTCGCTATTAGCACTTTATGAGTGGTCAAAACTTTTACATTTTAAATCTCACGAAAAAAATATTTTTTTAGCCATTTCGTTATTTTTCATTTATTTAATTGATAGCTATCTTAGTTACGATGATGCTCGATCGATCCTGATAGGTGCCTCTATCTTTTGGATTTGCATAGCACCTTTATTTTTAATATATAAAATCCATTTAAAAAATTTCTTCTTGAGTTCTTTAATAGGTTGGATGTTGGTCATGCCACTTATTATTTCTTTGAATTATTTAATTCAATTAAGTCCCTGGGCTGTACTTCTTGTTTTAACTACTATTTGGCTAGCAGATTCAGGCGCTTATTTTTTTGGAAAACAGTTTGGAAAGCGAAAGCTTGCCCCGCTCATTAGCCCTGGCAAAACTTGGGAGGGCTTTATAGGCGCACTATTTATTGTTTCATTATTTTCGATCACGCTGACTTACTTTGGTTTTGTGAATTCTTATGCATCTATTTTATTTTTTAATTTAATTTTATTGTTAAGTGTTGAAGGTGATCTATTTGAGTCATATATTAAGAGAATAGCTAAAGTGAAAGATAGTGGCGTTTTAATCCCTGGACATGGTGGTGTTCTCGATCGTATTGATAGCCTTTGTTCTAGCCTTCCTCTTGCGACTTTAATACTTATTTCACCTTCTTTTTTCGGACAAATCATTTAAGTGGAAAACATTGTTATCTTAGGCTCAACCGGAAGTATTGGTTGTAATGCGCTTCAAGTCATAAAACTTCATCAAGCTAAGTATAAAGTTTTTGCGCTCACAGCAAATAGAAATGTTGATCTATTAACAGAGCAATGTATTAAATTTGAACCGCAATTTGCATTTGCTTTAAATCAGAATGCAAATCAACAGCTAAAGAAAAATCTACTTGCATTAAATTTAAAAACAATCGTTTTGGATGATGATAAATCTTTGGATTGGCTTAGCTCCCATGATGAGGCGAATACTGTCATTTCAGCTATTGTGGGTGCGGCAGGACTTAAACCTACAATGGCTGCTGCCAATAGCGGTAAAAAGATTTTATTGGCCAACAAAGAAACGCTTGTTATGGCCGGGGAATTGTTTGTGAAGGCTGTAAAACAATCTAACGCCACTTTAATACCCATTGATAGTGAACATAATGCGATTTTGCAAGTGTTGCCACAAAGTAAAAAATTGAACTACAAATCCAATGGCATAAGAAAAATTTTATTGACTGCATCTGGCGGACCATTTAGGACCTCCACCAAAGAAGAACTTAAACATGTGACACCCAAAGAAGCTTTACGACATCCTAATTGGATTATGGGCAAGAAGATTACAATTGATTCTGCAACCATGATGAATAAGGGGCTTGAAGTAATTGAGGCTTGTTGGTTATTTGATATTCCAGCTTCAGATATTGAAGTGGTTATTCATCCTCAGAGCATTATTCACTCCCTTGTGGAATATGTTGATGGAAGTACGCTGGCGCAATTGGGGAACCCTGACATGAGAACGCCTATTGCTTATGCATTAAGCCACCCTGAAAGAATCGAATCAGGAGTCCTAGGTCTCGATCTCATTAAAACAAAAAGACTTGATTTTGAAGCACCTGATTTAGATAAATTTCCTTGCCTTGGATTGGCTTACAAAGCTCTTCAAATGGGTAAGAATGCTCCCACCATTCTTAATGCTGCCAATGAAGTGGCTGTCGATGCTTTTTTAAACGAATCTATAACATTCAATCAAATTGCGGAATTGATTGAATTTTGTATGAATACTATTGAATCTCAAACCTTGGATTCTATCGAAATAGTTTTAGAGGTCGATAGTAAGACTCGGCAACTTGCGCTTTCTTGGATTGATCGTCATCACTTAACTGCATGACAACTTTTCTTGTCTTTATTCTCACGATTATTATTGTTGTAGGGATTCATGAATTCGGCCATTTTCAAATGGCACGTTGGTGCAATGTGAAGGTATTAAAATTCTCAATTGGATTTGGCAAACCTCTTTTTACTTTTCTTTTTGGCAAAGATCAAACTGAATTCCTTGTTTCTTCGATTCCTCTGGGTGGTTATGTAAAGCTTTTAGATGAAAACAATATCGAGACAAGTGAAAAAGTTAAAAAAATTGATCTTAAAAGAGCGTTTAATCGACAGTCTTTAGTTAAACGTTTTCTGATTGTTGCTGCAGGACCCTTGATTAATATTATTTTGGGTGTTTTGATCTTCTCCTTCATCTATATGCATGGCTCTCTTGAAATTAAGCCATCCATTCGTGGTCTTCCTGTCTTAAGCGAAGCCTTTCAGCAAGGACTTAGGGTTGGGGATGAGATCGTATCGCTTGATGGAAACAAGATCAAATCTTTAGAAGATTTAGATAATGCCCTAAAAGATCATAAAGAAGCATTTCAAGATATAAGTTTTAAGCGGGGTGGTCAGGTCATCCATATTAAGAATCTTTTATGGACGGATGAAATCAAGGTTTTTCCATATGGCCTTCCCATTTTAATTCAATCTGTAGAGGCGGGAAGTATTGCTGAAAAAATAGGATTGAAGGTTCATGATCAAATGCTTATGGTGGATCAAATCCCTATCAAAGACATTCCAGATTTAATCACTAACGTCCAAAACCATTGGTTAATGTCATATGATTTAACAATAAAAAGAGAAAATATTATTCAATATATTCATATAGATAAAAAGCTTTTTGAAAGTAAAGTAGATAAAAAAAGAATTGGGATTTCGTTGGGTTATGATGAGGCCATTATTAAAGCTCATTTGATTGAAGTAAAGTATACATTTGGAGAATCCATTAATAAGTCATTAGCCCAAAGTTATACCTTTTTTACTTTAACATTAAAGACCTTTAAGAGCCTATTCACGCAAAAAGCTGCTTTAAAGGATTTGGGAGGGCCTCTAACGATTGCAAATATGGCGTCTTCTTCATTCCTTGAAGGTATTTTTCCCTACATTCAATTTATTGGATTGATAAGTTTAAATATTGGGATTTTGAATCTATTACCTATCCCATTATTAGATGGGGGTCATTTAGTTAACTATCTTATTGAATTTGTCAGGGGGAAACCTTTGTCAAACAAAAATATGATGTTAAGTCAAAGGGTTGGAATGTTAATTTTGGGTTTACTTACTGTAATTGCATTGTATAATGACGCCTGTCGATACCTATTAGGAAGCTAATGACTTTAAGATCTAAACTAGCTTTATTCATTTCACTCCTCCTACTCTCTATAGCAGCCTTTGCTATGGAACCTTTTGTCATCAAAGATATTAAAATTGAAGGTCTTCAAAGGACTGAGCCTGGCACCGTATTTAATTATCTCCCTGTTCAGGTGGGCGATTCGATGACTGAGGATAAATCAGCAGAGGCTATCAAATCGCTGTATCGCACAGGTTTTTTTAAAGACGTGCGTATAGAAGCCGATCAAGACATTCTTCTTATTACTGTGCAAGAGCGGCCGTCTATCGCTGATATTCAGTTTTCAGGCAACAAAGCATTTCAATCTGATAAGCTAAAAGAAGGTATGAAAGGCATAGGCCTGGCCGAGGGACAGATTTATGATAAATCTAAACTAGAGTTCGCTGAGCAAGAAATTAAAAAGCAATATTTGGCGCAAGGTAAATATACCGCTACTGTTAAAACGTCTGCTTCCCCTTTAGAAAGAAACAGAGTAGCGATTCGCTTTGATATCGAAGAGGGTATTGTTTCTCGTATTAAAGAAATTAATGTAGTTGGAAATCAGCTCTACACCAAATCAGACGTTACATCAGAGTTTGAATTAAAAACAAC
>BJGS01000058.1 GCA_014190615.1 Methylophilaceae bacterium
ATGTACTCCGGATTTAAGTCGATTGCTATGTTAGAGCAGAGAAGTGGCGCCGCGCAAAAAAGAGTAATCTGGCATGAAAAAGCAGAGCTTATTTTCAATAGTTTTTACGCGCTCTATCATAGTTCCACTGCTAACGTTGCGCTTATTGAAAAACTTAATACAACACCCCAGGCTTACGTCACGGGCGTCAACATTGATATCGTGGTCGATAACACGCTTGCAAGTGCAACGGGAGATAATGCGAGTAAAAAATTATTGTTACACAATGTCAAGACGGATAGCCCGCCGAGTCTTAAGTATCGAGTGATCAATATATCGGGCAATTGTTTTTTTAAGACGGGTAGTGCTTACGTATATGGGTTTGATTGTTCCACTGCGGAGGAGACCTCAACTTTAAAAACAGAGATGGATGCCATATTTAACACCCATGGTATTTTAGAAATGAATATTGCAATGTTGGATGGACGCGTATGCAAAGTGCTTGGTTACAATGCCAATGGCAATTGGACATTAAGTCCAAACTCACAGTGTCCCGCATCCGCCAACACAACATCACCCACCGACTCACCCACCACTTACTTTAAAGTTCCTAGGGTCGTTGTATTTGGATCCGACGGCAGCACTCTTAATCTCAAGTATGCAAGAAGTGTGCTGGAGAATCTTGTCAGCCCTCGCTAACCTGCATAATAATTAATAATCGCGCATATCAATGACCGTACCATTTCCATTCGCTACAGCAGTGCCATTATCTTGAATTGCGAAACGAATGAGTGCGGAACGCGTTTTAGCAAAATAAGGCTTGGATGTTGATATCACGCAGCTCACAATGCGCCATTGAGTTGGGAATGCAGCATTACCCGAAGCACCGTCGATTTCATTGATGGCAAAGTAACGCAATGCATAATTTTTATAGAGGTATCGATCGAGCGACATACGCACCACAGCATTGGATGAGAATTGGCTAGCAATCCCACATACATTGGTATCGTAAGTTGCATTATTTGGTGTAGGGGTGGTGTTCCAGGCGTTTGCTGGAAACTGTGCAGGATTTGATGGAAATTTTCGTATTTGGCTGATGGCGGATTCAAGTCCTAATCGGGATAAGTTACTTGCTTCCAGTTTATTGAGTTTTAGATATTTTTCTAGGTCAGCGGTCTGCGATCGATTAAGCATCGAGACTAGCACCGTGGTGCACAAGAAAGTAAGAAAAAGTGCAGCAGGTAATGCAAACCCAGTATCTTTTTTTTGGGTAAAAAATGTAACAATGAAATCTCGCATAACTCTAATGATCATGGCGCAAAATTGGCATCCGCACAAGATCGCGCGAGGGGGTAGAGGTCAAGGGTCATATTTCCTTGATATGTATTGTTTAATTTAAAACTTAAGGTGCGGGAGACTCCTTTGAGAAGTTCACTTGATATCGAAGTGGCAGGGGCGTATTCAATATCGGTAACGATCCTTGCCCAATTACTTCCGGAGTTTGACGGCGTGGCCATAAATTTGAGCACACCCAATGATGAATCAAAGGAACAGATTAACATGTTGATAGGCGTATTATTGAATACGGTAGTTGGGGATGCGGCGGCGCCACAAACGATGGACGAAGCATTGTATTTATATTTAAGTCGATCAAGTGTAGCGTTATATCCATTGCTAAAGCTTATTTCAAGTGAGTCAGTGGGATTTGTAACTGCACTGAATAGTTCGGTCGAAGAAGATATTTTACACCCCTGAGTACCAGCAAGCTTGATAAAACCTTTGGCACCGCTCACTTGAGTTTGCTTAATTTCATAATTGGTCTTCCCCACTACTTTATTAATTTTGAAATTAAACTGGATGAGGTCGCCGGCGGGGATAAAAAAAGGTGTGGTGTTCACTGTTTTTAAAAACAAGGGATCCGTTAACTTGGTGAGGTTATTGATGGAAGGCGTTGCACTGCATAAGCCCGAACCCTTATAAAGACTATATCGGGCGGTTGAGTTATCTAAGCCAAACCAGAAGGTGGTGGTATTGTAGGCGCCGGTTTTAGTGCGCTGGGTTACTTCGAGACATTCTGTATTAGCAAAGATATTTGCAGTGGCATTGAAGATGTTAGGCGGAAAAACAGCATTGGCAATCGCTTGATTCATCGTATCTAATCCAGCGCTTGAATTGGATGACATGGTCACTATGGTATCCATCTGCGTATGGCGATTTTGTGCCCACTGAATGCCGGTCCAAGCAAGCGAAGCAATCACTGAAAATATGGCTAAGTAGACCAAAAGCTCAATCAAAGAAAAGCCATTATGTTTATAATGTTTAGACATTGTTTTAAACCATTTGGGATTGATTAAGACTAGCCATGAAATTAAATTCTACCAATGATTAATCATAATTATTTTTATCTTTTTATTTCTTTTTTATTAGGCAGCGCCATCGCCTCTTTTTTGTATGCGTGGGCAATGCGTATTTGTCAGACTGGAGAGACAATACTCGATCCATCCAGATGTCGGTTTTGCGAGAAGAAGCTTTCACCGCTTGAATTAATTCCTATTTTATCCTGGGCGATTCAGCGCGGCCGCTGCTATTGTCAGAAGCATCGATTGTCTTCGGGGTACTTCATCAGCGAAATAGTTTTAGGCAGTGCCTTTGTGACGATTGGATATAACTACCCTATGGAAGAGGCTCTATTTTTAAGTTTTTTTGCCTCCGCACTGCTTTTCTTTTTTTTAACTGACACCATGCATCAAGTTCTTTATGTGCCTATGATGGCCTTAAATGGCATCGTAGGATTTTTTTATCTCAGCTATTATCAGGACCAATCTATAGACATCTCTTTAGGCGGGATATTTTTAGGATTTGCTGTGCTTTATAGTATTAATTTTATCTATCTAAAGATAAAGCAAAGGCAAGGTTTTGGCAGTGGGGATAAATTCTTATTGGCATCGATTGGTGCCTGGTTAGGCCCTATGAAGGTGATTAAACTTCTTTTTTTGGCATCGTGGCTGGGAGTCATTTATGCCCTGTTTCTGATGTATAAGGGACGTGCAAATTTACTCACAAAATTACCTTTAGGCCTATTTTTAAGCTTGGCCACCCCTATCATTTATTTGACCTAAATATATTTCGATATATCTTTTCTAACAAGCTGAATTATAGGCTTTTATCCTTAATTTCAAGGCTTGCTATGCTATAATTTTGCCATGCCAAGAAGGACAGTGACAGATCTTTTATACTCAATTCAACAGCTTGGATTAGAGGCTAAATTAATTAAGCATGAGCATCATGATGTTGCCATTGATTTAGATCATCGAGATGAAATCATTGAGCATAAAATTGAGCCCAAAAATGAAGCGCCTCATGAGGCTGAGGCGGGAGAAATAAAGCCTCAAGAGACTGAACCATCTTTTTTTGCAGAACTCAGTCAAGAAATTATGACACTTAAAGAAAACTATGGTGAAAGCATGAACCCAGAAGAACTCCAAAAAGAAATTAAAAATATCATTGAGCCTATATTATTTTCATGGATTAAAGAAAATATGCCGACTATAACGAAAGATGTATTAACTGAAGTCGCTAAAGAAAATAATAAAAATAAAATTGAAGTCATGTTGGCTGCATGGATTAATGAAAATATGGCCAACATTACTAAAGAGATTTTAGTGGAGGTCGTGAAAAAAAATAAAATTGATCAAAAGTTCCTTCTAGACGAGCCTCACCAAAGCGAGTAATTTTTGAAAAGTTTTCTTTTACTTGTCGCCCTCTGCATGGTTGCTTGCACGCCAATCATGACTTCAAAAAAAGACGCCTTGGAAAAAATTCAGGCGGACAGTAAAGATAGCATGGAAACATTTAATTCAAATTTACCGCCGACTGCCCCAAAAGTAGACATTATTCAAATTAATTATGGCGCGGATAGTTTAAAAAATATTGATTTTTTAAGTTTCCTCGCGGGTGCAAAAGTAAAATTAAGTTCGGTCATTATTGAGAATCTTAAGACCCAAGAAAATCAATACCTCAACGCATTAAAAAAAGAAAAGTCACCTCAGGTCTTTTTAACAGAAGCCATTGCAGCTGCTAAGATAACCGCCGATAAAGACATTCAGCTTGCCAAAAAACTTAACACAACCATGACGCTTAATCTATCTGGCATCAATTTATCCCAGGTGCTAGAGCAGATTGCTAAAAGAGGAAAGATAGAGATTAAAAGTAATTTCAATGGCCCTAGCCCTCAGTTGCAAGGAGTCTATAAAGGAACCGTGGGGAGTGTATTACAAACGATTGCTGGGGAGAATAAGCTGTTGGTTTATAAATCTGCCAGCCTAGAAGATACGCTTGAAATTTATTCGATAGCCAACAATACGCTTACGCCCATGAATTTTGATGGCATAGATTCCGCTTTGGATGTGCAGAAGGACTTGATTATACTCAGCCAAAAATATTTAGAAATTTTTCCAAATGATGGCGCGCAATCAAATGTTTCAGATCAGCAACTAGATGCAAGCGCTGAACTTAAAACGCAAAGCGTGACTTCATTTTTAGAGGGGCTCATTAATCAAATACAAATAAGTGTGATTGAAAAAGAAAGAAATAAAGCCCTCAGTGACGTGCGAAAAGTTCTTATTCAAGAGTCAACACCCAGCAAAGATGTTACAGAAAATTTTAAAATAGCTAATGCAGTCTATAAACCTACCACCAAAGAAGGCGAAGAACTGATTATCGAAAAATTTAGTGTCTATAACCAAAGTCCGGAAGACCTAAAAAAAATTATTACTGGCTACTCCATATTTAGCAAAGGCAATTGTGCTGTCATTGAAGCTAAACCTGCCGTCACTTTAACTACTCTTGCTACCGCTGCAACGACCCTTGCTACCACTGCCGCAACCCCTGCCGCCGCAACCCCTGCTGCCGCAACCCCTGCTGCCGCAACCCCTGCTGCCGCAACTCCTGCTGCCGTGGTTACAGAAAGTGCTACGTGCGTAAAGCTCACACTTGATACGGATGCCACCGGCATTATTGCTTCAGGTTCAATTAACGATATCAAGTTAGTTGCAAAATTAATTGACGAACAAGATAGCGCCGTCAAGCAAGCGCTGCTTGAAGTTTATATCTTGGAGGTGAATTCAGGATGGGCCAGTAGCCTTGAAGGCATTGGAAGAAGAACCACGAATGGAGCTGTTGGTACGGGTGGCACTGCTTTATCGCCCGCTACAACAATTTTACGTGGTGCCCAGACCTCATCAATTACTGGAGGATTATCTATTGCAACCGCTTTGGGGGCTAAGAATGATATTGTGGCACTGATTAATATGCTAGAAACAAATAGTTTAGGTAAGACCATTTCTAAGCCTTCGATTATCGTGAATGATGGCGCAACGGGAGTGGTAAATAAACAGAGAACCGTGCAAACAACCGATTCAACGACCACTGTCTCGAATGGTATCTCAACGATCGCTACCACGTTAAGAGCCATATCATCACCCTTGGTTGTCAACTTAACCCCTAAAATTAATAAACACAATGACAATATTGATTTAGCCTTTGACTTTAACCAAACAACGAGAGATTCAGATTTAGCTACTGCTCCCACATCTACTAATTCGATCAAAACTTCACTTCTCATAGAGCCAGGCAAGGTGGTCGTTTTAGCGGGCTTAAAAATTGAAACCGAGACGGCGTCTAGCGATGCATTACCCTTCTTGGCTAAAGCGGGGTTAGAGCCTATATTTGGCCCGCTGATAGCTTTGCTGGGTGGTAAACAAGCCTTCACGAAAAGTAGCACTGAGCTACTCGTGATTATCAATCCAACGGTCATTACGACAAGAAATATAGCAAGGACCTTTGATAAGGCGATTAAATAATCATGCAAACTTTATTTCTCTTTCTATTAGCAAATAAATTTGCGGCCTTAGGGGCGCTTTTAGTTGTATTACTTTTTATTCTTTTTGCTGTAAAAAGAAAAAAAGTTAAGAAAAATACATTAGAGGGTTCAAAGACACTCACCGAAACCGAGATAACGGATACTTTTAAAAAGTTAGTGGGCGACGTTGACCTTAATCTAGAAAATAGCCATCTAAATGCTGAGGCGCTTGAAGATATTGAAGAGACGCTTTTGGCACTTAAAGAACTGTATGAGAAAAAATA
>BJGS01000059.1 GCA_014190615.1 Methylophilaceae bacterium
AGAAGCTCCTAACTAAAAAAGGTGTAGGCCTTATTGAAAAAATCCGGGTAGATGAGGATTCAGCTATTTTAGAGGAAATGATTGAAAAAACTGGACGTCGCACAGTACCGCAGATTTACATTGGCGATTATCACGTGGGCGGTTTTGATGATTTAAGAGCTCTAGATTTAAATGGTGAGCTCGATCAACTCCTAGAAATTTCCTAGAAGATTAACCCTTATTTTATTTAAATATTCTCGATAAAAAGATAGAATGCTGTATTCATTTAATTAAACAATAGTGACCCTAGGGTCGCGTGACTGGAAAATAACATGGCAGAAAAAAAGAAAGCAGCACCTAAATCATCTAAAGCAGAAAAAAGCGTCAAAATTGACCCACAGGCAAATGGAAGCTCAGAGCCTGGTTTTGCTATCGAGAAACTTTTTCTAAAAGATGTTTCAGTTGAAGTGCCTAATTCCCCAGAAATATTTACACAACGTGAAGCACCTCAAATCGCAATTGAATTAGGTAATTCAGGTAAGCCACTAGCTGATGGTTATTTTGAAGTCGCTCTAAAAATTACAGTGACATCAAAAATTGCCGATAAAACTGCTTTCCTGATCGAAGTTACTCAAGCAGGTATTTTTGCATTGCGTAATATTCCAGAAGAAAATCTTGAGATGATTATTGCAATTACTTGCCCTAATATTTTATTCCCATACGCACGCGAAGCTATTTCAGATTTAGTGATTAAAGCAGGTTTTGCACCAGTTCTTTTAAATCCAATTAATTTTGAAATGCTCTATATGCAACAAAAGCAGCAAGCTGCGGGTAATACGGTTGGCACAAAAAACTAAGTTTTTTTTCTGTTATTTCTTTGTATGGATTGTGTGTTTTATTTCACAGTCCGCATATGCTGAATTTCGATCAGTTAGTATATCTAAGACTATTCTCTATGAAGCACCCTCAGCCACAACTAAAAGAGTTTATTTGGTCAGCGATGGCTATCCACTAGAAGTGATCGTGAATCTTGGCGATTGGTTAAAAGTCAGAGACCCCTATGGCACGCTTAGCTGGGTTGAATCAAAAAATTTACAATCCAAAAGAACTGTCATCGTTAAAGTAGATAAGGCTAATATTTTTAAAGAGCCAGAATTAAAATCAGAGTTGTTAGCTAATATTGAAAAAGATGTTGTGATAGAGCTTTCAGATCCTTTAATTACGAGTGGCTGGATCAAGGTGCGCTATCAACAAGACCTTGATGGGTACATTCAAGCCTCGCAAGTATGGGGAATTTAATTAATTGAAAATTGCAGTATTAGGCGCAGGCGCATGGGGTACAGCATTGGCAATGCAAATTAGCCAAAAGCACCGAGTCACATTGTGGGCTAGGAATGCAGGACATGTATCTGGGATGCGAAAAGCACGATCTAATCCACTTTATCTAGGTGACTTTCCTTTTAAAGATCAACTCACTCTTGAAGATAATTTAGGTGAGGCAATCCATGATGCCGAACTCATTTTGTCGGTCGTGCCTACCGCAGGATTTAGAGTGGTCTTAAAAGAAATTAAATCTTTAAATCATAAAGCGCCTGTCATTTGGGCTAATAAAGGCTTGGAAGCGGGGACTGCAAAGTTACCGCATGAAGTCGCTATGGAAGAATTAGGTGACCCTAAAAAAACGGGACAACACTGGGGCGCATTATCTGGGCCTAGCTTTGCCGCTGAACTCGTGAGATCTCTTCCTACTGCACTAACCTTGGCTGCAACAGATGAAGCATTTACGCAAAGTTTAGCCTCTATTATTCATGGCCATAATCTTCGTGTTTATACCAGTCAAGACGTGATTGGCGTATCTGTAGGGGGCGCTCTCAAAAATGTGATTGCTATTGCTGCAGGTATTTCAGATGGTATGGGATTTGGAAATAACGCGCGCGCTGCATTAATTACAAGAGGCTTAGCTGAAATTACCCGTTTTGGTATGAGTCTTGGCGGACAAAAAGATACTTTCATGGGGCTTACGGGAGCGGGCGATTTAATTCTGACTTGCACGGGAGACTATTCAAGAAATCGTGAAGTAGGTTTAAGACTTGCTAAAGGTCAAACGATTGATGAAGTTTTAAAAGGTTTAGGCCACGTTGCAGAAGGTGTTTACACCGCAAAAGAAGTTGTGAATCGCGCAAAAGAACTTCATGTATCAATGCCCATTACACATGAAGTCAATCAAGTATTAAGTTTTGGTAAATCACCTAAAGAAGCCGTGATCGATTTATTAGGTCGCGAGCAAAAATCTGAAATACACTAGTTTTAAATTCCGCCTTTAAATTCATTTTGACGCCAAGCTTCGTAGAGAAGAATTGCCGCTGCATTTGACAAATTAAGACTGCGACTATTTTCCATCATGGGGATTCTTATTTTTTTTGTTTCATCAAATTGATTACGAATAGATTCAGGTAAGCCTCGGGTTTCAGGCCCAAATAAAAAGACATCTCCTTTTTCATAATTCACAGATTGATAGGGCGTGCCACCTTTAGTGGTGACGGCAAATATACGATGGCTTTTATGTTGCGCATTAAAAGCGTCAAAATTTGAATATGTTTTGATAGAAGCATATTCATGGTAATCAAGACCTGCTCGAATCAGTTGTTTGTCATCCAAACTAAAGCCTAAAGGCTCAATTAAATGGAGTTGAGTACCCGTATTAGCGCAAAGCCTAATAATATTTCCCGTATTAGGGGGGATTTCGGGTTCGAAAAGGGCGATTGAAAACATAAAATATAACAACTGATTAAATTTTATACAATTGTAACAAATTATAGTAAAATAACTTAACAATTAGTTTTTAATACTATTTTTACAATTAAATCATATAGATAGGGATAAATAATGATTGAATCGCAACTTGATATGAGTACCCAAACCATTCAATTTGAAAGAAAATCCCCGAAAAAACTAAAAAATTCTATAAAAGATCGTTGGTCGATTGCTGAAATTGAGGCTTTATATGACCTGCCTTTTAGCGACCTTATGTTTCAAGCCCAAACGATTCATCGTGAACACTTCAATCCAAACGCAGTTCAGGTAAGCACACTTCTTTCTATTAAAACAGGCGGATGCTCCGAAGATTGTGGCTACTGTCCTCAATCAGCACGTTATGAAACGAATGTTGAAAATGAGGCGATGATGCCCATTGAAGAGGTATTGAAAGCCGCTAAAGCTGCTAAGGAAGCGGGAGCAAGTCGTTTTTGTATGGGGGCAGCTTGGCGAAGCCCAAAAGATAAAGATTTAAAACCAGTGCTAGAAATGATTAAAGAAGTTAAAAAAATGGGACTTGAAACGTGTGCAACACTTGGCATGCTTAAAGATGGGCAAGCTAACATGCTTAAAGAAGCCGGGCTTGATTATTACAACCACAACTTAGATACGGCTCCTGAATTCTATGGTGATGTGATTTCTTCACGCGTTTATCAGGATAGACTTGATACATTAGACCGAGTTCGAGAAGCAGATCTTCACGTATGTTGTGGAGGTATTGTAGGTATGGGTGAGAGCAGAACTGAGCGGGCAGGACTGATTGCACAGTTAGCTAATATGGAAAAGCAACCCGAGAGCGTACCTATCAATTTATTAACACAAGTGGAAGGTACCCCGCTGCATGGCACCGAACCACTCGACCTCTTTGAGTTTGTAAGAACTATTGCCGTTGCAAGAATTACTATGCCCAAAAGCTATGTACGACTATCTGCCGGAAGACAATCGATGCATGAAGGTATTCAATCACTAGCTTTCTTAGCGGGCGCTAATTCAATTTTTTATGGTGAAAAATTATTGACGACAGATAACCCAGATGTGAAAGTTGACCAAGCTTTATTCGGTAAGTTAGGTATCCAACCTATTTAAGTTTGTGATGCTAGATCAAATTCATCGTGAACTCCAATCTTTAAAAGACAATCATCTTTTTAGAACAAGAAAATTATTAAGCGGAAGGTTGGGGTCGAAACTTTCCCTTAATCAGCAAGAATATTTAAGTTTTTGTTCGAATGATTATCTCGGGCTTTCACAAAATCAATTTATTCAAGATGCATTAATTGAAGGCATTCATTTGTCTGGAAATGGTATGGGAGCTTCTCATCTCATTTCTGGCCATCATGAATTTCATGAAGCATTTGAAAATGCATTTAGTGGAGCGCTTTGTTTTGAAAGAGCGCTTTTATTTTCATCAGGCTATATGGCGAATATGGGTGTCATCTCTGCATTAGCTGGAAAAGATGACACTATTTTTTCAGACAAGTTAAATCATGCTTCACTAAACGATGCTGCGATTCTTTCTCGTGCGAATCATAAAAGATACCGACATAATGATATGAATCACTTGGAAGAATTAATTCGAGCATCAAAATCGAAAGTTAAAATCATTGTGACAGATGCTGTTTTTAGCATGGATGGTGATATCGCAGATATCCCTCATCTCATTAATTTATGTGAAGCATATGATGCTTATCTTTATATTGATGATGCCCATGGTTTTGGCGTATTGGGTAAAGAAGGTAAAGGTACATTGCAGCATTTTATTGATTTAGAAAGAATTCAAACACCCTATTCACCAAGACTTATTTATATGGCAACACTAGGAAAAGCAGCAGGCATTCATGGCGCTGTGATTGCTACTTCAAATAATCTGATTGAATACTTTATCCAAAAATCAAAACAATATATATACACAACCGCCATACCAGCATTTCTTGCTTACGGACTTAAAGAATCCTTAAATCAAATTTTAAAAGCCGATGATGCAAGGGTACATGTAAAAGAGCTCGTGAGTACTTTCAGAAATCATATGAAATTAAATAAGCTATCTCTAGGCACCTCTTTAACTCCTATTCAGCCTGTGATTGTCGGCAATGAAATAGATGCATTAAGCTTAAACCAATGGCTAATGGATGCAGGTGTTTACGTGCCAGCGATTAGGCCGCCTACAGTGCCAAAAGGTACTTCAAGAATGAGAATATCATTTTCAGCATTGCATTCAGATCTAGACGTCAGAAAGCTAGTAAAAAATATTATAGATTTTGAAAGTCATCTAGATGCACATTAAAAAAATTGGCCAAGGAAAAGATCTTGTTCTTATTCATGGATGGGGCATGCATAGCGGCATATGGGAACCTATTATCGATAAATTTTCAAATGAATATACGCTTCACCTTGTAGACATTCCAGGCATGGGGAAGAGTCATGTCATTGAGCCTTACGATTTAAATCATGTGGTTGAAGTGATAAGCGAATCCCTGCCAACCTCATTTGATATTTTAGGCTGGTCTTTAGGCGGTCTTATCACTCTTAAAATGAGTCTTATGTACCCCGAAAAAATTCATCGCATGGTTTTAGTGGGAGGCACCCCTTGTTTTATTAATCAGATAGATTGGAGTCACGGGGTAGATATAAGAGATTTTAATGATTTTGCTAATAAGCTTTTTAAGAATTACAAGTCGACTATGATGAATTTTTATACACTTCAACTCATGCATTCAAAAAATAGTAAGCTGCTTATTAAAAAACTTAAACAAATAGATGAAGTAGAAAATCCGCCAGACGTTAAATCATTACAACTTGGGCTTGATATCCTATTGAAGAATGATTTGCGAGATGATATTGATAAAATTCATCATCAAACACTTTTAATAACAGGCGGCATGGATCGCTTAACGCCAAAGTCTGCATCTATGTGGCTTGAAAGTCATATGAAAAAAGGGCAATTAAAAGTTATTGAAGGCGCATCACATATTCCTTTTCTATCCCATCCGGATGAGTTCTTTCGTCATCTCGATCAATTTTTATTGGCTGCTTAATCATGACCAAACATCATATTGATAAAAAAAGGGCTCAAGCGGCATTTAATAAAGCGTCAGCTTCTTATGAGGATGCAGCAGTGCTTCAAAAACATGTGTTAGGAGAAATGTTTCTTAGATTGAAATTACTCAAAATTAATCCAGAGACAATTCTTGATCTAGGTTGCGGCCCTGGTAACGCTGGACCTGATTTAAAAGCCAATTACAAGCCTCGC
>BJGS01000060.1 GCA_014190615.1 Methylophilaceae bacterium
GTCAGGACTTGCAAACTTAATTTTAATGCCATTAGGTTCTTGTACAATACCATCAAAGGGAAGATTAGCTTGTTTTAAGGAATTTTCAATAGTGGCTAGAATAGATAGATCTAACTTATCCGATGTTTTGGTTGTCTTTACCTGAAGAGCGGGAGATTCACCAAAAAAGTTAGGAATTGAATAGATAAGGCCAATAAAAATTGCAATTAAAACGAGGCCATATTTCCATTTAGGATATTGATTCATTATGTATTAGTTCGTTGCTTCAGAAATTAGATAGATTTTATAGTGCCTTTTGGCAATGAAGCTTGTATCGATGGTTTCTGAATATGAATGTGTGTGTTAGCTGCAATTTCTATGGTTACAAATTGATCTTTTATTTTTACAATTTTTCCGAGAACGCCACCATTCGTTACAATTTCATCATCTTTTTTTAGGGATTCGATCATGAGTTTGTGGGCCTTCGCTTGTTTCATTTGCGGGCGAATTAACATGAAGTAAAAAAGCACAAAAATGACGATAAATGGCAAAAAGCTCATAAGGTCGGTTGGGGGTGTATCAGAAGCAGCGTATGCTTGATTTATAAACATTTACATTCCCTAAAGGTAACATTTTTTAAAGCGTAATTTTAACACAGCAGACATTTATTGAATGCCGCGTTGGCGGTTTTGATGGAATATTTTTCTATAGGTTTCAAAAGATCCTATTTCAATAGCAGACCTAGCGTCATGGACTATTTTTTGATAATAAAACAAATTATGAATTGTATTGAGGCGTGAACCTAGCATTTCTCCAATTCTAAAGAGGTGATGCAGATATGCACGAGAATAATTTTGACATGTATAACATTCACAATGACTGTCTATAGGGTTGGTATCATTTTTGTATTGAGTATTTTTAAGTTTGAGATCACCAAACTCGGTGAATAACCAGCCATTTCTGGCATTGCGGGTTGGCATTACACAGTCGAACATATCAATCCCTTGAGCAATAGCCTCAATAATATCCTCTGGCGTGCCTACCCCCATTAAATAACGCGGCTTATCTTCTGGCATTTTGGGGGCGATATGATTAATGATTTTTCGCATATCCTCTTTGGGCTCACCCACAGACAATCCACCAATGGCATAACCATCAAAATTTATTTTTGTGAGTTCATTAAGTGAATGCTCTCTTAAGTCTTCATACATCCCGCCCTGAATGATTCCAAATAAAGCATTTTTATTTGTTTCATGCGCAACTTTACTTCTATAAGCCCATTGCAAGCTGAGTTGCATAGAGGTTTGTGCTTCTTCATGAGATGCTGGATAAGGGGTGCATTCATCAAAGATCATCACAATATCTGAATTCAGTGTTCGCTGAATCCGCATAGATTCTTCAGGACTTAAAAAACAGGTATCTCCATTGATTGGTGATTTAAATTCCACACCTGCCTCAGTAATTTTTCTCATCTTGCCAAGGCTCCAAACTTGAAAGCCGCCCGAGTCTGTAAGGATAGATTTGTGCCATTGAATAAAATCATGCAGCCCATTAAATGCTGAAATAGTTTCTAGCCCGGGGCGAAGCCAAAGATGGAATGTATTGCCAAGAATGATTTCGAAACCAATTGATTGTAAATCTTGAGGGCTTAAAGATTTTACGGCGCCATAAGTTCCAACCGGCATAAATACTGGCGTTTGGACGGTGCCATGTTTTAATTGAAGTTCGCCTCGCCTAGCTTGGCCATCTTTTTTGATGAGTTTAAATTGCATTATTAAATGGTAATTCTATGTTCGCTAAGTCAATGAGTATAAATTAGAATTAAGGGAATCGTTAAAGCTTTGTTATACTAAAAGACTAAATTTCCTTTAAAAATTAAACATGAAAAAGTTTAAAGTTAGCAGTAACAACCAAGAAAATTTGTTGAGAAATAAAATAGGCAAACATACGTTTTACTTGTTACCTAACTTTATTACGACAGCTGCTTTATTCTCTGGATTCTATTCTATTGTGCAAGCAATGAATGGCAAATATGAACTATCTGCCATTGCGATTTTTGTTGCCATTTTTATGGATGGATTGGATGGGCGTGTAGCTCGACTTACTCATACCGAAAGTGCTTTCGGTGCTGAATACGACAGTCTTTCCGATATGGTCTCATTTGGAGTAGCCCCTGCTCTCATCTTGTATGTTTGGGCATTGAAACCACTAGGTAAATTGGGATGGATTGCAGCCTTTGTGTATTGCTGCTGCGCGGCATTTAGACTTGCTCGTTTTAACGTTAAATTAGATCGTGACGAAAAAAAGTATTTCTTTGGATTGCCAAGTCCGGCAGCTGCAGCGCTTCTTGTAAGTTTTGTTTGGGTTTCCAATGAGAACGGTTTTAGTGGTAGCGAGATTTTTTTCCATATGATTAAAATGAAATGGGTTTCTTGGTCATTAACAATACTGATTGCTCTTTCTATGGTCAGTGAGATTAGGTTTTATAGTGGCAAAGATATTAATCTTAGAAATAGCGTTCCATTCGTAGCTATCTTATTAGTCATTTTGGCATTTGTGCTTGTTTCATATAGCCCGCCTGAAGCTATTTTTATAGTTGTCGGCTGTTACTTTTTGTCAGGTTATTTCAACTTCATCCGAG
This sequence comes from Methylophilaceae bacterium, assembly GCA_014190615.1. Taxonomy (GTDB): domain Bacteria; phylum Pseudomonadota; class Gammaproteobacteria; order Burkholderiales; family Methylophilaceae; genus Methylopumilus. Next base: position 2,621 of record BJGS01000060.1, read on the forward strand.
ATTTTAAATTTAAAAAATAAGGCATAGTGAATGCAGCAAGAAATTAAAAATAACAAACTGATCATTTTTGATACGACATTAAGGGATGGCGAACAAAGCCCTGGGGCTTCTATGACCCAAGAGGAAAAATTGCGCATTGCGAGACAGCTTGAAAAGTTAGGCGTGGATGTGATTGAAGCAGGCTTCGCTGCTGCAAGCCCTGGAGACTTTGAATCTATCGGTGCAGTCGCTAAACATATCAAAGAATCGACTATATGCTCATTGGCGCGTGCAGTTGAAAATGATATCCGTAAAGCAGGCGAGGCAATTCGCCATGCAAAAAAAGGGCGTATTCACACATTCATTGCGACCAGTAAAATTCATATGGAGAATAAACTCCGCATGTCAGAAGATGAGGTGCTGGATAGAGCAGTCCAAGCCGTTAAATGGTCTTTAGAATATACCGATGATGTCGAGTTTTCTGCTGAAGACGCTGTGCGTTCTGAAATTGATTTCCTTGTGAAGGTCTTTAATGCAGTTATTAAAGTAGGGGCTAAAACAATTAATGTTCCAGATACAGTGGGGTACTCTATTCCAGGTGTTTGGGGTGAGCGTATGAAAACATTAATCAATCAAGTTGAGAACGCTTCACAAGTGATATGGTCGACACATTGCCATAATGATTTAGGCATGGCAGTTGCAAACTCACTTGCAGCAGTGATGAACGGTGCTAGACAAGTTGAATGTACAATCAATGGATTGGGTGAAAGAGCAGGCAATGCGAGTTTGGAAGAAATTGTCATGGCAGTGAAAACAAGAAAAGATTTATTTAATTTAAGTACCAATATTGATACAACCCAAATCGTAGCTACTTCAAGATTAGTTTCAACCATCACGGGCTATCCTGTTCAGCCAAATAAAGCAATTGTAGGCGCAAACGCATTTGCACATGAATCCGGTATTCACCAAGATGGTGTTTTGAAGCATAGAGAAACTTATGAAATTATGCGCGCTCAAGATGTCGGCTGGGGTGCTAATAAGATTTCACTTGGAAAATTATCAGGTCGTAATGCATTTAAAAGTAGATTGCATGAGCTTGGTATTGATATTGAATCAGAAGAAATAATTAATGCAGCATTTGCGAGATTTAAAAATTTAGCTGATAAAAAATCAGAAATTTTTGATGAAGATCTTCATGCACTTATGAGTGAAGAATATACATCCGAAGCAACAGAGTTTTATAAATTGATCTATTTAAAAGCGATGTCAGAAACCGGTACAACCCCTCATGCGGAAATCAAAATTTCGGAAAATGGTAAAGAGGTCATGGCCGAATCGTCTGGAGGAGGCCCTGTAGATGCAACATTTAAAGCAATTGAAAAAATTGCAAAATCAGGCTCTGAGCTCCAGCTTTATTCAGTAAATAACATTACAAGTGGTACAGATGCTCAAGGCGAGGTGACCGTAAGATTAGCCAAGGGTGGCCGTATTGTTAATGGACAGGGTGCCGATACAGATATTGTTATTGCTTCTGCTAAAGCTTACATTAATGGATTGAATAAACTTCTTTCAAAATCCGAACGTGCACATCCGCAAGTCTAGAGGTTAATTTGAATCTAGCACTTTTTGATTTAGACAATACTATTTTAGCTGGAGACAGTGATTACAATTGGAGCCGATTTCTTATTAAAGAAGGTTTCCTAGATGCCGCAATTCATGCAGAAAAAAATGATAAATTCTATGCTGATTACAAAGAAGGCAATTTAGATATATTTGCTTTCGTTGAATTTCAATTTAAGCCACTGGCAAGAAATCCTAGAAAAGTGCTTGATCAATTACTTCACAAGTATATTGAAGAGATCATTAAGCCTATGATTACCGATAAAGCATATGCTTTAGTAAAAAAACATCAAGATGATGGTGATCTCCTTATAGTAATTACAGCAACGAATAGTTTTATCACAAAACCTATTGCTGGAATTTTTGGGATTCAAAATTTAATAGGTACTGATCCTGAAGAAAAAGATGGCGAATTTACGGGGAAGGTTTCAGGAACCCCTTCTTTTAAAGAAGGTAAGGTAACTCGTTTAGAAGAGTGGCTAAAAAATAAAAAATTATCACTCGGAGACTTTGAAAAATCATACTTTTATAGTGACTCGCATAATGACTTACCTTTGCTGAAGAAGGTTACACACCCTGTAGTTGTTGATTCGGATGATATTTTAAAAGAGTACGCGAAATCTCAAGGCTGGCCTCAAATTTCGTTGCGGTAATTTGTTATCGATGAAGAATAATTTCTAAAACAAATTTACTTCCAAGGTAAGACAGTGCGAGCAATAAAAAAGCTGTCAGCAAGAGATAGATAGATTTCTTTCCGCGCCAACCATACAGTCTTTTGCCTATTAAAAGAAGTCCATACACAAGCCAAGCCAAGATTGAGAAAACTGTCTTATGGTTGAACTGAAGTGGCGTCCCAAAGACCTGTTCTGAAAATAAAATACCACTCAGAAGTGTAATGGTTAATAAAATAAAACCAATTTTATTGATATTAAAAAGGAAATTTTCCATCTCCATGAGAGGCTGCGAGCCACTTAAGATCATGTCTATTTTCTTTTTTTGGTGAAGTTTATTTTCAAAGATCAAGATAAATATGGCCAAGTAAGCTGAGAAAGTAAATAAGCTATATGCAAATAAAGCGATAGCGATGTGTGTAATAAATAATACGGAAAGATCTGTAGCTAAAAAATGATTAGTTGAAAATAGAGGATGTATGATTAGCAAAAAAACAGATGGAATAAGTAAAAACGGCTGCAAATAATTGAAGTTTTTATTAAAATTAAGTACCCAGAAAATCAATATACTGAAGAATGAAGTAGTAATCAGGGCATTCGCAAAACTTAAATCAATTGGATGAAAAGAAATATATGTTCTAAGAATTGTAAAGTGAGCCAGTAAGCCCATGCCTACAAGCACAGCATTAAAATTAATTAATTTTTTATCCGGCTTAGGTTTCCTAAATAACAATAGACTTGGTGTAAGGTAACAGAAAGAAGCAAATAAAATAGGTAACCAAATTTCCATAATTCTTAATGGGCAATTAAAAAGTTTAATATACCATGTACATAACGAAGAGTTAACTTAAAACAGGATAGACACATGTTAGAAAATTTAACGGACCGATTACAGAGCGTTATTAAAACGATTCGCGGACAGGCGAGGTTTACTGAACAAAATATTAGTGATGCTATGCGCGAAGTTAGAATCG
>BJGS01000061.1 GCA_014190615.1 Methylophilaceae bacterium
CAGATACGAAGGTTATGGTATTGGCGGAGCCGCTATTATCATTGATTGCTTAACGGATAATAAACAACGAGCTGTGGCTGATGTAAGACATGCCCTGACTAAAAATGGCGGTAATTTAGGCACTGATGGATCAGTCGCTTTTCTATTTAAACATTGCGGGCGTATTTTTTTTGGCCCCGGTACAGATGAAAATAAAGTTATGGAAGTCGCCTTGGAAGCAGGTGCGGAAGACATTATCAATGATGAAGATGGCAGTATTGAAGTGATTACGCCACCCAATGAATTTATTCAGGTTAAAGAAGCGCTTTTAAAAGCAAACTTAAAAATAGAATTAGCTGAAGTCGCGATGCGTCCCACATTAGAAAATGCCTTAAGTGGCGATGATGGTATTAAGATGCAAAAAATTTTAGATACACTCGATGATTTAGATGATGTGCAGGAAGTTTATACCACTGCGGTGATTGAAGATTAAAGCAAGCATTGACTGAGCCTATCATCATCCTTGGTATTGATCCTGGTTTAAGAATGACAGGGTTCGGTGTGGTTGAAAAAAGTGGTGACAAGATTCGCTATCTGGGAAGTGGCGTAATTAAAACTGTTAGCGCCAAAGAAGAAGCGCGTGATAGTTTGCCTGAGCGCATTCAAATTATTTTAGAGGGGCTCTTTGAAGTGATTGATCAATATAAGCCTAAACAAGTTGCCATTGAAAAAGTGTTTGTGAATGTGAATCCACAATCAACCCTTTTATTAGGTCAAGCTCGAGGGGCTGCGATCAGTGCGGCGGTGATTAAAAAATTACCTGTGTATGAATATACAGCGCTTCAAGTAAAAAAATCAGTGGTAGGTTCAGGGCACGCTAAAAAAGAACAGGTGCAAGAAATGGTCAAACGCTTTTTACAATTACCCTCAATTCCTCAGGCCGATTCTGCAGATGCGCTTGCATGTGCGATGTGTCATGCACATGCTTATAACCAATTGCAAAGTATGGATGCTTTAAGTTACCGCATGAAAAAAGGTAGGCTCGTATGATAGGAAGAATTTCTGGCATTCTTTTAGATAAAACACCACCCTTGGCTTTAATTGATTGCAATGGTGTGGGCTATGAATGCGAAGTGCCTATGAGTACTTTTTATTTACTTCCTCAAGTGGGCGAAAGAGTCACATTACTCACTCACTTTGTCGTACGAGAAGATGCACAGCTCCTATTTGGTTTTGGCACTAACCAAGAACGTTTAATGTTTAGACAGCTTTTGAAAGTCAATGGTATCGGGGCCAAGTCCGCACTCGCCATTTTAAGTGGCTTGTCGATTGATGAACTCATTCAAGCGGTATCATTGCAAGAAGCAGGCCTTTTAACGCGCGTGCCTGGTATTGGTAAAAAAACAGCCGAACGATTACTGCTCGAGCTCAAAGATAAATTTACCCTTGATTCAGCTTTAAGTATTAAAGGCTCCGGTATCACATCGATTAGCCAAGATGTCCTCAATGCACTCATTGCATTAGGCTACAATGAACGTGAATCTTTAAATGCTGTCAAAAGTTTAGATACGAATCTCACCGTGAATGACGGCATTAAACAAGCTTTAAAATATTTATCTAAAGGCTAATGAAGACTCATGATTGAATCCGATCGCTTTGTAGCAAGTACCGTAAATGAGCCCCAAGAGGAATCTATTGAGCGCGCGTTGCGTCCTAAAGAACTTCAAGAATATGTCGGTCAAGAAAAAGTCAGAAGCCAATTAGAGATTTTTATTTCGGCGGCTAAAAATAGAAATGAAGCGCTCGATCATGTTCTTCTTTTTGGCCCTCCCGGTTTAGGCAAAACGACACTCGCTCACATTATTGCAAAAGAGATGGGCGTGAACTTACGTCAAACTTCAGGCCCTGTCTTAGAAAAAGCAGGCGACCTCGCAGCGCTTTTAACCAATCTAGAACCTAATGATGTGTTATTCATTGATGAGATTCACCGCTTGTCACCTGTGATTGAGGAAATTTTATATCCCGCGATGGAGGATTACCGCCTTGATATCATGATTGGTGAGGGCCCATCGGCAAGATCAGTGCGCCTTGACTTATCGCCTTTTACACTTATTGGTGCGACAACCCGTGCAGGTATGCTCACAAATCCACTTCGTGATCGCTTTGGGATTGTCTCTCGCTTAGAATTTTATAGCGAACAAGAATTAGCTAAAATTGTGAATCGCTCATCCTCACTTTTAGAAGCGGATATAGATCCATCGGGCTCATTAGAAATTGCAAAACGTTCACGTGGTACACCTCGAATCGCAAATCGTTTATTAAGACGTGTGCGCGATTTTGCGCAAGTCAAATCGAATGGAAAAATTACAGCTAGCATTGCAGATGATGCGCTTAAGATGTTAGATGTCGATTTATTAGGCTTAGATGTGATGGATCGAAAATTACTTCAAGCGATCTTAGAAAAATTTAATGGCGGCCCTGTAGGAATTGATAATTTAGCCGCAGCGATTGGTGAAGAGCGGGAAACGATTGAAGATGTATTGGAGCCCTATCTTATTCAACAAGGTTATCTCATGCGTACCCCACGCGGACGTGTCGTGACACAAGCGACTTATCTGCATTTTGGTATGAAGCCACCCACTCAACAACCCTCTGACAACTTATGGCAGGAATAAAAACTTTTTCTTTGCCTATTCGTATTTATTTTGAAGATACCGATAGCGGTGGTGTCGTTTATCACTCGAATTATTTAAAATTTATGGAGCGCGCGCGAACAGAGTGGTTAAGCTCATTAGGCATTGATCAGCGCCACTTAAAACAAGATAAGCATATTATGTTTGTGGTGCACCGTATTGATATTCAATACAAATTACCTGCAAGATTTAATGACAATTTAATTGTTAAAAGTGAACTCAAAGATATTGGCTCTAGCAAAATTGAGTTTAGGCAAATGATTTATCGTGAAAATGAAATGTTAATTGATGCAAGTGTCGATGTTGCTTGCATTGACAGTGAAAAATTTAAACCCGTTCGAATCCCACCCACCATTAAACAAGCGATGGAGTCTTTATGAATGTAGTGAATGATTTATCTTTTTTAAGTTTAATTATAGGAGCGACGATACCTGTCCAACTTGTGATATTAATTTTATTAACGGCCTCGGGATTTTCTTGGTGGTACATCTTCATTAAAGTCTCTGTATTAAAGAGTGCAGAATTATCTGTTGATGAATTTGAGAATACATTTTGGACGAGTGGAGATCTTAGTAAGCTCCATGACAGTATTCATAGTGGCCGCATCAAGAATCAAGGCCTAGCAATTATTTTTGAAGCAGGCTATAAAGAATTTAATCGGCACAAAACATCAAAAAGCGATATGAGTGATGTGATTGAAGGTGTCCGTCGAGCGATGCGTGCCACTTACAATCGTGAACTTGATTTCTTGGACGCTCATTTACCTTTTTTAGCATCGGTGGGATCGGTGAGTCCTTATATTGGTTTGTTTGGAACGGTATGGGGGATTATGAATGCCTTTAGAGGTTTAGCTAACGTAGCGCAAGCAACCCTAACACAAGTGGCCCCTGGTATTGCAGAAGCGCTCATTGCAACCGCGATTGGCTTGTTTGCAGCCATTCCAGCAGTCATTGCCTATAATCGTTTTGCAACATCAGTCGATCGTTTATCTGTGAGATACGAAAGCTTTATGGAAGAGTTCGTTAACATCTTACAAAGAAAAGGATAAGAGATGCGTAAACGTCGCTTAATGAATCAAATCAATGTGGTGCCTTATATCGATGTGACTCTCGTTTTACTTGTCATTTTTATGGTGACAGCACCTATGACAAATCCAGGTATGGTGGAACTCCCTGAAGTGGGCGAAACCTTAAAACAAACAGGCACGCCTATTGTGATTACGGTGAAACTTAATAACACCATTGAGATTGAGGGTGAAAGTTACACGCGTGATCGATTATTAGGTCATGTGCAATCCTTAATTAAAACAACGCCTGATCGAGCGATCGTCATTGCCGCTGACAAGAATGTGAAATATGACGAAGTGATTAGTCTCATGGATCTTTTAAAACAAAACAACGTGTCTAAAGTGGGCTTACTTTTAAAGCCGCAAAAATAAATTTAACGTGATTAGACCCCAAGAAAAAATCATTGCGAGAAGAGCCGCGATTTATGCAGCGAGCGTGCATATATTGTTAATCGTGATGATGATTGTGAGTTTTGAATGGAGGGTAAAATTGCCTCAGGTAGCAGAAGTTGAATTATGGGATTCCATTCCTCAATCGAGTGCTAAGCCAATAGATACTCCCCCTCCAGAAAAGAATGTTGAAGTGGAGCCACCAAAGCCTATGGAAAAGCCTTCCAAAGTTGAAGAAATTATTAAATCGCTGACGAGTGATAAGGCTGATATTAGTTTGAAACAAAAAAAGGAAGAAGAGCGTAAAAAATTAGAAGATCAAAAAAAGAAGGATGACTTGAAAAAAATTCAGGAAGAGCTTTTAAAACAAGATCAATTAGCTAAACTTCAACAGGAATTATTGCAAGAAAAGCCAAAGCCTTCATTAAATCGTCATGAAGATATGAAACAATCTAATGCCCCCGAGGGCGGAGCTAAATTAGGTGAGATGGATAAATATAAAGTGTTGATTCAAAGAAAAATTCAACAGAATGTGAATAAACAATTGTGTGGCACTAGCCCCGTTGAGCTTCAATTTGAAATTGGACTGATGCCCACAGGGGAATTGATTGGTAACCCTAAAATGTTAAAATCGAGCGGTATTCCTGTGTGTGATGAATCAGTCGAGCGTGCTATTTTTCAATCACAACCTTTACCGGTCCCGACCGATACAGATTTATTTTCGAAATTTAAAAATTTAAAACTTAACTTCCATCCCAATGAAAAAATATAATTCGAATATGCTAAGAGTAATTCAAACATTTGTTTCCTTATTTCTGCTTTCTATATCTATGGATGTATTTGCGATAGAAACGATTGAGATTGCTGGGGGTGGCACTAAGCAAATTAATATTGCGGCCATGCCTTATAAAGAGATAGCGGCTGACAAATCTACTAGCCGCATGCATCAAATTATTGCTGCAGACCTTTATCGTTCAGGTTTTTTTAGGCCCTTAGAAGTGGAAGGGTTAATGAATAAACCCTCAGCGTTAAGTGACATTAATTATCCTGAAATGACTGCGATTGAAGCGCAAGTAATGACGCTTGGCCAAGTGGAAGTCAATAATAATCGTATGAAGGTCAATTGGTTTTTAGTGGATATCAATAAAAAAACGATTTTAACCACGATGGAATTTTCAGGGCCAGTGGCTCAATATCGTGCGATAGCCCATAAAATTTCTGACACGATTTATGAAAAGATAACGGGAATCCCAGGTGTTTTCAGTACCAAGATTTCTTATATTTCAAAAAATAAAGGTCGCTACTCTTTAAATGTAGCTGATGCGGACGGATTTAATGTGCAGTCAGTGGTGGGATCCCCCCAGCCTATTATCTCTGCGAGATGGTCACCAGATGCCACTAAAATCGCTTACGTATCTTTTGAAAAGAAAAAACCGATTATTTATATTCAATCTTTAGTGACAGGGCAAAGAATAGTTTTGGCTAATTTTAAAGGTAACAATAGTTCGCCCGCATGGGCGCCAGATGGCAGACGTCTTGCGATTGTTTTAACCTATAATGCCAATTCACAAATTTATTTAATCGATCCAGATGGATCTAATTTAAAACCACTTATCC
>BJGS01000062.1 GCA_014190615.1 Methylophilaceae bacterium
CGTACCATCGTGCCTACAATTAAAGCCCTTCGCGATCATGCAGAAAGTTACCGAGTCTCGGAACTTAAAAAAGCACAAAAACTTTTAAAGCAAGGCGTCGATCCTGAGAAAGTTCTTGAAACTTTAAGCAAAGCTTTAGCGAACAAATTTTTACATCATCCAAGCCAGGCTTTGAATGAAGCTAAAGGTGAAGAGCATGAGATTTTAACCAAAACATTAAAGAAAATTTACCCACTTAAAGATTAAATGACATGAAGCCTTCCATGCAGAAAAAATTAGCAGCATTAAGTGATCGCATTCAGGAGCTGAACGGTTTATTAAGTTCTGAAACGATTACCCATGACATGGATCAATACCGCAAAATTACTAAAGAACATTCTGATATCACACCTATTGTGGACGAATATCTTGCTTATAAAAAAAATGAAGATAATTTAAACGAAGCGCAAGCGATGCTTTCAGATCCTGAGATGAAAGAATTCGCGCAAGAAGAAATTGAGCAATGCAAATTAAAACTTGTCACTATTGAAGATAATTTACAAAAATTACTATTACCTAAAGATCCGAATGATGAAAAAAATATTTTCATAGAAATTCGTGCGGGCACAGGGGGCGACGAATCTGCTTTATTTGCAGGTGATTTGTTTAGAATGTATTCAAGATATACAGAGCGCCAAGGATGGAAGATGGAAATTGTATCTTCGAGTGAGTCCGAAGTGGGTGGTTACAAAGAAATCATTATGAAAATTATCGGATTTGGTGCTTATTCAAAACTTAAATTTGAATCAGGTGGTCATCGCGTACAGCGCGTGCCTGATACAGAAACACAAGGTCGCATTCATACTTCTGCTTGTACAGTTGCGGTCTTACCTGAGGCTGATGAAATTAGTGATGTCATTATTAATCCTGCAGAAATCAGACTAGACACATACCGCGCATCAGGGGCTGGTGGTCAACATATTAATAAAACCGATTCAGCTGTTCGCATTACACATTTACCAACAGGCATTGTCGTCGAGTGCCAGGATGATAGATCTCAACATCGCAATAAAGCTCAAGCGATGAGCGTATTAGCAGCGCGTATTCGTGATGCACAAATTCGAGAACAACAATCTAAGTTAGCATCCGATCGACGTTCGCTCATCGGCAGTGGTGACCGAAGTGAACGTATTCGCACCTACAATTATCCTCAAGGCCGCATTACCGATCATCGTATTAATTTAACGCTTTATAAAATAGAAGCTATTACCGATGGTGATATGGAAGAACTCATTAATGCATTATCTAATGAGCACCAGGCCGATCTTCTTGCAGGATTTGCAGAGGATTAAAATGTGGCGACCATTCGCGACACATTAAAAAATGTTCAAAGTAAGCTTTATCTAGGTGTAGGCTATTCATCAGATGAAGCAAAGCTTGAAGCTCGTTTTATTTTAGAGCACGTTTTAAAAATCTCTCAAAAAGACATTATTCAAGAAGCGAATCGACCCATCGATATCCAAGATCAAAGGCAGCTTGAAGAGGTCATAGAAAAAAGAATAGCGGGCACTCCGCTTCCATACCTTTTAGGTGAATGGTCTTTTTATGGAAGAACATTTAAAGTTAATCCCAATGTACTTATTCCAAGAGCTGACACTGAAATACTCGTTGAAAAGGCTCTCTCAAATATAAGTGCGCAAGATACTTATGAAATTCTTGATCTAGGATGCGGCACGGGGATTGTCGGTATCACAATCGCCCTAGAAAGACCGCTTTCAAAAGTAACACTCATTGACCAATCCGAAGATGCCTTAAAAAATACAAAAGATAATCAAGCGCTTCATCAAGCAACCAATGTCATGATTCAAAAAAGTAATTGGTTTAATGCATTAGGTCAAACAAGATTTAATGTCATCTTAAGTAATCCTCCTTATTTGGAAGAAAACGACCCTCACTTGTTACAAGGCCTAGAAGGTGAGCCCATTGATGCTTTAGTTGCAGGCCCATCTGGAACAGAAGCTATACAACATATTATTGAAAACGCTAAAAATTATATTAAACCATCAGGTTGGCTTTTCATGGAACATGGTTACAACCAAGCAGAAATAGTAAAAGATTTATTTAAAAAAAATAGCTATCAGCATATTGAAAATGCCAATGATATTCATGGTGTTCATCGTGTCACTTTCGGTCAATATTCAATAGTATAATCGTCAACATGAGCGAAAAAAATTCAGTCGGTCTTGTTAAAGCAAAGCTTGCCCAATTTACAAAACCACTTAAATTAACGAGCGGTAAAAAATTACCGAGCTATACACTCGCCTATGAAACGTACGGCAAATTAAACGCCAAAAAAAATAATGCAGTCATTGTGTGTCATGCGCTGTCAGGAAATCATCATGTTGCAGGACGCTATAAAAAAGACGATAAATACCCTGGTTGGTGGGATAACCTTATTGGTCCTGGTAGGCCACTTGATACCGATCGCTTCTTTGTCATTGGTATAAATAATTTAGGTGGTTGCCACGGCACGAGTGGCTCTATGAGCATCAATCCTAAAACAAAAAAACTATGGGGTTCGGATTTTCCGATTGTGACTGTGGAAGACTGGGTGAATTCGCAAGCAGCACTTATAGATCACTTAGGTATTGAAAGTTTAGCGGCCGTTATTGGTGGAAGCATAGGTGGCATGCAAGCTATGCAATGGACGCTTTCTTATCCTAAGCGTGTTCGTCACGCCATTGTGATTGCCGCAGCCCCAAATCTCACGGCACAAAACGTCGCTTTTAATGAAGTGGCAAGACAAGCAATTATCACTGACCCTGATTTTTATAATGGGGATTATTATCGTTTTAAAAAGAAACCTAAACGTGGACTGCGGGTTGCAAGAATGTTAGGTCATATTACTTATCTATCGGATGATGCGATGGATTCGAAATTTGGTCGCAAACTTAAAAATAAAAATATTGAATATTCTTTTGATGTGAATTTTGAAATGGAATCCTATTTACATCATCAAGGTGATAAATTTGCTGAAGAATTTGATGCAAATACTTATTTAAGAATGACGCGTGCACTTGATTATTTTGATCCTGCAATAGAGTATCAAGGTAATTTATCTAAAGCTTTCAAAAAAGTGGAGGCTGATTTTTTAGTGGTTTCATTTACGAGCGATTGGCGATTTTCTCCTCAGCGCTCAAAAGAAATTGTCAAAGCGCTTTTAGATAATGAATTGACTGTAAGCTATGCTGAGGTTACAGCGGAGCATGGACATGATGCCTTTCTGATGTCTGACCCACATTATCACGGCATACTCACGACTTATTTTAAGAAGATCGCAAATCAATTATGAGCGCACAATTTAGACAGGACTTTTCCGTCATCGCGAACTGGATTCCATTTGGAGCCAAAGTGCTCGACTTAGGCTGTGCAGATGGGTCCCTTTTAAAGTTTTTAGAAGGCTCTTTAGAAGTCAAAGGATATGGTATTGAAAAAAATGATGCGCATTGGCTTAACACTTTAAAACAAGGTTTAAATGTCATTCAAATGGATTTGGAATCAGGCCTATCAGGTTTTGAATCTCAATCATTTGATGTCGTTGTTTTATCTCAAACCCTTCAAGCTATCCATAACATCGAAAAAATTGTATATGAAATGTGTCGTGTTGGAAAAGAAGTGATTGTCACATTTCCTAATTTTGGTTATTGGCGTCATCGTATACAACTCATTCAAGGTCAAATGCCTGTCTCTAAAGCCTTGCCTTATGAATGGTATAACACGCCCAATATCCACTTATGCACGATCAAAGATTTTGATGAATTTTGTATTAAAAATAAAATTGGTATTAAAGAGCGCCTCATTCTGACTTATGGCAAACCGATTCATTTCATGCCCAATCTCATGGGCGAATTAGCGATGTATCGTCTCGTTTCAAAATAATTACTGATGCAGCTTAGGAAGCGATTCTGGCAAGACATCCTTTCCAAAAAAATGTTGGTATGCATTTTTACTGGATTTACTTCAGGCCTTCCCCTTTATATTTTGATCAGTTTATTGCCCGCATGGTTGAGATCAAATCAATTAGATCTAAAAGCGATTGGTCTTTTTGCACTCATCCAGCTTCCCTATACATGGAAGTTTTTATGGGCACCTTTTTTTGACCGTTTCACCTGGGTCATGGGTCGACGTCGTGGCTGGTTATTATTCTTTCAAGCGCTTCTTTTAATAAGTATTCCGCTATTAGGTTTTTATAATCCCCAAACTGATCTTAAGATGATTATCGTGATTGCCACAGTGATTGCTTTTTTAAGCGCAAGTCAGGATGTGGTGATCGACGCTTATCGTCGAGAACTTTTATTAGATGAAGAATTGGGTTTAGGGAATGCCATTCATGTGAATGCTTATAAGATTGCGAGCCTTATCCCAGGATCTTTATCCCTTATCTTGGCAGACCATTTTGATTGGCAAACAGTTTTTATAGTGACAAGCCTTTTTATGCTACCGGGCCTTGTTTTAACTTTTGTCATTAAAGAGCCTAAAGTACCTCCAATGAAAAAACGTGATTTAGCATCATCACTCATGCTTCCATTCCAAGAATTTATCCATCGACATGGTTTAAAAAGTGCTTTAACAATTCTTCTTTTTATCTTTTTTTATAAATTAGGTGACAGCATGGCGACTGCATTAGCTACACCTTTTTATTTGGATCTTGGGTTTAGTAAAACTGAAATTGGTTTAATTGCAAAAAATGCTGGTCTTTGGCCAAGTGTCATTGGTGGCCTCTTAGGTGGTATTTGGATGATTAAATTAGGTATCAACCGCGCCTTATGGATCTTTGGTTTTCTACAGATGATCAGTATTCTAGGTTTTGCCTGGCTAGCTCATATAGGCTATAGCCCAGAATGGTTAGCAGCCGTCGTGGGCTTTGAAGCTTTCGGTGTAGGTTTAGGGACGACCGCTTTTGTCGCTTTTATTGCCAAAACGACGCATCCACTTTATACCGCTACACAATTTGCGCTTTTCACAAGCTTAGCAGCGGTGCCTAGAACGCTTGTAAATGCATCTACGGGTTATCTTCAAGACCTTTTTGGCTGGGAGCATTTCTTTATACTTTGTTTCGTGTTGGCTATTCCAGGCATGGCGTTACTTTACAAAATCGCACCGATTAAAAATTAAATCGTATAGTCAATGATCAATGGTGCGTGGTCACTAAATTTTTCATCCTTATAGATGGTAGCTTTAGTAATCTGATTTTCTATAGAGGGATGTGCAATTTGATAATCAAGACGCCATCCTACATTTTTAGCATAAGCTTGGCCTCGATTACTCCACCAGGTATACGAAGCATCAGTCGCATCGGGATGAAGCTTTCGATACGTATCGACCCAACCCACACTCTCAAACAAATCAGTCAGCCATTGACGCTCTTCAGGTAAAAAACCTGAGTTTTTTTTATTCCCTTTATAATTTTTTAAATCAATTTCTTTATGTGCAATATTGATGTCTCCGCAAATGACCATGGGCACATTATCTTTCATACGTTTTTTTAAATAAGGCAATAAATAATCTAAGACTTCAAATTTAAATGCTTGTCGCTCTTCACCGCTTGAACCTGAGGGCAAATAAATCGAGACCACATTTAAGTTATCGAACATCAGC
>BJGS01000063.1 GCA_014190615.1 Methylophilaceae bacterium
AATTTAATTATTAAACAGAAACAAGGCGGCATTGGAATTAAAGGTATCTAAATATGACAACTATTTTAAAACTAAAAAAGAATATTTACTCACTAATTGGTATCACGTCACTCATCTTTTTTTCGCAAACGACTTGGGCAGCAAACCCTACTGCTGATTGCACCGTAAGTGGGGCAGGGGTGGTAACTCAGGTTACGAATGGTGCTCCTGGAAAATTTGACTGCTTTGCTCAACCAGACTCACAAAAAGTTAAGTTTTATAAGGTGATGCTATGCACATCAGCATATAACGGCGCTGTGACAGACGCTCTCGGACCTAATACTTTTTTAGGTGACTGCACCACGCTATATGAAAGTACTGCTGGAGATGAAGTCAATGTAACTGTAGGCGTAACATCCCCATTAACTGGCACACTCACGCCAGTAGCTGGAACTTATAGTACGTTATATGTAGAGGCAGATCCTACGTTTAAATATACACAAGCTGGTCAGTTTAATGCTGCTATGACATATCAGGCGACACCTGGCACCGCGTTCTGTGCAACCAACGCTACTGCAGCACTCACAGATCAAGTAGCTAGTCCAGCTAATGTAACTTGTAATTTTGCCAATCTAGCCGCAGCTGAAGCAGGCAAACTTGAAACCTCAGTTACAATAAATGACTTAAATAATAATCAAGCCCCACGTTCCAGATCAATGATGCAAAGTGTTACATCACTAAGTAACCAAACTTTTTCAGCGGCCTTAATTAATCCTACTACACATAACTTAATCACATGGCCTAACGGTGCCGCTAACCCTGCTGGCACAAGACTGGCTGCATGGATGGCTAACCCAATAACAATAACGCCTGCACAGGCATTGGCCCCTAATTTTACTTTGACCTTTTCTAACTCCAGAGGTATTTCAACTCTTTCGAATACAGTAAATCAAATAAGTGGGGTACACCCGGGTGCTTTTGATATGGTTTTAACAATACAGTAATCTATTAGTTATTTCGAACCTCAGTAAAGGTCTCCAACAACTTAATTGTAGTTTAAAAAAAAGCCACTCTTAGCAGTGGTTTTTTTATGTTAAATGTATTCTTTCTTCAAGCACATTTTTTGACAATGACTTTAGAACTGGCGCTCTTGATTAATTATATACTTCGTATAATGTATATTATGTAAAATAGAATATACAACTTAAATTAAAATGCTTTAAAAAGTGTTTTCAAGTCCTCCGCCCCAATATCATTAGCTATCTTATTCGCCTCATCCAGCTTAGATTGACTAAGGCCTGTATTTGATTTCTTTTTGTAATATTTACTTTCTGCGTATAAAGCTTTGGCAAGGTAATACATCCCCCCATTCTCACGGGCGAGCTTCTCAAATTTCAAAAGCGTTCTTTCGGTTGAGTCTAGATCATTAGCCTCGAGATAATATAAACCGAGGTTGATACCAGATTCTGCATATTCACCTAATAAACCCGTCCGTTCAAAAGCCAAATTAGCTTTTAACTCATACTCTATAGCTTTACTAAAATTCTTAAGTGTTGCATATGCAAAAGCAACTCGATCTAAGTTTGCAGCACGCTCATCATCATTTGCAGCTAATGAATAAGCTTCAAGGAATGCCTTTGCTGCTTCATCATATTTACTAAGGAGTAATAAAGTTTCACCGATTTCTACAAAATAGAGACGCTTAAAAGGTTTGTTCGCTTTTATATTTGAAAAAGAATCTTTTAAATACAAAAGGGCATCATCAAGTCTTTTAGCTTCCTTTAATGTGATACCTACTAGTAAATCAGACATAAAACGATCAGTATCACTTTTTGATAATTTACCCGCTAATTTAAAGTCATTCAAAGCCTCGTCGAATTGGTTAAGCTTTAAGTTAGCTTGTCCGTGACAAAAGGTAGATTTAAATTCACCCCTTTTTGTTTTTAGGGCATCTTCATATTGGTTATCACTTAATAACTCATCACAGGATTTGATGGAATCTTTAGAGAAAGTATTTGTTGAAAAAAATATACTCAATAGTATTAATAAAAATTGTGTTTTAAGTTTCATAGTTTTTTTAAATTATAAGTTTCAAAAGTTCTTGTTGTGAAATAATTTTAACACCAAGTTCTTGTGCTGAAGTTAATTTACTACCGGCATCTGATCCCGCAACAACATAATCAGTTTTTTTAGAAACGCTGCCTACAACTTTTCCGCCATTCATTTCAATAATTGATTTAGCTTCCTCACGTGACATTGAAGGTAAGGTTCCAGTGAGTACAAAAGTTTTGGTTGCAAAAATTCCTGAAGCAGATTTTTTAATGTCGTATTTAGGCCAACAAACACCTAAGCCTATCAAAGATTCAATAACTTCCCTACTCTTCCTTTGCCCAAAAAAATCACTAATTGATTTTGCAACTGTAGGACCAATATCAGGCACAATCTGTAAGCTTTCTTCTGTTTGTTTCATGATTTCATCTAAATCACCATAGAAGCCAGCAAGATCTTTAGCGGTAGATTCGCCTACATTCCGAATACCAAGCGCATAGATAAATCTAGGTAATGATGTTGCTTTGCTTTTTTCAATGGCGTCTAATAAGTTCTGACCAGACTTTTCTGCCATACGATCAAGACTGACTAATTGTTCAAGTTCTAATTTGAAAATATCAGGTAACCCATTAATCAAGCCTACATTAAATAGTTGCTCAACAGATTTATCTCCCAATCCTTCGATATCCATAGCTTTTCGAGATGCAAAATGAATAATGGATTGTTTTTGTTGTGCAGGGCAAATTAAGCCGCCTGAGCAACGAATGATTGCTTCATCGATTCTAATAAGTGGGGAGCCACACTCTGGACACTCTGTTGGCATTTTAAATTTCTTGATTGTCTTAGGCCTTTTATCAACAAGCACCCTTACAATTTCAGGAATCACATCCCCTGCTCTTCTAACGCTTACCATATCTCCAATATGAACATCTTTACGAATCATCTCATCTTCATTATGGAGAGTTGCATTTGTCACAGTAACGCCACCAACAAAAACTGGTTTCAAGCGCGCTACAGGTGTTATAGCCCCTGTCCGACCCACCTGAACATTGATGTCTAAAATTTCAGTCAAAGCTTCTTCTGCCGGAAATTTATGTGCAATAGCCCACCTAGGAGCGCGAGATACAAAACCCAACTCATTTTGATAGTTAAAGGAATTAACTTTATATACTACGCCATCAATATCATAGGATAGTGTGTCTCTTAGTTTTAATACCTTGTCATAAAAACTTTGTAACCCTTTGACGCCTTTAACGCTTGAAGATAAATCAGAGATAGGCAAATTAAATTGTTTTAGAAGTTGAATTGTTTCCGTATGATTTTTTAAATTTAGATTGGGTTCGCATATGCCCAGACCATAAGAAAAAAATGAAAGTGGTCTTGTTGCAGTTATCCTGGGGTCAAGCTGCCTTAAACTCCCTGCCGCTGCATTTCTCGGATTTGCAAATTTTTTTTCACCTAAAGATTCCTGCTTTTGATTTAGTAATTCAAAATCTTTTTTAAGCATTAAGACCTCACCCCTTACTTCTAGAAGCTTAGGCGGGTTAGTGTGATTGAGTTTCGTTGGTATTGAGCGAATAGTTTTTAAATTATGTGTGACGTTTTCTCCGGTATACCCGTCACCACGCGTTGCACCTTGAACAAAAATACCATTCTCGTAAGTAAGTGTAATTGCAAGACCATCAAACTTTGGCTCAACTGCATATTCGACTTCATCGATGCCAATATCATCTTTAATGCGCTTATCAAAGGCCATAAGCTCATCATCTTCGAACGCATTGTTTAGAGATAGCATTGCTTGACGGTGAATAACACTTTCAAAAGCATCTAACGCCTTACCCCCTACCCTTTGGGAAGGTGAGTCAGGTCGAATTAGTTCTGGATTTTTATTCTCCAAATCAACAAGTGACTTAAAGATTTTGTCGTATTCAAAATCTGAGAGAGAAGGGTTATCTAAAACGTAATATTGATAATCGAACGCGTTTATCTTTTCGATTAGCTCTTGAATTTTATTCTTAGTATTTTCTTTGTCGGCTTTCATTTAAGAAAATAATCTGCGTGCGCATGAGCTGCCAGGGGGGATATTTTTAGCTACCATTTGATTTTCGATTTTTTCAACCTGATATCTAATGCGCTCAATATGGTTAATATTTAGTTCTTTTTTATTGGAATCAACAAGCATACATTCAAGTTCTTTTTGAAAGTTAGTGATCGATTCCAACATTGCATCGAAGGAATCTTTACAGTTTAAGGTAAGTGGTAAATCCATTTGGAAAAGAATGCCTTGAATATAGGGATCAAGATTAAAACTTAAGGGCTGATGATTTAAAGAAGTCACGCGAAATAAAGGGTGCTTATCACGACCTTTGAATACATGATAACCATCTTTGTTTACTTTAAAACCATCTGTTTTTAATGATTCAATAAGTTTTTCATTGTCAAATATCCCATTTTTTTTTGGGATGAGAGTTAAAGTCATCATATGATCGACAAGAGCGCAAAATTGATTAAGCTCTTTTGCATCTTCTTCAATATTTGAGTGAGAAAGCCAAATGAGACTGCCATCTAAATCATTCTTGGTTTTCTCTGAGAGCATTCGGAATGTCTGCATGTGCGCTTGTGAGATTGGACCTTGGCGGTCTACCAGCTGAATAGCTAGAATTATTTGATCGAATGAAACTGAGCCACTTAAGTCCTCTGTAGACTGCCATATATCTTCATTTCTACGAATGAAACTTTTTGCATGGGGAAGCTCAATAAAGTCCCTTAGGTTTAATTTAGAAGTAGCACGGGTTGCTTTGTTAAGCTTTATAAATGCAATAGCATCAATATCACGATAAATATCTTTTGGTAAATTTGAAAGTAAATACTTTTCTGAGATACTTAAATCTTGATCGTAAGGATTTTTTTCTTCTGGATTTAGACTATTTTCATCATTATATAAAAAAGAATTTTCAGCATGATTTTTTTTACGATACTGGATAAGACGAATCCAGTTAAATATAATCATAATAAGGATGATTATTACAGCAAGAATCGTCAGGGCGAACTGAATGTCAGACATGCTTGTAATAAGACCTGTTAACTTAATTTGCCAGCTCCATCTTCTCGAATTCTTCTAATGACACCTCAACAATTCTTGACACACCAGATTCTTGCATCGTGACACCAATAAGTTGTTGGGCCATTTCCATGGCGATTTTATTATGTGACACATAAAGAAATTGTGTATTTTTGGACATCTCAGTCACCATATTTGTAA
Organism: Methylophilaceae bacterium; assembly: GCA_014190615.1. GTDB lineage: Bacteria > Pseudomonadota > Gammaproteobacteria > Burkholderiales > Methylophilaceae > Methylopumilus. The sequence continues at coordinate 5,291 of BJGS01000063.1, forward strand.
AACGAAGTGTATTACTATCATCAAGGGGTGCGTCAACTTCATCCATGAGACAAAATGGCGCTGGATTAAGTTTA
>BJGS01000064.1 GCA_014190615.1 Methylophilaceae bacterium
CTTTACCATGACGGACTTTTGTCAATGGTTTGATTTGGACCATATTACTTCTTCATCGGCACAATTTAATACTGAAAAATTAGATTGGCTGAATAGTCATTACATCAAAACGCTACCACTGGATCGCATCAGTGAAGCTATAACACCTTATTTGAAAAAACTGATTCTTACACCTATTGATCCTCAACTTTTAAATGTATCAATTGAGATTCACCGCGAACGTGCAAATCATTTAACAAGCCTTGCTCGAGATATTGCTTACATATTTGAATATCAAAAACCGAACCCGGAAGATTTTGAAAAACATATTAATGAAGAAGCATTAGAAATTATAAAATCTTTTCAAGCCTCTTTAATTAAGATTGATTGGACGAAAGAAGGCATTCATAATGCTATGAATGAAGTAGTGACATCACATGCCATTAAATTTCCAAAACTTGCGATGCCACTTCGAGTCCTTTTAACAGGTATCGCGCAATCCCCGAGTATTGATGCTGTGATGGCGATCTTAGGGCGTGATGAAACCATGAAACGTTTAAACCTTTACTTATAACTTTATTTGGAATCCTCTATGGAAAAAAAGAGCGTGCATTTACAAGATGAGTTTTTAAATCAACTCAGAAAAGAACATGTGTCGGTATCTATCTACCTGATGAACGGTATTAAGTTACAAGGCAATATCGAATCCTTTGATCTGTACGCAATTTTATTAAAAAATACAGTCAGTCAGTTAGTCTATAAACATGCCATTTCAACGATTGTGCCTATGCGCAATGTCAATATCGAGCCTCCAACAGATGACGATTAATGTTTGAACGTCCCAATGAAGGTAAGTCTGCTTGTGTAATCAGTATTAATTTTGGTGGTACTGACTTCGAAGAAAGTGTCGAAGAGATTAAAGAGCTTGTATTAAGTGCTGATATGAAAATTGTGAGCACAGTCAACATCAAAAGATCAGCGCCAGATCCTAAATATTTTTTAGGCTCAGGTAAAGTTGATGAAATTAAATTCATCATTCAAGAGTCAAAAGCCGATACCGTCATTTTTAATCACAACTTAAGCCCGTCCCAAGAGCGAAACTTAGAAAAATATCTAAGTACGCGCATACTAGATCGCACAGCACTTATTCTTTTTATTTTCTCTAAGCGCGCTAAAAGTAATGAAGGTAAGTTGCAAGTTGAATTAGCACAGCTCGATCATTTATCAACTCGTCTCATTAAGGGCTGGAGTCACTTAGAACGACAAAAAGGCGGTATTGGTGTTAGAGGTGGTCCTGGTGAAAAACAATTAGAACTTGACCGCCGCATGTTAAGACTTCGCATTAAGCAGTTGAAAGAAAAACTAGATAAATTAAAACAACAGCGCACGATGCAGCGAAAAAAAAGAAGTCGCTCAAGTGTCTTAAATATTTCAATTGTAGGTTATACCAATGCGGGTAAATCAACACTCTTTAATCAACTCACTCGCGCGAATGCATTAGCTATGAATCAGCTATTTGCAACACTCGATACCACCTCTCGAAAACTTTTTATTGAAGAAGGCGTGGAATGCGTCATTTCAGATACCGTTGGATTTATAAAGGCACTACCTACTGCTTTGATTGAGGCTTTTAAGTCGACTCTTGAGGAGTCAAGAGAGGCTGATTTACTTCTTCATGTCGTGAATATGGCCAACCCAAATCATAGCGAGCAAAGCGTAGCAGTGAATAAGATTCTAGAAGAGATTAAAGCGGCGTCAATCCCTCAAATTCTTGTTTTAAATCAAATTGATAGACTTGATATAAAGGCAAATCATGAAAAAGATGAATATGGTAGAATTTCGACTATTCAGTTATCAGCAAAAACAGGCGAGGGTATTGAACTTTTAAAAGAGGCTATCCTCCAACTTTATGTTGCAAAGCAATCAACTGAAACCGAAATATTTGAAGAAAATCCCCTTAATTATTAGATAGTATAAATTTATGGCAAAAACCCCTGGGCAAAATAATAACCAAGAAGAAGGACCTCCGGATCTAGACGAGCTTTTAAACGATTTAAGAAAAAAAATAGGCCGTATCTTTGGTAAAAAAGAAACAGAACAAAAAACACCCAAATCTTCTGGAGGCAATGTGACACCAAACCCAGGAAATGGCAATCTTCCTATCGTACCCATTCTCCTTATTGTGTTTCTGCTTTGGGCAGCCACAGGCTTTTATATTGTAGACCAGGGTTCACGAGGTGTGGTTTTAAGATTTGGTAAAAATACAGAAGTGACGATGCCAGGACCGCGTTGGCATATTCCATTTCCCGTTGAATCAGCTGAAGTTGTCAATCTTGAACAGGTGCGAACCATTGAAGTTGGCTATCGTTCTGCAGGGGATGCTGCTGCGAGATCAAAAGAACTCAGAGAGTCATTGATGTTAACAGACGATGAAAATATTATTGACCTCCAATTTGCCGTGCAATATAACTTAAAGTCAGTTGAAGATTATTTGTTTAATAATCGCTCTGCGGAATCATCTGTAAGGGGGGCTGCTGAAAGTGCGATTCGTGAAATTGTCGGTAAAAGTAAAATGGATTTTGCTTTATACGAAGGCCGCGAAGAGATAGCTGTCAAAACTAAAAAGCTTATGCAGGAAATTCTAGATCGATATAACACAGGGATTAATGTGACAAGTGTGACGATGCAAAATGCACAGCCACCTGAACAAGTTCAAGCCTCGTTTGATGATGCTGTGAAAGCTAAGCAAGATTTAGAGCGTCAAAAAAATGAAGGCCAAGCCTATGCAAACGATATTGTTCCAAAAGCAAAAGGTACGGCTTCAAGACTCACTGCAGAAGCGCAAGGCTATCGTTTAAAAGTTGAAAATGAAGCAAAAGGTAATGCAAGTCGCTTTGAGCAAGTGTTAACGCAATATGATCGAGCCCCTGAAGTGATGCGTGATCGTCTTTACATTGAAGCGCAAGAACAGATTTTATCAAATGTATCTAAAGTGTTTGTAGATCAAAAAAATTCAAATAGCCTTCTTTATTTACCTTTAGATAAGTTAATTCAGCAAACGAGCCCTGTTAATAAAGATGCGACGTCACCTATAGTGAATGTCACACCACAGGTTGATTTTAATCAGAACCAAACACCGCTTCAAAATGTTGAGCGAACGCGTGATGCATTTAAAACGAGAGATCGAGAAACGAGATAAAGCATGAAAAAACTTACTTTTTTATTAGCAAGCCTCTTAATAGGCATTGTCATTTTAGCGATGTCGACTTTTACAGTAGATCAGCGTGAGTACGCCATCGTATTTCGTTTAGGTGAAATCATTTCCATTAAAAAAGAACCAGGACTTTATTTCAAAACACCGCTCGTCGAAAATGTACAGTTTTTTGATAATCGAATTCTGACATTGAATTGGCAAGAACCTGATCGATTTATTACCAGCGAAAAGAAAAATGTACTTGTGGATTCATTCATTAAATGGAAAATTGTCGACCCTGCAAAATATTACGTGTCTGTTAAGGGAGATGAAGTGCAAGCTGAGCGAAGAATCTCTCAGACTGTGAATGATGGATTACGTGCTGAATTTGGTAAAAGAACGATCCACGATGTCGTCTCAGGAGAGCGCGGAGAAATTATGCAAATCCTAACAGAGCGTGCTGATCGAGATTTGCGTTCTATGGGTATTCAAATTTTAGATGTGCGCTTAAGACGTGTCGATCTTCCGAAAGAAGTCAGTGAATCAGTCTATCAGCGCATGGAAGCTGAACGGAAATCAGTCGCAAATGAATTGCGCTCACAAGGTTTTGCTGCTTCTGAAAAAATTCGTGCTGACGCTGAAAAACAACGTGATGTCATCATTGCGGAAGCTTACAAAGACGCGCAGAAGATGAAGGGTGAAGGAGATGCAAAAGCTGCAGAAATCTATGCGAACGCCTATTCTAAGAATCCAGAATTTTATGCTTTTTATCGCAGTATCGAAGCATATAAGAAAAGCTTTAAAGATAAAGCCGATGTCATGGTCTTGGACCCCGGCTCAGACTTTTTAAAATACATGCGAAGTTCTAGAAAGAAAAAAGAATAGCGATGAAAAATTGGTTTTTTTCATCCTTGGGTCTTATGTTGATATTAGAAGGTTTTATGCCCTTATGTTTTCCTGAAGGGTGGCGTGAAACTTTCAAAAAAATGATTACAATGAGACGTGGTCAAATCCGCTTTATGGGTTTGATATCTTTTCTATTAGGATTAATTTTTTTATTATTAGGTCGTTAATCAATGAATCAATGGACACTCCCAGATTATGTTGAAGATATGCTTCCCGATGAAGCAGTCTATCTTGAGTCTTTAAGGCGATCTATTCTTGATCTCTATCAAGCACATGGATATCTCTATGTCATTCCACCCATGTTGGAATACATTGAATCTTTAAATAGCAATGGCCAAGACATGGATCTTGATACCTTCAAAGTCGTGGATCAATTATCAGGAAGGCTTATGGGTGTTCGTGCTGATATTACTCCACAAGTTGCCCGTATTGATGCGCACCTTATTCATAACGAAGAAGTCACAAGATTATCTTATGCAGGCTCCGTCTTAAGAACGAAGCCAGCAAGCTTTCTCCAATCGAGAGAACCTTTTCAAATTGGGGCTGAGCTCTATGGATTTAAAGGTATTGAAGCAGACCTCGAAATTCAAACGCTTCTCATTAAAACATTAAATACCATTGGGATTAAATCCCCAGTCTTTGATTTTAATCACCTTGATATTTTTACAAGCTTAATTGCGTCATCTAATATAGAGCGTGTCCCTCTAGATCGTCTTTATGAAGCGATGCAGAAAAAAGATCAATCAGAAGTGAAAAGCTTGACACAGTCGTTAGATAAAAAAAATCGTGAAGCATTAATTGCATTAGTCAGTCTTTACGGTGATGTGAATATCTTAAAAGAGGCTGACAAGGTATTGCCACAAGATAAGCCGATTAAAAATGCACTGCAATTTTTAAATCAAATAGATAAAGCTTTGAAAGAGTCTGACATTAAAATTTCATATGACTTAAGTGATATCCGGGGCTATCAATATCATAATGGCTTGGTATTTTCAGTATATGCAGATCAATGCTATTCACCGATTGCATTAGGTGGCCGCTATGACAATATTGGCGCATCTTTTGGACGCAAACGTCCTGCGACAGGCTTTACGATGGACCTTAAAAATATTGTGACTTTATTTCCAAATGGTAAAAAAGCAAAAGCTATTCTTGCCCCTCAAGGCAATGATGCTGGATTAGAAAAGGCGATTGAGTCTTTACGTCAACAAGGTGACATTGTAGCGATTGATTTATTTGGTGATATGAATGCGATTCAAAATAATTGTGATC
>BJGS01000065.1 GCA_014190615.1 Methylophilaceae bacterium
TCAAGATGATTAAAGGTTATGATAGAATTCTCGCTCCGGAAGAGTGGCTGAGCGGTTTAAGGCAGCGGTCTTGAAAACCGTCGAGGGTTCATCCCCTCCGTGAGTTCGAATCTCACCTCTTCCGCCAAATCAAATGCTTTTTAATCTATTATGCTATGGCTGCATTCAACTTTTTTATTAAATTGCTTATCTTTTTTTCGTTCATTTTTAAATGATTTTTGTAATTAATTAAAAATGTATCCTCAGCACGAGACCCTAGCGTATTAATTTTTGCGTGATTGATGGATATTTCTTCTTTTGATAATTCCTCAGATATAAGACTTAAGAGACCATTTCTATCATCTGTAATAATCTCTAATTGGTATATAGGCGATTGTTCAATTTGTAAAATAGAAATTTTCGTGTCAAATGTATGATGCGTGGCTTGTCGGCTTCGTTCAGAAAGTTTTACTGCTTTACTTTCTTTTGGATTTTCGAACCGACTGGTTAATTCTTTCTCCATAAATTTAAATAGACCTTCATAACTCACCGATTTTGGGTTGGCATCAAGAAGGTCAAAAAGATTGAGAGCGTAATCATGCTGTGTTGTAAATATTTTTGCTGCGGCTACGTTATATCCAATTTCATCAAAGAAACGGCACGTTTTATTAAAAATGAGCGCAGTATTTTTTTTGTAAATAAGAACTTCTATACCCTCGCCATTTGGGCGATGCCTTACTCGAATAATAGGTTTTGTAGGTGCTGTATGTGAAAATAAAAGTCTTGTTTGCCAAGCAATTTCTTCTTCTGTATATTTGTAAAAATAGTCTTCGCCAAAACTTTTCCAAAGGGTTTTGTAATGATGACCTCCAATATTGTAAGTCTCTAAAATAGATGCTGCTTTGGCTTTTCGTTTTGTAATTAAATCGGCATGAGATCGATTATCTTCCTCTAAATATTTCAATGTATATTGAAATAAATTTTTAAGAAGTGTTGCTTTCCATTGATTCCAGACATGCGGGCTTGTGGCTCTTATGTCAGCCACTGTTAGAAGATAGAGTGAGGTCAAGTTTTCTTTGTTCATGACTTTCTCTGCAAATACTTGAATCACTTTGGGATCTGACAAATCTAATTTTTGTGCTGTATGAGACATGATAAGGTGCGATTTGACGAGCCACTTGATAAGTGATTGGTCATGCGCTGACAAATGATTCAGCTTAGAAAATGCATCGACATCTTTCGCTCCTAGTTCAGAATGGTCTCCACCACGACCTTTTGCAATATCATGGAAAAGGGCTGCTAGATATAGAACATGTTTATGTGTGTAATCCTTAAACAAGTCATAACAGTCTGGGAACTCATGTTTCAATTCCACTTTGGAAAATCTTCTCAGGTTGCGGATGACATTAAGAATATGTTCATCGACAGTATAAATATGGAATAGATCATGCTGCATTTGACTTACAATTTTTCCAAATGCTGGGATGTATGCTCCAATCAGATTGCATTTATTCATAATTCTGAGTGATCGATTGACTTTATCATTTGACTTTAAGATCGATAAAAATTTATCTTGCTGTTGCTTATCTTTTCTAAATGATGGATTAATTTTATTTGCCGCATTATTCAAAAGCGTCATTAGGTTTGGCCCTAAGGTTTTTAGTTTGTTATATCTTTGGAAAGTGATAAATACATCAAAAATAAAGGGTGTGATATCACGCCCAATAAAACGCGGACTGATTTCTAGCCAACCATTCATGTTAATTAGAAATTTGCTATCTGGAATTTGGGATATTTTTTGAATTTTTTTAGGATTCAGTTTCTTTAAAAGTACTTCATTAGTAAATGTGATGAAATTAATCGATTCATAAACGTCTCTCATGAGTAATTCACTTCTTTTTTTATGAGTAGTTTTTTTGTATTTCAATAACAAAGCTAATTGATTTTGGTAATCAAAGAGCAGTCTGTCTTCGCTTTGTTGAGCCGTTATATGTAGCAAAATTCTTAAGCTTTTAAAGAAGTGATCAGCCTTGATAAGTTTCTGATAATTTTTTGTATCAAGATATTTTTTTTGTTTTAAATGCCCTATTGAAAATTTAGAAATAGAGCTCTTGCCAATCCATTGAATCATTTGGAGGTCTCTTAAGCCACCAGGACTCTCTTTGATATTTGGCTCTAATTGATAAGCAGATTGGTTGTACTTTAAATGCCTATGATCTTGTTCTTTTAACTTGGCTTCATAAAATTGGGTTGGATTAATACTGTCATGAATGATGACCTTTAAATGTTTATAAAGCGTTTTGTCGCCATCAAGATATCTACTTTCGAGAAGGTTTGTATGGACCGTAATATCATTTTTAATTTCCCTTTTCGTATCGTCGAGATTACGAACGCTATGACTGATTCTTAAGCCAATGTCCCATGCTAAGGTAATAAATTGTTCTATTTTTTGATTGAGTGAATGATTAACTTTTTTTGGGATTAGGAGGAGTAAGTCTACATCTGAGAAGGGAAAAAGTTCTTGGCGACCATATCCGCCGCATGCGACCAGCGAAGCTTCGTCTTCAAACTCAAGGCTTTGCCAGAGCTTATTTAATATTTGATCGACTAATAAAGAGTGCGCTGCTAGGTAAGACTGACTATCTCTTTTTTTTAAAAATAGCTTAATGAGATTTAACTCATTCAAAGCTAATTCTTTTTTTAAGCTGAGAATTTCTTTTTGAATCAAGATTTAGTTAGCAAATACTGGAGGAGAAGGTGTTTTTTCAGACACCGTAAGAACTTCATAGCCAGTTTCTGTGACCAAGATGGTATGTTCCCACTGTGCTGAAAGGCTGCGGTCTTTAGTGACGATAGTCCACCCATCAGGCATTTGTTTGATGTCTCTTTTACCTGCGTTAATCATAGGTTCAATTGTAAAAATCATACCTGCTTCTAAAGTAAGGCCTGTGTCAGGCTTTCCATAATGAAGGACTTGAGGCTCTTCATGAAAGCGCTTGCCAATGCCGTGACCACAAAATTCTCGCACAATACTAAATCCATTTTTTTCAGCAAAGTCTTGAATGACAAATCCGATATCACCCAATTTTGCTCCTGGCTTAACTTTTTGAATACCGAGCCACATGGCTTCATAAGTGAGTTTACATAAGCGCTTAGCTTGGATAGAAGTATCGCCTAAGAGAAACATGCGGCTGGTGTCTCCATGGAAACCCTCTTTAATGACTGTGATATCAATATTGACAATATCACCCTCTTTGAGGGCTTTTGGACCAGGTACGCCATGACAAATTTGGTGGTTAATGGACGTGCAAATTGATTTTGGATAGGGCGTATGTCCGTCTGGGGCATAATTTAATGGGGCAGGGATCGTTTTTTGAACATTAACCATATAGTCATGACAAAGTCTGTCAATTTCTTCAGTAGTAATGCCTGGATTAACAAAAGGTGTAATATAATCAAGTACTTGGGATGCTAACTTGCCAGCAATACGCATTTTTTCGATTTCTTGGGAATTTTTGATGTGTATTGTCATGATTACTAGGCTTAGATTACGTTTGAACTTGTATTTTGTGCTATTATAACGCGCTTCTTCAAGGTTCTTGAGGAAATAATTTTGCATTACCTAACGTTAGGGTGTCTATGAAAATAGATGTAATTAGGTGATGTTTTTTTAACCCATAACAACGGAGTCAATTATGTCAGTTACTATGCGTCAAATGTTAGAAGCGGGGGTCCATTTCGGCCATCAAACCCGTTACTGGAATCCAAGAATGGCACCATATATTTTTGGTGATAGAAATAAAATTCATATTGTTAACCTAGAAAAAACATTACCTATGTTCCAAGAGGCTTTGAAGTACATCCGCACTCTTGCCGCAAACAAAGGACGTATTCTTTTTGTAGGCACTAAAAGACAAGCTCGAGAAATTCTTAAAGAAGAGGCTTCTCGCGCAGGTGTTTCTTACGTGAATCATCGCTGGTTAGGCGGTATGCTCACAAATTTTAAAACAGTAAGACAGTCTATTAAGCGTCTTAACGATTATGAAGCAATGCTTGAAGATGGAAGCCTACTTAAGTTTAATAAAAAAGAAGCATTAGGCTATAAGCGTGACTATGAAAAATTACAACGCTCAATCGGTGGCATTAAAGATATGACAGCGCTTCCTGATGCAATTTTTGTAATCGACGTAGGCCATGAGAGTGGTGCCGTGGTTGAAGCCAATAAGCTTGGCATACCTATCATTGGTGTTGTGGACACTAATGATTCACCTGACGATATTTCATATGTCATTCCTGGTAACGACGACTCAAGTAGAGCTATTAGACTTTACGCAAGAGGCATGGCCGATGCTGTTTTAGAAGGTAAAAGCCAGGCATTAAATGAACTTGCTAAGTCAGTATCGCAAGAAGAAGAATTTGTAGAGGTGACTGAAGCAGTCGCTGAGTAATTTTTAAAGCATTATTTAAAAGGGGCTTCATGCCCCTTTTTTAATAATAAGTTTATTCATACAGTATTTAAGGAGTAATCAAAGTGGCAGAAATAACCGCAAGCATGGTCAAAGACCTACGTGATCGCACAGACGCACCTATGATGGATTGTAAAAAAGCATTAACTGAAGCTGATGGCGACAGTGCGCGTGCTGAAGAAATTTTAAGAGTTCGTTTCGGAAACAAAGCAAGTAAGGCTGCCGGAAGATTGGCTGCTGAGGGTATTGTGATTGCTTTTGTAGCTAAAGACGGCAAAACAGGAACACTTCTTGAAGTTAACTCAGAAACAGATTTTTGCGCTAAAAATGAAGACTTTTTAAAATATACGCATGACCTTGTATCTACTATCAATGAAAAAAATCCAGCTAATATCGAGGCTTTAACAAGCTTAAACATGAGCTCTGGTAATGCTGAAGAAGTTCGTGCTCAGCTTGTGGGTAAAGTGGGTGAAAACATTACACCACGTCGATTCATTCGTTATCAAACAACCGGTCAAATAGTGAGTTATGTGCATAGCGGAAGAATTGGCGTGCTTTTAGACCTTCAGGGTGGCGATGAGGCGTTAGGAAAAGATTTAGCCATGCATATTGCAGCAAACAAACCCAAAGCGCTTAATGCATCTGGCATTGATGCCGCATTGATTGAGGTTGAGAAACGTGTTGCGATTGAAAAAGCAAAAGAAGCTGGCAAGCCTGAAGCTATGTTAGAAAAAATTGCAGAAGGTACAGTGCAAAAATTCCTTAAAGAGGTCACATTATTGAATCAACCTTTTGTAAAGGATGACAAAGTAAATATTGAGCAATTATTAAAAGCTAATAATGCAACCGTGAATGCTTTTAG
>BJGS01000066.1 GCA_014190615.1 Methylophilaceae bacterium
GAGAAGTTGGTGTTACAAGTGGCGGATAACCTAAGTCCTCTCGAACTTTAGGAATTTCAAGAAGCACTTCATTCATACGATCAAGCGCACCTTGTTCTTTAAGCTGATTGGATAAATTAGAAATCATGCCGCCAGGCACTTGATTGCTTAAGACGCGCGTATCTACACCCGTATAATCGGATTCAAATTGCCAATATTTTTTTCTGACAACCTTTAACTGTTCGCTAATCTCTTCAACTTTTTTAATATCAATGTCTGTTTTGTAGCCTAAGTCTTCTAAGGCTGCAATCATAGATTCTGTCGATGGATGGCTCGCACCTTCAGCAAAACTTGAATTGCATGTATCAATCATATCTGCACCATTTTGTACGGCAGTTAAAAGATTAATACTTGCCAGACCTGAAGTTGCGTGTGCGTGGACATGAATCGGCAATGAGATTGATTTTTTTAAAGAGGTCACAAGGTCTTTAGTGACTGAGGGCGTTAAGAGTCCAGCCATATCTTTAATGGCAATCGTGTCACAACCATAATTTGCCATTTCTTTTGCAAGATTAACGAAATAAGGAATGTCATGCACGGGACTCGTGGTATAGCTTAAAGTACCTTCTGCATGTTTTTTATATTTTTTGACGGCTTTAATAGACGTTGTAAGATTTCTGACATCATTCATGGCATCAAAAATTCTAAATACATCGACACCATTGTTGGCCGATTGCTTTACGAACGCATCCACAACATCATCTGAATAGTGCCGATAACCTAATAAATTCTGGCCTCGAAGTAACATTTGTATACGAGAATTTGGTAAAGCTTTTCTTAAAAGCTTTAAGCGCTCCCAAGGGTCTTCTTTTAAGTATCTAACACAAGCATCAAATGTAGCACCCCCCCATGCCTCAATTGACCAAAAGCCAAGCGCATCTAATTGTGGGCAGATAGGGAGCATGTCTTCAGTGCGAAGTCTTGTCGCAATTTGACATTGGTGACCATCTCTTAAAACCAATTCGGTAATATGTATTTTTTTCATAATTCTTTAAATGCCTTCGTGGGCAGCAATTGCTGCTGATATCGCTGCAGCCATTAACTCAGGTGGAAATTGACTTTGATAATTAATAAGTTCTGGATGTTCGTCCACAAAACTTGTGTTGAAATTAGCTTCTTTAAACTGTTTATTATTCATGATTTCTAAATAATAAGGGATTGTTGTTTTAACTCCAAATACAACCATATCGTTGAGTGCTCTCTTGCCTCGTTGAATGACACTTTCCCAGTTCAAAGCCCATACGGTAAGTTTGGCGCACATTGAATCGTAATAGGGTGGTATGACATAACCGGTATAAATCGAAGCATCAATTCTAACGCCGGGTCCACCAGGCGCGTAATAACGAGTAATTTTTCCAAAAGATGGCATAAAATCATACTTAGGATCTTCGGCATTGATACGATACTCAATTGCAAAGCCGCGAAACTGAATTTCATCTTGTTTATATTGTAATGAAAGTCCAAAGGCAATTCTGATTTGCTCTTGAACAATATCAATGCCGGTAATCGATTCGGTAATAGTATGTTCGACTTGAAGACGCGTATTCATTTCCATGAAATAAAAGTTGTTTTCATCGTCTAAAAGAAATTCCACGGTACCCGCGTTCTCATAATTAACAGCTTTAGCAGCCTTTACTGCAAGCTCACCTACATAATTTCTTTGCGCGTTCGTGAGTTGAGGAGAGGGTGCAATCTCAATGAGCTTCTGATTTCGTCTTTGAATAGAACAATCCCTTTCGAAGAGATGAACCACACTACCGAAGCTGTCGGCCAAAATTTGCACTTCGATATGTTTAGGGGATACGATACATTTTTCAATAAAAACCTCAGGCTTTCCAAAGGCTTTTGTCGCTTCAGAAATCACGCGATCATAATTTGTGTTGAGTTCTTTTTCGCTATTACAGCGTCGAATACCTCTGCCGCCTCCGCCATTCGTGGCTTTAAGCATGATGGGGTAGCCCATAGAGGAGGCGAGTTTTTTGGCTTCATCAAGACTCTCTATATTACCTTCGCTCCCTGGAATGACAGGGATTGAAGCTGCAATCATCGCTGTTCTCGCTTGAATTTTATCTCCCATTTGACGAATAATGTCAGCATTAGGACCGATAAATTTAATATCTCGCCTCATGCATATTTCAGCCAATTCAGGATTTTCAGACAAAAAGCCATAGCCTGGATGAATCGCGTCACATCCAGAAGTGACAGCAATATTGACAATATTGTGTGCGTTTAAATAGCCGGCGAGAGGATCTGCACCTACATTGTAGGATTCATCAGCTTTTTTGACATGAAGGGCATGGCGATCAGCATCTGAATAAATGGCTACCGAAGTAATGCCAAGCTCAGAACAGGCACGAATGATCCTAACCGCTATTTCACCGCGGTTTGCAATAAGTATTTTTTTGAACAATGAAAAGCCTTAAGTTTTTAGTGAAAAAATCACTAAATTAGGGTTAATTTAAGAAAATTATAGCATGTCATTTCTTATATAATAATGATGTCTTTTAACCCGAAATCTATTGATGGAACAGCATATAGACAATATTGATTTTTCAAGAAAATCGAAAGAAATTCATGATATAATTCGCCTCTCGGATTTTAAGCGATTGCAGGATTTATGCTTAAATCTTGAAGATTCAATTGCTTTTGTTTTAAAGGGGTTTGAAAATAAACATAGAGAGCCCTGTTTAGAGCTAACTGTTGAAGGTAAATTAGATTTAATTTGCCAAAGATGTACGGAAAAATTAGAGCATACGATTTTTTTAAAATCAGGATTTTTAATTAAAGAAGAAACGCAGCTCACCGATTTTTATATCGATGATCATGCGGTTTACGACTTAATTGAAGGTAGTGTAAAGATGGATATATTAAGTCTTATTGAAGACGAAATTATGCTCTCTTTACCTAGTGCGCCTAAACATGAAAATGTTAATTGCCACTATAAAAAAACTGATGAAATGTTAGATCGCATTCATCCGTTTGCTGATTTAAAACAAAAATTATATAAAAATTAAACTTAGGAGTTGCTATGGCAGTTCAGCAAAATAAAAAATCACCATCAAAACGTGGCATGCATCGTTCCCACGATTTTTTATCTAATCCGCCACTTGCTGTTGAACCAACGACTGGCGAAGTTCATTTACGTCACCACGTAAGCCCAACAGGTTACTACCGAGGCAAAAAAGTTATTCAAAATAAATCAGAATAATTCTTTTAAAATTATTCTGATTTATTTCTTCATTGCTCTTAAATATTAAGAGAATATATGACAATTACCCTAGCAATTGACGCAATGGGCGGGGATCATGGGCCAAAAGTCACTATTCCAGCCTCCATCACAGCGTTATCAAAATATGATCAACTCCATATTATTTTAGTGGGTGATCAATCAGTCATTGAGGCTGAACTTCAAAAAAATAAATATAGTAATTCACGGTTATCCATTCATCATACAAGTGAAGTGGTTGAAATGGATGAGTCACCCCAAAGTGCTTTGAAGAACAAAAAAGATTCTTCTATGCGCGTCGCCATTAATTTAATCAAAGAAGAAAAAGCCCAGGCTTGTGTGAGCGCTGGTAACACAGGCGCACTTATGGCGACCGCGCGTTATGTCTTAAAAATGTTACCCGGTATTGATAGGCCAGCCATTGCATCAAGCTTACCTAGCCAAAAGGGAACCACTTATATGTTAGACCTTGGCGCTAATACAGATTGTACTGCAGAAAATTTATTACAATTTGCAGTGATGGGCTCTATATTAGTGAGTTCTGTCACAGGTAATCCAAAGCCTTCCGTAGGACTTCTCAATATTGGTTCTGAAGATATCAAAGGTAATGAAGTCGTGAAAGAGGCTGGAGAATTACTTCGTCGTAGTCACCTTAATTTCTATGGTAATGTTGAAGGTAATGACATTTTTAAAGGCACAACCGATGTAGTGGTGTGTGATGGATTTGTAGGCAATGTGGCATTAAAAACTGCTGAAGGTATCGCTCAACTCATGGGCCGATTTTTAACGCAGGAATTTAAGCGCACCTGGATCACTAAACTTATGGCATTTATTTCATTACCTGTGCTTAACCGATTTAAAAAAAGACTGGACCCTAGCAGATACAATGGTGCTAGCTTTTTGGGACTCAAAGGTATTGTGGTTAAGAGTCATGGCGGAGCTGATAGTTATTCATTCTTTTACGCCATTCAGACTGCAATTGAAGAGTCAAAAAATAATGTATTAGAAAACATTCAAAAACAACTTGAGTTAGAAATTCCCTTAGACGTTTCATCTTCAGAAAATATATGATCTATTCAAAAATTATAGGGACAGGAAGTTATCTACCTGAAAAAATACTGAGTAATCACGATCTCGAAAAAATGTTTGAGACAACTGATGAATGGATTACGTCAAGAACGGGTATTAAAGAAAGACATATCGCATCAGCACATCAATACACAAGCGATTTAGCAGTTGAAGCATCAAAAAAAGCGATCGAAGCTTCTGGTATTGATGCAAAAAAAATTGATCTCATTATCGTAGCCACTACGACGCCCGATAAAACATTCCCAAGTACGGCCTGCATTGTTCAAACAAAACTTGGCTTATCTTTATGCCCAGCATTTGATATTCAAGCCGTGTGCAGCGGCTTTATATATGGACTATCGGTGGCAGATAATTTTATTAAAGTAGGTTCAGCAAAGTGTGTATTAGTAATTGGTGCTGAAACTATGTCTCGCATTACAGATTATTCTGATAGAAGTAACGCTATTTTGTGGGGTGATGGTGCAGGGGCTGTGATTTTAGAAGGATCAAGTCAGCCAGGTATTTTATCTACCCACATTCATGCTGACGGTGCTTACGAAAAATTACTTCACGTACCGAGTGGTGTATCCCATCAAAAAGGTAAGTCCACGATAGAAATGCAAGGCAACCAAGTATTCAAAATAGCAGTAAACACATTAGATTCTATTGTTGACGAAACTCTTGAAGCGAATCAATTAGAAAAATCTGATATTGATTGGCTCGTTCCACATCAAGCTAATATTCGAATTTTAGAAGCGACTGCAAAAAAATTAAATATGTCTATGGATCGTGTCATTGTGACGATTGATAGGCATGGTAATACTTCTGCAGCTTCTATTCCGTTAGCCCTAGACACAGCTATTCGTGAACATAAAATCAAAAGGGGTGAAACACTCCTGATGGAAGCTTTTGGTGGTGGATTCACTTGGGTATCTGCTTTAATTAAGTACTAA
>BJGS01000067.1 GCA_014190615.1 Methylophilaceae bacterium
GCACCATCAATCACGCGGTGGTCATAGGAGAGGGAAAGAGGCAAAATGAGTCTTGCTTCAAAAGTTTTTGTTTTAGGATCATATATCGGTTCCATCGATGATCTGGAGATACCAAGGATCGCCACTTCAGGACAATTTATAATTGGTGTAAATTTAGTGCCACCAATGCCACCTAAACTTGAAATCGTAAAGCATCCACCTTGCATTTCTTCCATCTTAAGTTTACGCTCACGCGCTTTGGCGGAAAGCTCACCGAGATCTTTGGCGATTGCGAGCACATCTTTTTGGTGAACATCACGTATGACAGGCACAACCAAACCATCTGGCGTATCACATGCGAAACCGATGTTGTAATAACTCTTGTAAATAAGTTGATCGCCATCCGCTGAAAGAGAAGCATTAAAGTTAGGATAAGTCTTAAGCGCATTGACACAAGCTTTCATAAGGAAAGCAAGAAGAGTGAGTTTGACACCTTTTTTCTCAGCATCGACTTGCATCGATTTTCTAAAAGCTTCAAGATCAGTGATATCCGCTTCATCAAATTGTGTGACATGCGGTGCGGTAACCCAATTGCGATGAAGATTAGCCCCTGACAATTTTTTAATTTTTGAAAGTGGTTTGGTTTCAATGTCCCCATACTTACTAAAGTCAATGATAGGCATTGGAATGACTGTTGGTGCATTGCCCATATTGTCTGTGCGAGGCCTTGCTAACTCACCCTTCACATAACTTTGTATGTCAGATTCAAGAATACGATTCTTAGGACCCGATCCTTGAACGAAGGCCAAATTAACACCCAGCTCACGCGCAAATTTTCTGACCGAAGGACTTGCGTGCGATTTTTTATTGGGAGCAACTACCACACTATCGCCAATAGGGGCTGGCGTATGCTGTGGCTTAATTTTTTGAGGAGGCTCTGGTGCTGGACGTGAAGGTTCAGGTATAGAGGCTTTGAGTGCCTCTTCTTTTTTAGTTTCTTTTATTTCAGTTTTTGTTTCTACTTTTTTTTCATCAAGTCCAACATCGAGCATGAGAATAGGCGAGCCTTGCTTAATCTTGTCACCTACCTTCAAAAAAATCTCTTTAACAGTACCTGCATGAGGTGCTGGAATATCCATTGAAGCTTTATCTGTTTCTAAGGTGATGAGTGAATCATCTTTTTTGATGACATCTCCTATCTTCGCAATAACTTCAATCACATCAACACTGTCAAAGTTACCAATATCGGGAACGAGTATTTTTTCGATAGCCATAATTAATGCGTCACCGGATTAGGTTTGTTAGGATCAAGTTTGAATTTTTTAATTGCATCAGTGACAACTGATGATTTAATCTTACCTTCATCACTTAAAGCTTTGAGTGTTGCAACTACGACATAATGACGATCGACTTCAAAGAAGTGACGTAATTTTTCTCTTGAATCAGAGCGACCAAAGCCATCCGTACCTAAGGCCACAAATTTATGAGGTAAGAAGACGGCGATTTGTTCTGCAAATGATTTCATGTAGTCAGTGGATGCAATGATAGGACCTTCTGCTTTTTTAAGTAGTTTTACTACGTGGGATTCTTTTTGTGGTTTATCAGGATTCATGCGATTCCAACGATCCGCTTCTAATGCATCTTTACGAAGCTCATTAAAACTTGTCACGCTCCATACATCCACTGACACTCCATAATCACTTTCTAATATTTTTTGTGCTTCAATTACTTCACGTAAAATTACACCACTACCCATGAGCTGAACTTTTTCACCTTTGATTTTTGAAGTGCTGAATGAGTACATACCCTTGATGATATCTGCCTCAACACCTTTAGGCATTTCAGGATGGCTATAATTTTCATTCATGAGGGTAATGTAATAGAACACATCTTCCTGATTTTCAATCATACGTTTTAAACCGTCTTGCATGATCACCGCAAGTTCGTATGCAAAAGTAGGGTCATAAGACACACAATTAGGAATCATGGCGGCCATCAGTTGACTATGACCGTCTTCGTGTTGCAAACCTTCGCCATTAAGTGTAGTTCGTCCTGCGGTGGCACCAAGTAAAAATCCGCGCGCACGCGAGTCACCAGCCGCCCATGCAAGATCACCAATACGTTGGAAACCAAACATGGAATAGAAAATATAAAACGGAATCATTTGAATACCGTTCACGGTATATGAAGTGGCTGCTGCTACCCATGATGAGAATGAACCCGCTTCATTAATACCTTCTTCTAGAATTTGACCGTCTGTTTGTTCTTTATAGAACATGACTTGATCTGAGTCCTGTGGTTCATACAATTGACCGACAGAAGAATAAATGCCGAGCTGTCTAAACATGCCTTCCATACCAAAGGTGCGCGCTTCGTCAGGCACGATAGGCACGATATATTTACCAAGCTCTTTATCGCGAACAAGGGTAGATAGAATTCTCACGAACGCCATGGTTGTTGAAATTTCGCGCTCTCCTGTCGCAGTTAACATATTTTCAAAATTAGATAGTGGCGGCGTTTTGAGAGGATTGCCTTTACGTTTACGTTGTGGTACAAAGCCACCTAATTCTTGACGTCTTTCCATCATGTATTTAATTTCAGGTGAATCAGCTGCCGGTTTATAGAAAGATAATTTTTCGACGTCTTCATTGCTGATATCTAAATCAAAACGATCACGGAATGCTTTTAATGAATCAATGTCCATACTCTTTTGTTGATGCGTAATATTTTGTCCTTCACCCGCGTCACCCATACCGTAACCTTTGACAGTTTTAGCTAAAACAACTGAAGGCTGACCTTTATGTGAAGTCGCCGCAGCATAGGCTGCATAAACTTTATGAGGATCATGTCCGCCGCGATTTAATCGCCAGATATCTTGATCTGACATGGCAGCTACCATTTCTTTCAATTCAGGATATTTACCAAAGAAGTGTTCGCGCGTGTAAGCTCCACCTTTGGCTTTAAAGTTTTGATACTCACCGTCCACGCATTCTTCCATACGTTTTTTGAGTAATCCTGTTTTATCCATCGCAATTAATGGATCCCAGTAAGAACCCCAAATCACTTTAATCACATTCCAACCCGAACCTCTAAAATCAGATTCAAGCTCTTGAATAATTTTCCCATTACCACGCACGGGACCATCAAGGCGCTGTAAGTTACAGTTGATGACAAAAATAAGGTTGTCTAATTTTTCACGTGAGGCTAATGAAATCGCACCTAATGATTCAGGCTCATCCATTTCACCATCACCACAGAAGACCCATACTTTACGATCTGAGGTGTCCGCAATACCTCGGTCATGCAAATACTTTAAAAATCGCGCTTGATAGATACCCATGATAGGACCTAAGCCCATGGATACGGTTGGGAACTGCCAGAAGTCAGGCATGAGCCATGGGTGAGGATAGCTTGATAATCCCTTGCCGCCGGTTTCCATGCGGAAGTTAGTCAATTGATCTTCACTAATGCGGCCTTCTAGAAACGCTCTTGCGTAAACACCAGGAGAAGAATGGCCTTGAAAATAAATTAAGTCCCCTTGGAATTTATCATTAGCCGCTCTAAAGAAATGATTAAAGCCCACGTCATACAAAGTCGCCGCTGATTGGAAACTTGCGATATGGCCTCCCACACCAGGTGATTTTTCATTTGCACGTAATACCGTCATGATGGCATTCCATCTGATGAGAGCGCGGATACGACGCTCCATATCAGGGTTACCTGGATGACGTTGTTGCAAGTGCGTAGGTATTGTATTGACGTAAGCGGTGGTCGCTTTGTAAGGTAAATTAGCCCCTGATCTTCGTGCTTGATCAATCATGGATTCAATTAAGAAATGAGCGCGCTCTACACCTTCTGTTTCAATGACGGCATTGAGGGCGTCAAGCCACTCTTGCGTTTCTTGATTGTCGATGTCAGGTATAGATGCCATGTTTTAATATAACTCCAGAATTTTTATGAGGACGCTAACGGTATAATAAGGACAGTATTTACCTAGCGCCTAAAGGGTATTCCAATTTTGTGAGCGATAACGCATTGAACGAACTCATATAGCTTCAAGTTTGGCGTTTTTAAGCGTTTGGGTCAAGTAAAAAAGTAAGTTAAAAGTGTGAGAAATAGCAATATTCTATTGATTTTATTGATATTTTTTTATAGGACATATATATAAGGGTTAAGGCTTATGACAATTCAAATTGTACAAAAAAGAAGTGTGGCGACAGAAAAAAACATCAAAGGTGCTCATTTTCTTTGTGTTTTAAGTGATGCGACATCAAAGACATTTCCTTTTATAAAAGAGCTTGATCTAAAGCTAAAGCGTACCCATAAAAAAATGGCGAGCCTTGCCAAAGAGCCTCTCACAGTCGAGATACAGAATGGCCGTGTGTTAAGTTTTATTGTTCTTGATGAAAAAAATAATATGTTTCAGCGCCATACTTTAATTCGAAAAGCACTCCAGCCCTTAATTGCAGAAAACCCTGAAACGCTTGTAATTGGTGTATTTGGCGATGAGCACTCCAAAGAAATCAATGCACGTGCTGCTATCTATGTAGCTCTTATGAATAGTCAAAAATTACCCACTCGTAAAAAAGAAAGTATTAAAAAAAATATCAAGTCTATTGAGTTATTCGGCATCGAAGTTAAGGATAAATTTAAAGATGAAGTGGCTATTGTTACTGGCAACACCTTGACCCGTGAATTGACAATGTTGCCACCTAACGAGCTTACCCCATCAATCTATCGCACAAAAATTAAGTCACTCGCGAAGTCACATGGCTGGAAGATTGAAGAGTTTGATATGGCAAAACTAAAAAAGATGGGCGCAGGTTCCTTTGTGGCTGTGGGGCAAGGTTCTGAACCACAAGATGCAGCCATCGTTCACTTAACCTATAAGCCTAAGCAATCTAAGAAAAATATTGCAGTCATTGGAAAAGGTATTTGTTTTGATACAGGCGGACATAATTTAAAGCCAGCACGTTATATGTATGGTATGCATGAGGACATGAATGGCTCCGCAGTATCTCTTGGTATTTTATTGAGCGCGACACTTTTAAAGCTGCCCATTAAAATTGATTGCTGGTTAGCCATATCGCAAAATCATATTGGACCTAAAGCTTATAAACAGAATGATGTGGTGAACTCTCTTAATGGTACTTCCATCGAAATCATTCATACGGATGCGGAAGGCCGCATGGTCTTAGCCGATACGTTAACCCTAGCTTCACGGTTGAAGCCTGACATGATGATGGATTTTGCAACCCTCACAGGAA
>BJGS01000068.1 GCA_014190615.1 Methylophilaceae bacterium
ACCAAGGATTGAGCTAAGCCACCAGTAGCACCCGTGATTAATACGTGTTTCTTCATATTTCCACCTTCTGAGCCCTAAAGAATATTAACTTGCAGTAAATAGAATTAGGCGTGAATTTGATAACCTAAAAATAATCCATAAGCCCCGCCTAGCCATAAACCTGCTACAACTAGGAGAGAAATTAAATATCCCCATCGCCTGTGATTTGGATATTGGTTGTGAGCATAAGAATCCAAAGAACTGGCAAGAATCCAAATAAGGCCAGAATCGCCAGCTCCTTTAGCACTTAAAAATGATGCATAGATCCATAGCGCGGGAATAAACATAGCAAAATTAATTAAAGCAGCGTTTTGATGCCTTAATGAATTAAGAATAGTCAGTGTAGTGTTGCTACTCAAATTTGAACTGATTGTTTGGCTAAGCAAAGTATTGTTAATGAAAAGCCAACGAACAGCTAAAAGAGAAATAGCAAACGGATACAAACAGCTATCTAGACACATAATTTTCCTTAATTAAATTTCACGTTGCCCTTCATGACAGAAGAATGTCCTGGAAAGCTACAAACAAAAACATAAGGATCATTGGTATTAAAAGCAGCTGATTTAAATTTGACTGAGGTTGACTCGCCACCACCAATAACATTGGTTGCAACAACTACGCGCGCGTCTTTTGCTTTTACATAATTACTATTTAATCCTGCTGCTAATCCATCTTTTAAAACAGCATCCATATCTGGTTTTTTTGTAATTACAACATTATGTCCCATGACAGCTTTGGGCAAAGTACCATTATTTTTAAAATTAAGCGTTACTTCCTCACAAGATTTCTTGACTGTAATTTCCTTTGTGTTGTAAGCCATTGTTGCTGTTGCTTCAATATTAATGTCGCATTCGCCTGCATAGACTGTAGTTGCAAATAACCCTAAAATAATTACTGATATTTTTTTCATGATTTGTCCTAGAAATTAATTTAAAAAGAGTCGTTATGACAAAGTTTTATTTTTTTAGTTCTTACAAGTTATATTTAAGATGCTTTAATCTTGCCGGCCTAATTTCTAGGCTGCTTAAATTAGAAAGCCCAACAATTTAGTTGGGCTTTTATATTGTTTCAAACTTAAAGTTACTTAGGTTGTGAAACGATTCTCAAATACGGCTTAACTGTTTTAAATCCACTTGGGTATTTCTTTTGTGCATCTTCGTTAGAAACATTAGGGGGAATAATGACCTCATCACCATTTTTCCAATTTACTGGTGTTGCAACTTGATGTTTAGCATTAAGTTGAATTGCATCAAGTAATCTTAAAATTTCATCAAAGTTTCTTCCTGCACTCATTGGATAGATAAGAATAGCTTTAATCTTTTTATCTGGTCCAATAATAAAGACCGATCTAACAGTTGCATTATCTTGCGCTGTTCTTGCACCGCCACTCGCATTTGGATGAATCATGTCATATAGTTTTGCAACCACTAAGTCATCATCCCCGATTAATGGATAATTTACAGCGTAACCTTGCGTTTCTACGATGTCACCGACCCATTTTTCGTGATCACTTACAGGATCTATGCTTAACCCAATAGCTTTTGTATTTCTTTTATCAAATTCGGGTTTTAATTTTGCAACATAACCTAATTCCGTCGTACAAACTGGTGTGAAATCTTTAGGATGTGAAAATAAAATAGCCCAACTATCGCCAATCCATTGATAGAAATCAATAAGGCCCTCAGTAGTTTTTGCTTTAAAATTTGGCGCTTCATCGCCTATGCGGATAGACACAATAGATTCCTATGTTAATTCTTTAGATTTCAATGTTAGCACAGGCCCAATACAATCATTCTAAAGGAGTGCTATTATTTTGAAGCTTCAATGGCTTGTTCAACATCCCCAATGATGTCATCAATATGCTCAATACCCACTGAAATTCTTATCAAATCTTCACTAACGCCAGCCAAAACTTTTTGTTCTGGGGTTAATTGTCTATGTAAGGTTGATGCTGGATGGCATGCGAGTGATTTAGCATCCCCCATACTAAGTACCCTCAAAATTATTTGAAGTGCGTCAATAAATCTAGCAGCTGCTTCACTTCCACCCTTAATGCCAAAACTGATGATGCCTGAAGCCTGGCCATTCGTTATTTTTTTACAAACATCATGATATTTATCGTCAGGCAGAGCAGCATAATTTACCCATTCTACTCGTTCGTGGTTTTTGAGGTATGTGGCTAACGCAAGCGCATTTTGACAATGTCGCTCCATCCTTACGCCCAATGATTCAAGCCCTAGCATAATTAAAAAAGCACTATGGGGTGACAAGCAGGCTCCTGATTCTCTTAAAGGAACAACCCGACAACAAGCAATAAACGCAGCAGGGCCAAAATGTTCCGTATATATAACTCCATGGTAAGAAGGGTCTGGTTCATTAAGCATTGGATATTTCTTTGCCTCTTTAACCCAATCAAATTTTCCCGAATCAACAATGATTCCGCCAATCGTCGCTCCATGACCATCTATATATTTTGTAAGGGAGTGAATAACAATGTCCGCTCCAAAATCAATAGGTCTACATAGATAAGGTGTGGCTACAGTATTATCGACAATCAAGGGGATACCATGTTTATGCGCAATATCTGCAAACTTCTTTAGATCAATAATATTACCTAAAGGATTACCAATTGATTCGCAATAGATAGCCTTAGTATTTTCATCTATTGCTTCATCAAGACCCTTAAAATCTGCTCCATCAACCATTTTTACAGTAATGCCCTGCTTAGGGAAGCTATGCATAAAACAGTTATACGTCCCTCCATATAGCTGATTGGTGCTCACAATATTATCCCCAGATCTTGCAATACACTGGATAGCGTAAGTGATAGCCGCCATGCCAGAGGCAAGAGACAACGCTCCAATACCACCCTCCATTGCTGCGACTCTTTTTTCAAGAACATCGTTAGTAGGATTACCTATTCTTGAATAAATATTTCCTTCAACCTTTAAGGCAAACAAGTCTGAGCCATGCTGCGTATCGTCAATGGTAAATCCTGAGGTTTGATAGATTGGTGTTGTTGCTGCTTTTTGGTCATTTTTATCTGAATCATAACCATGATGCAGCGCTATTGTTTCAAGTTTCATAAGTGTATCCATTTAACTATCATTTGAAATCTACTGCACCGTCATTAATTCTTGTTAATTTAAAAATTAGATACTCTATGTAGTAATTTGAGTTATAAAATTTATAAGTTCGATTAGGAAATTTATCTACTGATCGTAATACATAATTTGCTTCTATTGATGGCTTTGATTCTTTACCCAAGTATTTAGGGGTGCAACTCGCCAATCTCTTTTTCTCCATATATTTGAGTGTTCGGCAAATGCGCTGACTAACTATTTCGCATCTAGCAGTCCAGCTAAAATTGATATATCCAGTATGTGCAAAAAGATTCGGTATGCCACTAAACATCATCCCTCTGTACCAACTCGTATCATTCATACGTATTTTTTTGTCATTAACTAAAATATCTATACCACCCAGTAATTGCGCGTTAAGGCCTGTGGCCATAATGGTAAGGTCACATTCAATAATTTTTCCATTTTTTAACTTAATACCATTTTTTTCGAAATTACTAATCTCTTGGTGTTCTACAGATACTTTATTTAGCTTTACAGCATCAAAATAATCATTATCGAGGCTACAAGCAGGCCGTTGATTCCAGTAATCATAAGAAGGTACGTTAGTGTTATTGTAATAAGGGTAGCGAGCTATAATCATTTTTTTATATGATTTTTTAAAAAGCCTGCTATGAAAATAATCCATTAAGGTTTCAAATGTTTTATAGTGGCGTGTTGATTTTTCCTTACCGTCTACATTTACAATCCACGCAGCACTTCGTTGTATCAATGTTACCTTCTTAGCTTCTTTTACAATTGCCGGTGTCATGGTAACAGCCGTGCACCCGCTTCCAATAATAGCTACACTCTTATTTTTAAACTCCACATCTCCCCAATCCTGGGTATGTACAATCTCTCCTTGGTATTTGTTTTCATCTTTAAACTTGGGAAAATTAGGGCTTGTATAATCACGGGAACCCGTGCAGCAAATAACATATTTACTGGTGAAATCTTTACGGCTGGTTCTTGCAGTCCATTGGCTATCACTCCAAGACAATGATGTGACCTTTGTATCAAATAATATGTGCTCTCTGATATTAAACTTATTTGCAGTATCAGTTAAATAGGCTTTGATGTCTCTTCCCTGAGCTATGATTGATCCCTGCCAAGGGTTAAAGCTGAACCCGTAGGTATACATATCAGTATCTGAACGAACCCCCGGGAAATTCATCTGGTCCCAAGTGCCACCAAGATCACTTCTTGCCTCTATGATCGCATAGGTAAGATTAGGGAAATTTTTTTGTAAGTAATAGGCTGTTGTTATCCCAGCTATTCCAGAACCAATAATAACTACGTCTATTTTATTCATCTTCAACCAATCAACTTTTGCGGTGAATGCCAAATGGGCTTAATATATGTTATTTAACTATACTAATTCTATTATATGACAACTTTGGTAAATCATAGTTCAGTATACTAAGTTAGAATTCTAAGTTAAAGATAGAAGATTTTATCTTTTAGTCAAGGATGTGGAGGACCTCAGAATAAGCATAAATAAAGATATATATAACGAAATTGATAATTCTAAATTGCTTAGATCAGAATTAAAGATTTATTACTATTAAAATTTATTCCGGAATTTTCTGCGTGACTCACCACAGCAAACCAAACATAAAAAAATTAACTTATTAACCAAGGCGCTAGAAAAGCCATAAAGCCGCCTATCAAAAATACACTTACAGAAAAAAGATATATTCTCAATGAGTTTACTCTAGTTTTATTACAAAGTTCCGCCAACTCTTTATCACTGGGACAAGGTAAAGACCTCGCTTGCCATTGCAGTAAACCCGATATAGATAACATCCCCCCAGCAAATATAAACACACCTAATTTATGTTCTGAAAACCATACAATTTGTGGCACAGAGCTCACCACTGAAGCCATAACAGCACCTGCACCCAAACTTACTAATAACGCAGGCAAGGCACAAC
>BJGS01000069.1 GCA_014190615.1 Methylophilaceae bacterium
GGTTCGGGTTTAACGGACAAGAGAAAGATGATGAGGTAGCAGGACCCGGTAACCATAATACTGCAACTTTCTGGGAGTATGATACAAGATTAGGTAGAAGGTGGAATTTAGATCCAGTCGTAAAGCCCTCTATCTTGCTCTATGCAGTTTTCAATAACAATCCAATTATTTTTTTTGATTTTAACGGGCGAAGACCCCTGCCAGTTCAGGATAAAATGTATAAGAATTATGCTTGGCGTATTGAGTCAGGTTTCGGAATTAGGAAGGCGGGATGGCACCGAGGTGTAGATATTAATTCAGGTTCAGGTTATTACGACTATGGTGCGACAGTTGTAGCAACACACGACGGCATTATTTCACAAGTACATGAAACTTCTGATGGTGGGGGTGGTCGCTATATTACTGTACAATCAGCAAACGGCAAATTTCAAACTAAATACTTGCATCTTTCAAAATCACTAGTTTCGGTTGGAAATCCCATTGCCGAAGGACAGCCTATCGGCGAAATTGGAGCGTCCGCTTTTAATAGTGAAAAAGGCACAGCGTCACATTTGCACTATGATATTGAAGTTTTAAAAAATGGAGTATTTGTAAAAATTGATCCATTATTAGATATTGATCAAAATGCAAACACCAATAATAACATTGAAAATCTTATTGATCCCCAACTCTGGATTAATGGCAATGTAAAAGTTGGTACTCGTGACGAGATACCTCAAGAAATTGAATTAACAGGAGTAAAAGTGAGACCGGAGCTACTTCTAATTGAGCCTAGACCAATTACTCAGATTGAGAATCCTACATACAATCCTGAAAATATAAAACCAATCGCATTGCCATTTTCTGGCAATGATGGCAAAAAACGTAAAAAGTAATGCTGTCCATGAGCAATTTATTTCTAGCTATTTCCTGTGTTTTGGCATCAGTTTCATGCAAAGTGTCAAGTAAAGAAAATGATGATACTGTTGATGATTTACAAACTATAATCGCACATGAAATAGTTACAAAAGAGGAATTTGATCAATTTCTAGTACAATTCAACGGGGATGTCAAATTTCAAAAAAAACGTGTATTGTTTCCTTTGAAATACACAAATCTTGCCAATTATGAAACAAATGAATATGATACCGTTTACATCCAATCAGAAAATTATGAAAAGTATGAACTAATTTCCCCAAAGAGTAATGTTCTTGATGGGCAGGTCATTTTAATGTCTGATTCGATTTCTGATAGTCAGCATCAAATAATAATGCTAGTAGAAGATACTGGAATAAGAATAGAGTTTCTTTTCATTATGAAAGAAAATCTTTGGTATTTATTCGAAATAAGAAATAGATCAACTTAAATGATGTGGTATAATCAGATGAGGAATAACCTAAAAATGCTATTTTTGATTACTAATCAGTCAAACTGTTTTACGCTTTTTGTCCTGAAATTAGGGGGTGATACCAATAATACCATCGCTGAAGCAATCCTCGACCGAATTGTTCACAGCGCACACAGAATAGAACTTCAAGGTGAATCACTTAGAAAAAAGGGAACTAAAAACACAATCTAAAAAACAATATTTTTGGTCCATGTTCAATGCCTCAGTTAGCACCGTTAATTTACATCTCTCTAGGGGGTCAATTTGAGGCCGACGGAAAGGGGTCAATTTGTCCGATTATTCAACAGAAACCAAAGGTTATCCTTGCCGAAGGCAGGTATGTCAATCAATTCTGTTATTTTGTTAAGGATGTAAAAGTTGGATCTCTTTTGATTTGGGAAAGTAATTTTTGCAAATCATAGCCTTCCTTCAAAGCCTTGGACTCAGTAATTAGGTCTGCTAATCTTAAAAGTATTTTTTCTTTTCGGTTTGGCACTTTTACATTTCTAATAATTTTCAACAATTCTTCATTAGACATTGCTTCAATTGCTTCTGAGGTATGATCCTTTTCTAGTAATTTTTGAATTTCAGATAAGTTAGGAAGTACTTGAAAAAACGCCTTAATCTGATTTTTTACCATTTTATTAAATGCAGGCTGGTCAATGTTGTTTGGAACCCAATCAACTGTGCCAACTCTCGAATAAAGATTACCTACTAGCCAGCCAAGTTTTGCTTGAAAATTTTCATCAAGCTCTAAAACCTTACATTTTAATAAATCATCATAGTGTAAATCAGATTTCAAAGCAATTGAAACTCTTAAAAATGCAACTGATGGCTCAACAAAATCTAATGACACATCATGATGCAAGTAAAAATAATCAGGTATGTTATTGTTGAAAAGTCGCACTAAAAATTCGGATATTTTTGTGCTATTCTTTTCATCAATTAATTGCGTAACCTTCCTTTCAATTTTCGTGGTTGCAATGTCTTCTGCTTCTCGGATAAGTGCGTCAGACAATGACCTTATAGCTGCAATTGTAATATACTTAGATTTACATTTACTACCAGTTCTTTTTACTAAATCACAAGATTGAGTGAGTATAATAAAATATTGATAATTTGAAGAGTTGAAATAAGGGTGTACAGCCGAAATTATACTGGTAAGTAATTCAGATTTTTTTAATACATCTCCTTGTTTTAGAGATGCGGTGTCAATATTATCTGAATAGGTAAAATGACTCATGCCCAGAATTTATTGCGTTATAATGATTGCTCATTTGCTAAGAAATTCTTCATTTGAGTTTCGATTTTCTCATAGTTCACAGTGAACCGCACATAGTCTTTTGAAGTAGTAAATTTTACTGACCTTGATTTCGGGAAAGCAATTTCTTCAATAATAGAAAAAGTTGAATTATTTGGAGGAGACTGAAAAGTATTAATGCCTTTTTGAAATATTTTTTCCGGCAAATTTGCTGATGTATTTATTGTTTTGTTATCCATTTTGTTCGATTTGAATGTCAAATAGGTAATTTAGTAGTGAAATCGATTGATTTTTATAGTCAATTACCTTGCCAAGTAAAGCAGCAGATACTAGTTCGCTAGTAGGAGTAATGTAATGATGGTTAAGGTCGAAAGCAAAATTAGTTTCATCATCCATATTAATGGTTAAATTAATATTATAAACACCTTCTTTAAGAGTTCGTTTAATTGATTTATTAGAAATATCCCAATTATTGTCATTTAATTTATTTTCATCTGAAAATGAAAACAAGGGCAACAGTTTGTCTTTATTTAAAGTTTCAATAAAGCTAAAATTTATCCCAACAGCGACAAAAGGAGTATGACTAAGTATGTTACATAACTTAATTGCTATGGATTCAATCAAGGAAAGACTTTCATCAGAACCGTCGTTAGAAACAAGTATAATTCTGTCAACTGAAGGAGAGATTGTAATGTTATTTAATTTAAAACGAGATGGAATATCAAAACTAAGAGAAAATTCTATTTCTATTTGCTGGTTTCCATCCACAAGATTTGCCAAAATCCAAGGCGGAGTTATAATAGCAGGGTTCCATTTACCTGCTAATACTATGGAATAAGATGAGGCTTTAATTTGCATAAAGCTAATTTAGGATTTGGTCAAAAACGTGAAGGATGATAATTGAAGACAATCTTGGTATTCTTTGAGTAATAAAATTGCACTATTTGCTTCAGTTGACTGTTTGAGTTCTATATTGAAGTTCTCATCTTGCCCACTTTTTGCTTCTTCTAACTTTTCAAAAACGATGTTAAAGCGGCTAATGTCTTGGACTGGTTTGGTTGTTTCCATTAACTATACTATGATTTTTTTACCTGTTTGAGATTCAACTTGCATTCTTAAGGGTGCTAAGTTAATATTCATTTTACAACTTTTGCAAATAAAAATGTCATTTTGCGGGTATTGGATTTTGTTCGCCTCACTATAATACTCCCGAGTTGTTGGACCGAAAGGTTAGTGATGCTAAGTTAATATTTTGCGCTGTATTATGCAGCATTTTGTTTTAAAGATTTGTAGTAAGCATCATTGGGTTTCATCCCAATGCCTTGATGTTTTTTCTGGTGATAATACTCGATATAGGTCTGAACTCCTTCATATAGTTCAAGACCTGTATCGCAAGGATTGAGGTAAATGTGATTGTATTTGATGGTTTTCCAGAAGCGTTCGATCCAGATATTGTCCGTTGCACGTCCTTTTCCATCCATCGATATTTTGATTCCATTTCTCTCTAGGTAGTTCGTCCAACTTGGGCTGGTATACTGAGATCCTTGGTCTGAGTTGATGATTTCTGGTACTCCGTTTTCTGCCATAGCTGTTTCTAACACATCCATGCACCACTGTTTACTCATGGAGTTGCTGATGCCCCAACCCATGATTTTCCTGCTGTACACATCGATGTAGGCAGTCATGTACATAAACCCTTTCGCCATGGGTATGTAAGTTATATCAGTACACCACACTTGATTGGCCCGTTCGATTTTTAAGCCCCTCAATAGATAGGGTTTGATGTATGCTTTGAGAGCGCCTTTCGTCAGATTTTTTCTGCGATAAATGGTCTCGTGCCCCATCAACCTGAACATCCTTCTTACGCGCTTTGGTCCTACCGGATATCCCCGTTCTTGTAGCCAATCCACCATCGATAGAACCCCTTCTGTGGGATGGCTTGTTAAGTGTGTATCCATCAATGACATCATCTTCAGATTCTCTGGCTTTTCAGGTATTGGTGCATAGTACAACGAACTGCGTGGAATGCATAGCAATTCGCATTGTCTGCGCAGCGACAGTGGACTTCGCTTCAGTTTGACGGCTTCCATTCGCTCTCGGGTATCCCCAATTTCTTTGCACTTTTTTTTAAAAAGTCTAGCTCAACTTTGAGCTTGCCAATTTGTGCGTAAAGCTTCTCCACAGGCACCTCTGGTTCGCTATTTTCCGTTTCTTTTACATTGGAAAAAGTAGCGGACAGGTTCGCCAAAAACTCTGATTTCCACTTGGAAATGGTTACAGCGTTTACTTCAAATTTCTGTGACAACTGTGCCAAAGTGAGTTGATCTTTGGCTGCTTCTAATGCAACTTTTGCCTTGAATTCAGGCGTGAATTTGCGTCGGGTTTGTTTGGTCATATCGTTTAGTCAAATTAAGTGATTTTTTAACTAAACCTCTGGTCCAGGATTCAGGGAGTATTATA
>BJGS01000070.1 GCA_014190615.1 Methylophilaceae bacterium
ACCTTACCTTTCATTATTTGGTCAGCCCCTTCAGTCACTGCCCCGACAGATTTTCTAGCAACTTGATATGATTGTTTTGATATAACAGTATCGCCTGTGCTAAGGAGTGCAGAAGATTCAGTAAGTTTTTCAGATTCTTCTTTAACAAGACGAATATATTCTTTCGAATGTACAAGGTTTATGACATCTATTGGTGAATAACCAAAAGAGGGCCATGTTAAATTTGATTTAAACGGGTAGTCTTTTTTAAGAAAGTTAATTGCATGTGTGATGCGATTGGGGTTTTCAGGATGATTGAGGCCGGTGTTATGAAGTAAAAATTCATCATCATAAAGAATAGCAATCTTTAGTGTATTTTTTTCTGATTCTGCCATTAACTCGAAGGACTGAAAAAGTGAAAGCATAACTAAAAGATGGTAAAAATATTTCATTTAAATAAGGCGTAATTTATTAATGAGTTTATTGTATTATCTAAGAACTATTATATAAATCTATAGCCAATGAAAATAAAAACACTCTTTTTTATAGGATTATCTGCCTTATGGTTTTCATCTCATGTTTTTTCTTATCCAAGAAATGAAACCGCATCACATGAGCCCTTTGTTGATTTTTTAAATCTTAAAGATGGCGATCAGGTCACAAACCCTTTTAAAGTCATATTTAAAGTTAACGGCATGAGTATTTCTCCGGCTGGAGAATTTAAAGATGATTCAGGACATCATCATTTGTTAATTAATCAATCTTTTATAGAAAAAGGCAATACGATTCCTGCTGATCAAAATCATTTACATTTTGGAAAAGGGCAGACAGAAACTGAGCTTAATTTAAATGCCGGCGTGTACACGCTAACGCTTCAATTTGCGGACGGATACCATCGTTCATATGGCAAGATGTTAAGCAAGACCATTCAGATTGAAGTTAAGTAAGGTTTATAACTAAGCGTATGCTTCGTTATAAAGAAGGGTTTTTAAGAAAATCTCATCTACTTGTAGCTTTAGCTAATTTTTTAATGAAATCTTTATCTTTTAAAAATCTAGTTCTTTTTCTACTACTTCTTCCAAGTATATCTTTTGCAAAAGAGTGGAATTTCGATGTCCTTATGGACGATAAATTAATTGGAGAGCACTCTTTTCAGCTGAAAGAGGAAGGTAAATTTAATCAGCTCACTAGTAATGCTCAATTCAAAGTAACGCTCTTATCCATCCCTGTTTATAAATATAAACATACATCACAAGAGCTATGGAATAAAGATTGTTTGCACGCCATTGAATCTTCAACGCAAGATGGGGGTGATGATTATAAAGTTTTGGGTAAAACAGAAGCTAATACTTTTAAATTAATTGAACCTACAAAAGAAGCATTTGTAGCCGATTGCCCAATGACCTTTAGCTATTGGAATCCTCTTATGCTAAAGCAAAAAAAACTTTTAAATGTTCAAACGGGAGAATATACCGAGGTATCGATTAAATATTTAGGTAAAAAGCTGATTAAAGTTAAAAACGAAAATTTAGAAGCAGATTCATATCAGATTTTAGCCCCTAAAATTAATATACAGCTATGGTATAAAGAGAACAAGGAGTGGGTTAAGTTAGAATCCATCACACCTGATAATCATCATATTGTTTATACCCTTAAGTAAATATAATTGATAGCAGTCTGATGTTATTAATATCAGGCCGGTAAACTCCAGAGTCTACTGCCCTGCCAGCTGAGTCAATCTCCAGAACCGTTAAATCTAGTCTAATACTCTAAATTCATTCAATAGATAGATTTATTGGATAAAGAGTTAATTAAAAAAATAATTTGCCAATCAGCACTATCTTGCTGGTGGAGCAGATCCAGGTTGAGGGCAGTTTGCGGGCGGTTTCGGAGCTCCCCGCGGCCATCAGGTCTTTGACCTTGACTATTTGGATCTGCTAGAACAGGCATTGCAAAAACAAATGAGCTTATTAGAAACAATGCCATTAACTTTTTCATATAACTGCCCTTAATATTAATTATTAAAGCTAATTCTATAACAAACACACACAATGAAATAAATGAAATTAAGAATAATATAAATGTGATAAAAAAATAACTAAACTAAACTAACTAACTAAAACCTTAGTAAAAATAAAGGGTTTTTTTAACTAAATTAAAATATCCGTAATCAGGGGGTTTTGGGAAGAGTTGAATAAGGGTGTGCAGTAAAGATCATTTTAAAAGGCAATAAAAAACCCTGGGCAACATTAAAGTAAACAGGGTTTATTTAATTGATACTAATTACTTAGCTTCTTGATACTCAGCACCTTGATTAAATGGACCATTGCCACCTATTAAGAGGGCGTCTGTAGGATGGAAAGGCTTAACTTCTGGCACAGGTTCTTGATACTCACCGCCTTGATTAAATGGACCATTACCACCAATCAACAAGGCATCTGTGGGATGAAATGGTTTAAAGCCTAAATCTTCTTCTGCGAAAAGAGGAACGTTTAAGAAAGATAGTAAAAAAACAAAAGCTAATATTTTTTTCATAATGTTTACTCCAGTAATTTTTTAAATTAAACGATCTAAACTTCAAAAAATTGTTTTTTTTGACCTTTAGGTATTAATCCTATTCCTGAGTAATGCAGATGTCAACAATGGTAATCATTTTTCATTAAACTAATCTAGCTGAGCAGGTTCATGCGAGTGGATTTTATAAGGGTGGAATATTTGACGGTAATAGCTATAAAAAACTGTATCTATATAAATGCGTGCCGCTTATCACCAAATCCTAATAAATATGAATTACCATAACTTTACTTCAAAACCTAATGCTTCATACTGAGACTTTAAGGTTGCTGCTTCTAAAATAGAGCTAGCATATAGACGCATGATTTCAAGATGATTTTCAAAAATAACAACATAATAACTTGGACTCATACCAATAATAGTTCTCATCAGATACTCCCCTAGTCGGTTTCGTCTGCCCCTCGAATTTGATTCACATCAATATGCGACTTTTGCGATATGGTTTGCCTAAAAGTTTTTTCTTGTTCTTTTCTAAAAGCGCAATCTTCCTTGTGATTTTCAATAAGCCCGTTGATAGACGTGGTTTCAACCTTGCAATAACTGCAGCGATACTTATACATTTCGCCTTCAATGTGTTCTTGCGGGTAATTAATCCAGAATTTAGGTTCCACGAATTAATTTAAGTTTGATACATGGGTAGGGGAGACACCCTGGCATTTTATTTCGGCTGTCACTTTAGGCTTATGCCAAGTTTGTTTCTTACTCACAGATAAAGAACGAGTTTTAGTCTTTGATGCCAGCCTAAGGATAGGACGTTTAATTTTTATGTGAATCACGGTCATATAAAAATTTTCTCTAATTCATAATTAGAGCAGTTAGGACATCGATGTAATCCTAAGATTTCATCATAAAAAGTTTCGACAATACCACCATCCCAGCTACAACTTGTGCATTTGTAAAGTATTCTTTTATTTTGAGACTGTTGAGCTTTAAGCGCATCTATATTTGTTAATCTCATGATAGCTATAGCCTACTCTGAATAATGAGATATACCATCTCTTTTTAAACATTTATAACCATAACAAATGTAGTGTTTATTTTGCAACGTCAAAACTTTTTACCCTTGGTGTGCTGCGTTGAAGAGGGTTCAGGTATCGAGATTTTGGCAGAGGCGTAATAGGTGCGTGCTGCAAAGCATCCGGAATCCGGAGATTTTTCATCAGTTGAACTTTTAATGACAAAAGCGTATCTTATAAGCATGAAGTCTATTCAAAGATGTTTAATTTTGTGCTTACTTTTTGTGATGCCACTCCAAAGCATTGCTGCTGGCTTTCAGCTCGTCTGTCAAAACAATCACAAAACTTCAGTGACTGCTGAAACAAAGATGAGCCATTGTCATCAAACTAAAGAACATAAGCAGTCTAAAGAAGTTCAAAGTCATAACGCTTCACATCATTGTTTATCCTTTTGTGCTCAAGCAGGTATGGCAGCATTAACTTCCGATACTGTTATATTATTTTCTCAAAATAACGACATCGTTTATAAGCAGTATTCATATCATTACGATTCTATAATTCTTCCTCGCTTTCAAAAACCACCCATTAGCTTTTCTTAAAAATAGTTTTTTGGCTTTTTTTAAGCCTTATTTTTATTAATTAAGGAAATCTATGTTTAGTTTTAACTTTAGATTAGGGGTAATCGTGTTAGTCTTTTTATCAGGTCACCAAGCATTTGCAGCACCTATGGGTTTTGAAGGTTCTGTGATGACTATGGGAGACTTCAATCAAAATTGGCGTGAAGTTGGATTTAACTATGCAATTACATCACGTGATGCTTTGGGATTAACACATCTTGAGTTTCGCTCTGATGATGGTAAGGATAAACGTCAAGTCGATACGCTTAATTACACACGTCTATTGTCTCGTTGGAATTCAAGCGATGCTCAAAGTAATCTTTGGTTATTTATGGGTATAGGTGAGGTAAGAGGAAGTGCTAATAATCAAAGTATAGATAGTAAAGTCATTGCGTCTTCAGGATTTCAGTTCGATTATGAGACAAGACGTGTTTACTTTGCGACCACTCATAAACTCTACCGAGCCTCAAATTTAAATCACGACACTACATCAATTCGTGCAGGTTTTTCATTTTACGAAGCTGATTACGATCAAACACAGCCGTGGTTTATTTTAGAGACAAAATATACTAATCAGATCTCAGACAAGATTGAAGTGATACCTATGTTAAGACTTATTAATAAAAATATCTTTTTAGAGGGCGGTGTAAACAATAGTGGCCAGCCTCGTTTAAATCTTATGTATACATTTTAAGGAGTTTATATGAAACATTTATTAGTAGTAGTAGGTTTGGGGTTATCTTTAACAAGTTTGAGTGGTTTTGCGACGCCATCTTATAAAGTGACCGTGAACGGGATGGTATGTTCTTTTTGTGCGCAGGGCATTGAAAAGAAAATGAAAGCCTTGAGCGAAACAAAAGATGTTTATGTTCGATTAAAGAATCATTTGGTGGTGATTGAAGTAAAAGAAGGCTTAACTTTATCTCAAGATGTTATTAGAAAAATCATCA
>BJGS01000071.1 GCA_014190615.1 Methylophilaceae bacterium
ATGGCAGCCAATTAGCTCACCATGCGCATATGCTTAAAATGTCTCGGGTCAAACGTATCAATATTAGTCTTGATAGTCTTGATCCCATGCTCTTTAAAAAAATCACACGCACAGGCGACTTAGATAAAGTGATGCTCGGTATTGACGAAGCTATCAAAGAAGGCTTTTCGAATCTCAAGCTCAATACGGTGTTAATGAAAGATGTGAACGATCATGAAGCCATGGATCTCGTTAATTTTGCGATAAATAAAAAAATGGATATTTCTTTTATTGAAGAAATGCCTTTAGGTGCTATCAATCATAAAAGAAAAGATACTTTTATCAGTAATGACGAAGTTTTAAAAAAATTACAGGCGCACTTTAATCTAATCCCGACGACTTTTACTTCGGGAGGCCCTGCAAAATATTGGCAAATTGCAAATCAAAGTACTAAGATCGGTTTTATTTCTCCGCACAGCCATAATTTTTGCGATACCTGCAATCGCGTGAGAGTCTCATCCAAAGGCGAATTATTTTTATGCTTAGGACAAGAAGAGAAAATCGAACTCATGCCTCTTTTGCGTCAATACCCAGATGACGATTGGCCTATTCAAAAAGCCATTCTTGAAAGTATGAAAATTAAGCCTGAATCTCACGATTTTAATCTCGAGACAAATAAGCCTTCCGTCATTCGATTCATGTCTCACACCGGAGGTTAATTTTCTGTGAATGAATCTGTTGCGGTCGTGATCTTAGCCGGCGGCCAATCCAAACGTATGAACAAAAAAAATAAGGCGATGGTTTTATTGAAAGACAAACCTTTGATTCAGCATGTGATTGATGCTATGAAATTACAAACACCGCACGTTTTTATTAGCACGCATCACAATCAAGATGATTTTAGGATATTTAACTTACCCCTTATTGATGATGATGCAGAGTCTCATGAAGGTCCGCTCTTAGGCATGATGTCGAGCCTTAAAAAAATTAAAACAGAATGGATTCAATTCGTACCCTGCGACACGCCTCACTTACCCCAAGACCTCATCGAAACATTAAAAAAAGTGGCTGATAAAAATCATACTAAAATCGCTGTGCCAGAAACGTCAGATGGCTTGCAATCAGCGTGTATCTTATGTCACATCTCAAGCCTCGAAAATCTCAATACATTTTTTAATGCAGGTGGACGAAAAATTGAAGACTGGATCCGCCAGCTTCCTTTTTCAATCGTTCCCTTTGAAAACCAGGCATGTTTTTTAAACATTAATACCGAAGAAGAGTTAAAGAAAAATTCACTATGAAAAAAGATTTGAGTTTAAGCGCTTTAGTTTCAGACGCTACCATGGTCAATGACTATGATCCTAATGCTATGTCTGTTGAAAAAGCAAAAACATGGATCAATCATTTCTTACACAACATAGATCAGAAAGAAAGCATTCATATTAAAGATGCACTTCACCGCGTTTTAGCTAAGTCTGTCATCGCAACAATGAATGTGCCTAATCACGATAATTCTGCAATGGATGGCTATGCCATAAATACTGAGCAACTTGATGAACAAGGTCCCTTTTCACTTCGAGTCACGGGAAAGTTATTTGCAGGTAACAAACTTGAAGGTACAACAAAAGAAGCTGTTCGCATTATGACGGGCGCTTCGATTCCCAAGGATATAAATGCTGTTATCCCTCAAGAATATGTAGAAGTGAATGGAGACAACATTACCTTTCAACAAAAGCCTCCTGCGATGCAAAATATTCGTACAGTGGGTGAGGATATCAAGATAGGTCAAACTATTTTACAAAAGGGTCGGCGAATAGAGCCATGCGACTTAGGTCTTTTAGCTTCTTTAGGGATAGGATCCATAGAGGTGTATCGAAAAGTCAAAGTTGCTTTCTTTTCAACTGGGGATGAAATCATATCTTTAGGAACTCCGTTATTACCGGGTCAAGTTTATGACAGTAATCGCTATAGTCTAATCGGTCTTCTTCAACGCATGGATTTGGAAACGTTTGATCTAGGTGTCATCGTAGACGATAAAAAAATTATTGAAGATACATTAAAAAAAGCGAGTGCATTTGCAGATGTCATTATCACCACAGGCGGCGTTTCAGTGGGTGAAGCAGATTACATGAAAGAAATTTTAAAAAAAATAGGTGAAATTTTATTTTGGAAAATTTCTATGAAGCCAGGCCGGCCATTGGCTTACGGAAAAATTGGTGGTTGCCATTATTTTGGCCTACCAGGTAATCCTGTATCAACGATGGTAACTTTTTATCAGTTCGTAAGAGAGGCTCTTCTTTCCTTATCAGGCGAGTCTCCCATTCATCCTATACCCATGATTAAAGCTAAACTTTTAACCTCTATTAAAAAAATACCAGGACGCACAGAGTTTCAGCGAGGATTTTTTGTACAAAACCCTCAGGGTGAATTTAACGTAAGTGCGATCAAGGACCAAGGCTCTGGCATTTTAAGATCGATGACTGAAGCAAATTGCTTTATGGTACTTTCTGAATCTATGGGGTCATTAGAAAAAGACTGTTGGGTCGATATTCAGTTATTTGATAGTCTTTTCTAAGTCTCATTATTCACATAAAGACTTTGGATTTATTTGTCTTAAGTTCCCTTAAAAGTTTAAATATTTTTTATAAAATCCCATCACTTTTTTATTAAAAATCGCTTAATATAGAGACGTGGAAATCAACCAAAAAGTACCCTCATTTAAACTCCGTGGCACTAGTGGTCTTCAATTTGACCTATCTGATTACAAAGGTCGTTATCTAGTGATTTACTTTTATCCTAAAGATGCAACCCCAGGCTGCACAACGCAAGGCGTCGATTTCAGGGATGCTTATAAAAAATTTCAAGCGCTCGATTCAGAAATATTTGGTATCTCACGTGACACTTTAAAATCGCATGAAAGTTTTAAAACAAAATTTACTTTTCCATTCGAACTTTTAAGTGATGAAGAAGAAAAGGCATGTGAATTATTTACTGTCATAAAAATGAAAAATATGTATGGTAAACAGGTAAGGGGTATTGAAAGAAGTACGTTTGTAATTGATCCAAATGGAAAATTGATTCAGGCTTGGCGCGGTGTCAAAGTCGAAGGTCATATCAAAGAAGTTTTACAATTTATTAAACAACATCACTCTATTTAACTATGGCCAAAAAAAATAACACCACCAAACTTTTTGTACTCGATACCAATGTGCTCATGCATGATCCTTCAAGTATTTTTCGATTTGAAGAGCATGATATTTATCTCCCCATGGTGACATTAGAGGAGCTCGATAATAATAAAAAGGGTGTGAGCGAAGTTGCACGAAATGCAAGACAAACCAGTCGTAATTTAGAAGAGATTATTGGCACCAATGAAGAAAGTTTAGAAAACGGTCGGTCCCTTGGTGTAAAAGGTAATACCCATGTCACGGGAAAACTTTTTCTGCAAACAACAGCGCTACCTCACGATTTACCAATGCTTGCAGGAAGCAAAGCTGATAATCAAATTTTAGGTATTGTCGCCTACCTTAAAAACCAACACCCTGACCGCCAAGTTATTCTTGTCAGTAAAGATATCAATATTCGTATTAAAGCCAGAGCTTTAGGTATTGCAGCGGAAGACTACTTTAACGATAAAGTACTTGAAGATACCGAGATGCTCTATACGGGCATCAATGAACTTCCTGAAGATTTCTGGGAAAAGCACAGCAAGGATATGGAATCGTGGCAGGAAAACGGCAAAATGTTTTATCGACTGACAGGCCCTATGTGCCCTAACTTCTCTATCAATGAATTTATTTTTTATGAGTTCGATAAGCCCTTTCACGCGATTGTCAGAAAAATTTCCGGTAAAACAGCCACACTTGAAGTCATCAAAGATTTTATCCACGGTAAATATAATATCTGGGGAATTAATGCTAGAAATCGAGAACAAAATTTTGCATTAAATCTTCTTATGGATCCTGATATTGATTTTGTATCATTGTTAGGCCAAGCAGGAACTGGTAAAACACTTCTTACCCTTGCAGCAGGATTGGCGCAAACGCTCGACAAAAAAATCTACAATGAAATTATCATGACGCGCGTCACAGTGCCTGTCGGTGAAGATATTGGTTTCTTACCAGGTACTGAAGAAGAAAAAATGACGCCATGGATGGGCGCATTAGAAGATAATTTAGATGTACTTAATAAAACCGATGAAGAGGCTGGTGAATGGGGAAGAGCTGCTACACAAGACCTCATTCGTTCACGTATTAAAGTTAAGTCACTCAATTTTATGCGTGGCCGCACATTCCTACATAAATATCTCATCATCGATGAGGCGCAAAATTTAACACCTAAGCAAATGAAGACATTGATTACCCGCGCAGGACCAGGCACTAAGGTTGTATGTTTAGGTAATATTGCACAGATTGATACGCCTTATTTAACAGAGGGTAGCTCCGGCTTAACTTATGTAGTCGATCGCTTTAAAGGCTGGGACCATAATGGCCACATCACGCTTGTCCGCGGTGAACGCTCGCGCTTAGCTGACTATGCTGCTGAAACACTTTAATCTAAAAGTTTCAAAAGGTTTTGTACCACTTCTGATTGCACAATTCTTATCTGCGCTTGCCGATAACGCTCTTTTATTTGCCGCTATTGCATTACTTGCACAACTCAATTCACCTCCTTGGCATCAGCCACTTTTACTTCAGTTTTTTGTAATTTCTTATATTATTTTAGCGCCATTTGTCGGTGGCATTGCGGATGCATACCCCAAGGGTCGTGTGATGTTTTATTCTAACGCGATTAAATTTATAGGAAGCTTATCTATGTTGTTAGGTATGCAGCCACTTTACGCGTATGCAATTGTGGGAGTCGGAGCTGCTGCCTATTCTCCAGCTAAATACGGTATTTTGACTGAACTTCTTCCACCTAAAGATCTTGTCATGGCTAACGGATGGATGGAAGGTTCGACTGTATTTGCTATTATTTT
>BJGS01000072.1 GCA_014190615.1 Methylophilaceae bacterium
GGCAACTTCTCTTAAAATATGAATAGCTTCAGATTCAAGCCAGTCGAGATGCGTTAAATTTGAGAGTGTTGTCATATTATTTTACGTGTAGCCCGCATTCTTTATTTTGTGGATCTTCCCACCACCAGCGTCCTGCTCTCACATCTTCACCTTCAGAAATTGCTCGTGAACATGGTGCGCAACCAATGCTTGGATAAAATTGATCATGGAGTACGTTGTAGGGCACTTCATTCATTTTGATATAAGCCCAAATTTCATGTTCACTCCATGAGCTTAAAGGGTTCAATTTTTGAGATTGGTGTGCTTCATCAAATTCTTCTTCTCGAAGCGTTTGTCTTGTTTGTGATTGCTCTTGTCTCATGCCTGTAATCCAGGCTTTTTTGTCTTTTAAAGCACGATTTAAGGGTTCAACTTTTCGAATACCACAACACGATTTTCTTAAATCAAGGGAATTGTAAAAAGCATTGATGCCATGCACATTGACATAACTTTCTACTTTTTCTTGGTTAGGGAAATAAATTTTAATTTTAAATTGATATTTGTCTTCAACTTCTTGAATCAAATGATATGTTTCAGAAGGAAGCCTTCCTGTGTCAATCGAAAAAATTTCAACATCTAGTTTATTTTTTCTGATGAGATCAACAAGCACCATATCTTCAGCACCCAAACTATTTGCGAAAGCAACAGAATGGAGGTTTTCAATATTTTTTTGAATAAGCGAAATGACATTTTTTGATTTTTCATCAATCGTTTTGATAAGTGCATCATTGATATCAATTTTATCGATATGTTTTTTTGTAGGCTGGACAGTCATCAGCGAACCTTCCGTTTCCAGACAGGCTCTGGAATATCAACAGCACCCTGATAAGGATCGCTGAAGGATTGAAGGGCCTTTAATGCTTCACGCACATCTTTGCCGGCTTTAATAAGGTAACTATCAAATCCTGAGCGTTTTAAGTAAAACAATTGATCTTGTAAGACATCACCGAAAGCTCTTAATGTATTTTTAAATTGATAACGTGTGCGAAGTAAATTACCTAATGTAAATATGCGACCATCTTGAAATCGTTCTACAAATAAAGCAATAAGTGGAAATACATTAATATCTTTTTCAGAAACTAATAAAGCATCTAAAGTTTCATGCGTTGCTAACCATAATGCAATTTCATTATTTTTAAGTCGCGCCTGCAATGCATCACGATTTTTTAAATAAACGCTTAATGGCACAATAATTTTTCCAATTTGCGGGATTGTTGTTTCATCAATTTGTAATTCTGTAGGAAGTGATTCACCCGTTAATTTAAATAACACCACTTTACCCGCTTGTTTTTTAACCTCTTCATTGCCACTTGGAAGGGGTACGAATGTCCACTCGTCTGAACTAATAGATTGATTAAGTATAAGTTGAGAATTAAGCATAGACATGCTCCTTAAAGGGATTCACTCCTAAGCGTCTTACAGTATCAATAAATCTTTCTTCAGGATTGCGATGTTTGATATAAACATCAATCAGTTTTCTAACAACACCAGGCATTTCTTCTGCAGCAAAAGAAGGACCTATGACAGTACCTAAGCTTGCATCATTACCTTGTTTACCACCGATCGTTACTTGATACCATTCGGAACCATCTTTATCGACACCTAAAACACCAATATGGCCAACATGATGGTGACCACAAGCATTCATACAGCCTGAAATATTAAGTTCTAACTCTCCAATATCATGGAGGTAATCGAGATTATCAAAAGCCTCTTGAATAGACGTTGCAATCGGAATACTTTTGGCATTAGCAAGTGAACAAAAATCTCCACCAGGGCAACAGATAATATCTGTTAATAGACCAATATTAGGTGTGGCTAATTGATGCGCTTTTGCTTTTTCCCAAACTTTAAAAATATCTTGTAATTTCACATCCGCTAAAATGAGATTTTGTTCGTGCGATACACGAAGCTCACCAAAACTATAGAGATCGGCAAGCTCAGCTACAGTTCTCATTTGTGCTGATGTTGCATCACCTGGCGCTAAGCCATGAGGCTTAAGTGAAAGGGTAATAGCGCGATAACCTTTTTGTTTGTGGAGATGTACTGATCGCTTTACCCAAGATGCAAAAGCCTTATTATTTTGAATAGCTTCATCATAAGTAGGCTCTTGATCACTTAAATTTTCATAAGGCATCGCTGTGAAAAATTTTGCAACGCGTTTTAATTCAGATTCATTAATTGTGTTTGGTGAATTTTTTAAATAATGCCATTCCGCTTCCACTTGTTTTTTAAATTCTTCAATACCTAAAGCTTTCGCTAAAATTTTAATGCGTGCTTTATAGATATTGTCGCGACGACCATGAAGATTATAGACGCGAATAATAGCTTCACAATAAGTGAGTACATGTTCCCATTCGAGATGTTCGCGGATAATAGATCCAAGAATAGGAGTTCTACCTAAGCCACCACCTACCCAAACGCGGATAGCCATTTTTTGTGCTTTATCATAATAAAATTCAAGTCCAATATCATGGGCTTGCACAATCGCTCGATCTTGAAGGCTGCCTGATACTGCAATTTTAAATTTACGAGGCAGTAGTGAAAATTCAGGATGGAACGTGCTCCACTGTCTTAAGATTTCAGCAATCGCTCTTGGATCAATAATTTCATCAGGAGCTACACCTGCAAATTGGTCAGTCGTAATGTTACGAATACAATTGCCTGATGTTTGAATGGCATGCATTTCAACTTTAGAAAGCTCTTCTAAGATATCAGGTGTCTCTTCTAATTTAGGCCAATTGAGCTGTAGATTTTGTCTTGTACTAAAATGACCATAGCCACGATCGAAGCGATCTGTAATATCTGCTAATTTACGTAATTGTTTTGATGATAAGAGACCATAAGGAACTGCAATACGAAGCATAGGTGCATGACGTTGAATATAAAGACCGTTTTGTAAACGAAGGGGCCTAAATTCATCATCGGTCAACTTGCCGTTTAAGTAGCGTGATGTTTGATCTCGGAATTGAGCAACGCGTTCGTTGACAATGGTTTGGTCGATATTATCGTATTGATACATAATTTTTTTTAAAGCTTAATGAAAAATAAGTTTCTGGCCAACATAGATTAAGATTAAAGCCAGTACATAGCGAACAGATTGTTCGCTGACTCTAGAACTTAAATGACTGCCAATATAAATACCTGGAATTGAGCCGATTAAAAGCACACCCAGAAGAGAGTAATCGACAGT
This sequence comes from Methylophilaceae bacterium, assembly GCA_014190615.1. Taxonomy (GTDB): domain Bacteria; phylum Pseudomonadota; class Gammaproteobacteria; order Burkholderiales; family Methylophilaceae; genus Methylopumilus. The sequence goes on from BJGS01000072.1 coordinate 3,233, forward strand.
ACCTAAGCTTACATGGCCAAGTCCTGCAACAAGCGTCAATGGTACCGCATGTGCAATATCGGTTCCAACAATTTTTGTAATGCCTATCCTAGGATAGATAAGTAATAGTGCAGTGACACCAAGTGCGCCCGCACCCACTGAAGTTAAAGTCACCAACCCACCTAAGACCAAACCCAAGAGAATAGTTGCTATCGCGACAGCATTATCTGATTTTAAAAGAGTGACTTTCGATCTTTCAATGAGGAAAGGCCTAAAGATCACAGCAATAGAAGTAAGTAGTAAGGCGATACCTAAATAGAATTTGATGATATCAACAGCCCCTGTAGATGCAATATCAATTTGTCTTAAATAGAAGGTCGTTAAAATTGAAGCAGGGATACTGCCAACCATGAGCCTTTTAACAATTTTCCAGTCAATATTGCCCAATTTACCATGGGCAAAAATACCCACAGATTTAGTCACCGATGCATAAAGTAGATCCGTGCCTACAGCAAGCGCTGGCTTAATATGGAAAAATAATACGAGGATTGGCGTCATGAGGGATCCGCCACCTACACCTGTAAGTCCCACTAGGAGACCTACTATAAACCCTGATAATAAAAACCCAATACCCACGAAAACCTCCATCAAAAATTAACTATTTGGTGCTAAAGTGGTCATCAATATAGCAAATTTTGATATTATCAATTAATAATATAATATTCTATCATTATACCTTTTGGTTATATTGGAATGAGACATGAAACTCCAACAATTACGCTGTGTCCATGAAGTTGTAAAAAATGGCTTTAGCATCTCCAAGGCTGCTGAGGCCTTACATACTTCACAACCCGGAGTGAGCAAACAAATCCAACTAATAGAAGAAGAAGTGGGCCTTCATATCTTTTTAAGGCATGGCAAGCGTCTAGTCGGACTTACTGAACCAGGGCAGCATGTTTATCAGCGCATCAATGAAGTGCTGCGCGAAATCAAAAGCATTAAACAAGTCAGTGATGAGTTTAGTCAGTCAAGTTTAGGTGTGTTAACGATTGCGACAACACATACGCAAGCGCGATATAAACTTCCTAATGTTGTGCAAGCATTTATGAGTAAATATCCTGATGTTAAACTTAACATCCATCAAGGCAATCCTTCACAAGTCACAGATCAAGTCATTAAAGGTGAAGCTGATATCGGCATTGCAACCGAATCGATTAGTCAAAATGATAAATTATTCTGCATACCTTGTTATTCATGGAATCGCTGTTTAGTGATGCCAGCTAAGCATCCGCTTGCCAAAGAAAAAACAGTAACACTTACTAAACTTGCTACTTATCCCATTATCACTTATGACTATGCATTTACAGGGAGCACGATTGTGTCAAAAGTTTTTCATGATGCAGGCTTGACGCCCAACATAGTCCTAACAGCGATTGATGCTGACGTGATTAAAACATATGTAAACTTGGGGTTAGGCGTAGGATTAATTGCGCAAATGGCTTACGACGCTAAAAGAGACCAGGGCTTAGTAAGTATTGATGTGATTCATTTATTTCCTACAAGTACGACCTATCTAGGTATTAGGCGCGATGTATTTTTAAGAGGTTACATGTATGCTTTTATTGAAATGTTTATACC
>BJGS01000073.1 GCA_014190615.1 Methylophilaceae bacterium
AATTTCTTAGCAAGAATCGTTGTGATTGCCGCTGTAAGTGTTGTCTTACCATGGTCAACGTGACCAATTGTGCCAACGTTCACATGGGGTTTGGTACGTTCAAATTTGCCTTTTGCCATAATGTTATCCTTAGATTTTTAACTTATTTTTTATTAACGACTGCTTCTGCTACGTTTCTTGGTGCTTCTGTATAATGCTTAAATTCCATCGAGTAAGTTGCTCTACCTTGGGATAGCGAACGCATGGTTGTTGAATATCCAAACATCTCTGCTAATGGAACTTCAGCGCGAATAACTTTGCCAGATGCATTATCTTCCATACCTTGGATCATTCCACGTCTAGATGAAAGGTCGCCCATCAAATCACCAAAATAATCCTCAGGTGTTTCTACTTCGACTGCCATCATAGGTTCAAGAAGAATTGGATCTGCTTTACGCATTCCGTCTTTAAATGCCATCGAAGCTGCCATTTTAAATGCATTTTCGTTTGAGTCAACATCATGGTATGAACCATCAAATAGAGTTACTTTAACGTCTACAACTGGATAACCGGCAACTACACCTGCAGGAAGAGTTTCTCGTAATCCTTTTTCAACCGCAGGAATGAACTCACGAGGCACTGATCCACCTTTAATTGCATCAATAAACTCAAAACCTTTACCAGCTTCATTAGGCTCCATCTTAAGCCATACATGGCCATACTGACCTTTACCGCCGGATTGTTTAACGAATTTACCTTCAATTTCAACTGGTTTCTTGATAGCTTCTCTATAAGCTACTTGAGGAGCGCCTACATTAGCTTCAACACCAAATTCTCTTTTCATTCGATCAACAAGAATTTCTAAGTGAAGCTCACCCATACCCGAAATAATTGTTTGGTTTGTTTCTTCGTCTGTTTTAACTCTGAATGAAGGATCTTCTTGTGCAAGTCTATTTAAAGCAATACCCATTTTTTCTTGGTCAACTTTTGTTTTAGGCTCAACTGCCACGTGAATCACAGGCTCTGGGAAAATCATTCTTTCAAGAACAACTTCATGGTTCACATCACATAATGTATCACCAGTTGTTGCTTCTTTAAGTCCAACGGCGGCGGCAATATCGCCCGCACGCACTTCTTTTAATTCTTCACGCTGATTTGCGTGCATTTGGAGAATTCGGCCAATACGTTCTTTTCGGCCTTTAATTGGGTTATAAATTGTGTCGCCAGAATTAACTACGCCTGAATATACGCGGAAGAAAATGAGCTGGCCCACAAAAGGATCAGTCATAATTTTAAATGCTAAAGCTGAAAATGGTTCATCATCAGAGGCTTTGCGAGTGGTAGGTTGGCCTTTAGCATCTTCACAAACAAGTGCTGCAACATCAGTAGGTGCAGGTAAATATTCAATCACTGCATCCAACATGGCTTGTACGCCTTTATTTTTAAAAGCTGAGCCGCATAACATAGGTACAATTTCAAAATTAATCGTTCTAAGGCGCAACCCTTTTTTAATTTCCTCTTCGCTTAAATCGCCAGTTTCTAAATATTTATTCATTAATTCTTCATTGGCTTCAGCGGCAGCTTCAAGCATTTTTTCGCGCCATTCTTTACATGTATCAGCTAGATCTGCAGGAATATCGCGATAATCAAATTTCATACCTTGAGATGCATCATCCCAATAAATAGCTTTCATTTTAATAAGATCAACAACACCTTCAAATTTTTCTTCGGCGCCAATAGGAACTTGAAGTGCAATTGGGTTTGCTTTTAAACGTAAGCGCATTTGATCGAAAACTTTAAAAAAGTTTGCCCCGGCTCTATCCATTTTATTTACGAAAGCTAAACGTGGAACTTTATATTTGTTTGCTTGACGCCATACAGTTTCTGATTGAGGCTGAACACCGCCTACCGCACAATAAACCATACAGGCACCATCAAGAACGCGCATTGATCGCTCAACTTCGATAGTGAAGTCAACGTGTCCTGGGGTATCAATAATATTAATACGATGCTGGTCAAATTGACCTGCCATACCCTTCCAGAAACAAGTTGTTGCAGCTGAAGTAATAGTAATGCCTCGCTCTTGCTCTTGTTCCATCCAATCCATGGTTGCTGCACCATCGTGCACTTCACCAATTTTATGGTTCACCCCTGTGTAAAAAAGAATACGCTCAGTTGTTGTAGTTTTACCTGCATCAATATGAGCACTAATTCCTATATTTCTATATCGATTAATGGGGGTTATGCGAGCCACTTTAGAATTACCTTTTAATTATGTTTAGAAACGGAAATGTGAGAACGCTTTATTAGCTTCTGCCATTCTGTGAACTTCTTCACGTTTTTTCATTGCAGCGCCTTTATTTTCTGAAGCCTCTACAATTTCTGCTGCTAAACGTAAATCCATTGATTTTTCACCTCTTTTACGCGCTGCGTCTCTTAGCCATCTCATAGCTAAAGCTACGCGTCTTGAAGGTCTAACTTCGACAGGTACTTGATAGTTTGCACCGCCTACACGTCGACTTTTTACTTCAACAACTGGTCTTAAATTTGTTAATGCGAGAGAGAACACTTCAATAGGGTCTTTTCCGCTTTTCGTTTTAATTTGATCGAATGCACCGTAAATTAATCTTTCAGCAACAGATTTTTTTCCGCTTGTCATTAATACATTCACAAATTTAGAAACCTCTTGGCTTCCGAATTTTGGATCTTGAAGTATGATTCTTTTGGGAACTTCTCTACGTCTTGGCATAATATGTTTACCTTAATTTAGTATTCTAAAAACTTACTCTTTAGGTCGTTTAGCACCGTATTTAGATCGAGATTGTTTACGATCTTTAACACCAGCAGTATCCAGACTTCCTCGAACCATATGGTAACGAACGCCTGGTAAATCTTTTACACGGCCGCCTCTTAATAAAACAACAGAGTGCTCCTGTAAATTATGGCCTTCTCCACCGATATAACTAATCACCTCGTAACCATTCGTCAAACGAACTTTTGCAACTTTACGCAAAGCAGAGTTTGGTTTTTTTGGAGTTGTCGTGTAAACACGTGTACACACACCTCTTTTTTGAGGTGAAGCTTCTAGAGCTGGAACCTTGCTCTTACTTACAACTTTTTTTCGTGGTTTACGAATTAACTGATTAATTGTTGGCATCGCCTAAATCCTTAAATTTCTAACTTACTATTGATGATGACTTTTTGAGAGTCTTCGCTAAACGCGAAGATCCCAAAAAGCCGCAAATTGTATTTTGGTTCCTGCATAATGTCAACCTATCATTCAGTCGGCGCTTCAATTTCAGGGCTGGTTTCCTGTGCCACTTCCATTGGAGCCTCGATCTGATCTAGAAGGACTTCAACAGGGTCCATACTTTCCCCAGCAGCCGCAGCTTTTCTTGATTCATGATAAGCCAAACCAGTTCCTGCAGGAATTAAACGACCAACGATTACATTCTCTTTAAGTCCTCTTAATTCATCACGCTTACCTAAAATTGCAGCTTCAGTGAGAACGCGAGTTGTTTCTTGGAATGAAGCTGCTGAAATAAATGAATCTGTAGATAATGATGCTTTAGTAATACCTAAAAGCACATATTCATACTCAGCTGGTTTTTTATCTTGTGACAATACCGATTCATTTTGAGTTAATAATTCAGCTCTTTCGACTTGCTCACCTTGAATAAATGAAGTGTCGCCTGCATCAGTGACACGAACGCGTCTTAGCATTTGTCTAACAATCACTTCAATGTGTTTGTCATTAATTTTAACGCCTTGCAATCTGTAAACATCTTGAACTTCATCGATGATATATCTTGCTAAAGCTTCCCTACCTTGAAGGCGAAGAATGTCTTGTGGATCTGCAGGTCCGTCAACAATAGTTTCACCTTTAGTCACAACTTGACCATCATGCGCTGTCACATGTTTGTCTTTAGGAATTAAAAACTCTTTTGAAACACCTTCAAGATCTGTAATCACAAGTCTTTGTTTGCCTTTAGTGTCTTTACCAAATGAAACTGTACCGGTACTTTCCGCTAACATACCTGCATCTTTTGGTGATCTTGCTTCGAACAACTCAGCAACTCGTGGAAGACCGCCGGTAATATCACGTGTCTTAGAAGATTCTTGTGGAATACGAGCAATCACGTCGCCCACTTTTACTTCTTGAGAATCTTTTACTGTAATGATGTAACCGAGCTGAAAAGTTACATTAACAGATATATCACTACCCGCTAATTTAACTTCGTTGCCAGAAGTATCTAAGATTTTAATTTGAGGTCTTAAGCCTTTTGATTGGCCTGCGCGTTGCTTAGGATCAATTACAACTAATGATGACAAACCAGTGACATCATCAATTTGTTTTGCAACTGTAATACCTTCTTCAACGTTTTCAAATTTAACTTGTCCAGCGTACTCAGAAATAATTGGACGTGTATGTGGATCCCATGTTGCAAGAACGCCACCCGCTTTAATAGGTTTGCCATCTTGAACAACTAGATTTGCACCATAAGGAACTTTATGACGCTCTCTTTCGCGACCACTTTCATCTTGAATAATTAATTCACCATTACGTGAAATTACAACCTGCTCATTTCGAGCATTAGTAACGTAACGCATGGTAGATGTAAATTGAATAACGCCGTTCGATTTACTTTCAACTTGGCTTACTGATGCCGCTCTAGAAACTGCGCCACCAATATGGAATGTTCTCATTGTTAATTGAGTGCCAGGTTCACCGATAGATTGCGCTGCAATCACACCAATAGCTTCACCCAGGCTAATTAATTTTCCGCGACCTAAATCACGACCATAACATTGAGAGCAAATACCATGACGTGTT
>BJGS01000074.1 GCA_014190615.1 Methylophilaceae bacterium
AATCACGTCTTGCACAATCTCTTCAGGCGCTTCAAATCCAAAGGCGGCTGGATTACCAATGTTAAGCTTGATAATGCGCTGCCCCTCTTCTTCCATTTTTTTAGCATGCGCTAAAACAGGTCCGCGAATGTCATAACAGACGTTATTTAACTTTGATGATTTTTTAAGCTGTGCCAATTTAATTACCTATATTTGAATATATGATATCTTACCTTGTGAACGCCCATTCCGCCAACAAATGAGAGGGTTTTGATTCAATTTATTTCTTTAAAAACACGATGTTATGAAATTTCACTTAATTCAATCTGATAATAAAAATCTAATCACAGGTTACGATTTAAACTGGGTAGAAATCAATCAAGTGCGTTACCAATCAAGTCTTATTGTGACGCCAGATCAACTTCTTCTTGAATGGTCAGTTAAAACAATTGAAGGTATTAAAGAAAATAGCTTTGAAGCTGTTGAATCCTTAAACGCTGAAATTATTTTACTGGGGACAGGGAATATACAACAACATCTTCATCCAAGACTGCTAGAATTTTTTTCAAAGAAAAATATGGCAGTTGAATCTATGAGCAATCAATCCGCATGCAGAACTTATAATATTTTAGCTAATGAAGAGCGTAAGGTTTTACTCGCGCTTATGCTTTAAAGATTTTTTGTTGAAAATACCAGGCAGGCGTTTGTGCCGCCGAAACCAAAGCTATTTGAGATTACTGTTTTCACTTCAATATTATCAATACGCTTTGTCACAATAGGAAGGTCTTTAGCTAAAGGATCTAGCTCGTCAATATTCACCGATGGCGCAATAAATTTATTTTCCATCATGATAAGACTGTAAATTGCTTCATTAACACCGGCAGCTCCTAAAGCATGGCCGGATAAAGATTTTGTAGATGCAATATGTGGCATAGGGCCATATTTTTGATCTGCAAATACCGCTCGAATTGCTTCAAGCTCTTTGACATCCCCCACAGGAGTACTGGTGCCATGTGTATTCATGTAGTCAACTTGGTTGATACCTTGCAGCGCTAATTCCATACATCGCATAGCACCCTCACCGCTTGGCGCTACCATATCGTAGCCATCAGATGTTGCGCCATACCCTACAACTTCTGCATAAATTTTTGCATTACGTGCTTTCGCGTGCTCATACTCTTCTAAAACAAGTATGCCGCCGCCTCCTGCAATCACAAATCCATCTCGATTAAGATCGTATGTGCGAGATGCTTTTTCTGGTGTTGCATTATATTTAGAAGAAAGAGCTCCCATCGCATCAAATAAGAAACTCATCGTCCAGTGCTCTTCTTCTGCGCCCCCTGCAAATACGATATCTTGTTTTCCATATTGAATCTGCTCATAAGCATTTCCAATACAATGTGCGCTTGTTGAACATGCAGAACTAATACTGTAATTGATGCCTTTAATTTGGGCGCCTGTTGCAAGGCAAGCTGCAACGCCGCTCGACATTGTTTTAGTCACCATATAAGGGCCTACACGTCTGATACCCTTTTCTCGAATTGTATCTGTGCCTTCAAGCATACTTTCAGTCGATGTGCCGCCAGCGCCAACAACAAGGCCTGTTCTAATATTGGATACAAGTTCTTGAGGAAGATTGGCATCTTGAATAGCTTCTTGCATTGCAAGCCAAGCATACGCATGGCCTTTCGCCATAAATCGAAGGAGTTTTCGATCAATCAGTTCGGAAAAGTCTAAGTCAATCGATCCGGCGACGTGAGATCTTAGGCCATGGGCTTCATATTCAGGCTGAAATTTAATGCCTGAACGAGCATGGTACAAACTGTCTTGAACTTCTTTTTTATTATTACCAAGACTGGATACAATCCCTAATCCGGTAACAACAACACGACGAGTCATGCGTCGCCTCCCATTAAATAACGATCAAAAATTATCAGTACGAGTGAACAAACCTACACGCAAATCTTTCGCATGGTAAATCTCTCGGCCATCGATTGACATTCTAGCATCAGCAATACCCATGATTAATTTACGCATAATTACTCTTTTTAAATCAATAACGTAGGTAATTTTTTTAGCAGTAGGTAGTACCTGGCCTGTGAACTTAATTTCGCCGCCGCCTAGCGCACGACCTCGGCCTAAGCCACCTTTCCAGCCCAAATAAAAACCGACTAATTGCCACATCGCATCTAGTCCTAAACAGCCCGGCATAACAGGGTCGCCCTCAAAATGACAGCCAAAAAACCAAAGATCTTTATTGATATCCAATTCAGCAATAATTTCACCATTACCATATGCACCACCCTCATCTGTAATAGATACAATGCGATCAAACATAAGCATCGGTGGCAATGGAAGTTGTGCATTACCAGGGCCAAACATCTCGCCTCGACCACAAGACAAAAGCTCTTCTTTTGTATAGCTATTTTTCTTTGGCATTGAATTTAAATAAAAACTGATAAAAGGATTATGGAAAAACTATACGTTTTAAACACAACTATTTTATCGTGTTTTTAATTGTTTACCCTTATAAATTATTCAGCTAATATGAAACCATAGTAAAACATTCAACTAATTATCACGACTTTTAGGGATTTTATATGAGCGACCAAAACTTGGCCGACTGGCGAAAACTTGCTGTCAAACTCGAGGCTGAAATTAATAAAGTCATTGTAGGACAAGAAGGTCCTATTAGGCTTATTACGACTTCAATTTTTGCGCGTGGTCACGTGCTTCTTGAGGGTGATGTAGGTGTAGGTAAAACCACATTACTTAAAGCGTTTACTCGCGCCATTGGTGGTGGATATCAACGTATAGAAGGTACGATTGATCTTATGCCAAATGATCTTGTTTATCACACCTATCTTGGTGAAGATGGTAAGCCACATGTAACCCCCGGCCCTATTTTAATGTCAGGTAGCGATTTATCTATTTTCTTCTTTAATGAAATTAACCGAGCAAGGCCGCAAGTCCATTCCTTACTTTTAAGAATTATGGCTGAAAGAACACTCTCAGCATTCAATAAGGAACATTACTTTCCGCACATGATTGTGTTCGCAGACAGAAATCAAGTAGAACGTGAGGAAACTTTTGAAATTCCTTCTGCCGCACGTGATCGATTTATGATGGAGATTCCAATACTCATCCCTAAAAATGATGACATGATGAAAAGTTTAATTTTTGAAACAAGGTTTCATGATGCTGACAATCTTGTAAGTGAAGTTAAACCTAATTTACTAAAATTTGATAAGTTGAAAGATATATCCAAGACAATTCAAGAAGAAATTACTGCAACAGATGCACTAAAAAATTATGCACTTAATCTATGGAAAGCAACAAAAAGTCCTGCTGATTATGGGATTAAGATACCTGATCTTGATATGAATCGATTAATGATATCGGGATCAAGCCCCAGAGGAATGATGATGATGATGAGAGCAGCTCGAGTTAACGCTTGGCTCAATGATCGTACTTCAGTGATACCTGCAGATATTCATGCTGTCTTCCATGAAACTCTTGCACATCGACTCGTTTTTAATCCTATTTATGAAATGAGAAGAACTGTAATTGCGCGCGATTTAACTAATGGCATTCTCAACGTTATTAACGCACCTTAATTTATGGTTCAAGCTGCTAAATTATTTGATTACCATATCGGCTGGAAATCTAAAGGCAAACACCCTGGTCGTCATAAAAGTAATCAGAGGGGTATGGGAATTGAATTTGCTGGTCATACCACACTCCTTTCTTATCCTGATCCAAGACGAATTGATATCCGTCAATCTATTCGGGATCCCTTAGGTCAAATTCACGTCAAAATTTTTAATCAACGTAGCGCAACGCCTGTGATGATTGTGATTGATTTGTCTGCCAGCATGAATTTTGGTGGTAAGAACAAAAAAATTAATCTAGCTGCTGAAGTCGCGCAATCGATTGCATATTCAGTCGTCGATAGGCATGACGCATTAGGCTTGGTTGGATTTGATGATGCAATCAGAGAAGACTGCTTAGCACCTGCCTCATTTAGATCACAACACGCATTTACACTGATTAGCGAACTCAAAAACTTTATATCATCTCAAAAATCAAACCGTGCGATTAAAGATTTATATCAATATATGCCGCGTGAAAGATCTCTCATTTTCTTTATTTCAGATTTTCATATGCCAGAAATTGATTTAGAAAATTGTTTATCTAACCTGATGAGACATCATGTGGTGCCGATTGTCTTATGGGATAAAAAAGAATATAAAAATCTACCTAATTTTGGCATTGTGACTATCACTGATCCTGAAAGCGGTAAAAGAAATACACTCTTTTTAAGAAAAGAACTTAAAGAAAAAATTGTAGATTCTTTTGAAAAGAGACGTCAGGTGATTACAAAAGCTTTTATGAATTTTGATATCCCACCTTTTTTTGTAGATGAATATTTTGATGTCAGCAAAATGACTGAATACTTTAATCAATTTGTAGGCGCCTAAAAAAATGAAATTTTTTCTTTTTCTTTGGATGTTCTTAGCTTCAGTCGCAAGTTTTGCACTTGATGTTCAAGAGTGGCCTGATATTCAGGAGGGTATTGTCTCGATCAAGATCACGGAACCATCTCAACGAGTAGGTTATACGGTGGGCGATAAGTCAAAAAGACATATTGAGGTCACCATTAAAAAACCTTATGTG
>BJGS01000075.1 GCA_014190615.1 Methylophilaceae bacterium
CTCCACAAACCCAAAAACAATTAAAGACGCCACCTTAAAACATAAAGCAGATTTAGGCATCGCCTTTGATGGCGATGGTGATCGTGTCGTGATGATTGATCTCTTAGGCCATATTGTGGATGGCGATCAGCTTGTATTAGTCATTGCTCGAGCCCTAAAACAAAAAAATCAATTAAAAGGCGGGGTTGTAGGAACGCTTATGACCAATATGGCGATTGAAAATGCGCTACATGATTTAAGTATAGATTTTGTAAGAACTCATGTAGGCGACCGTTACGTATTAGAAACTTTGCTTGAAAAAGGCTGGTCGATTGGGGGCGAAAATTCAGGCCATATATTAACTCTTGATCAGCATTCGACTGGGGACGCCATCATTGCTTCTCTACAAGTTCTAAAATCATTGCGACTACTTAATCAGTCGCTTCATGATGCCACTAAAGATTCACCTCTCTATCCTCAGGTGCTAATCAATGTTGTGACAAGCAAAAAAATTGATCTAGAAAATAATAAATCAATTCAAGATGCTATAAAAAATGTGGAGTCCAAATTGAATGACAAAGGCCGTGTTCTCTTAAGGCCTTCGGGTACCGAACCTAAAATTCGAGTGATGGTGGAGGGTGAAGATTTGAAGGAAGTAAAATCTGCTGCTGAACTCATTGCTAAAGTAGTTGGGGCAGAAGTCTAGCCAAATTTACCTGTAATATAATCTTCCGTTTCCTTCTTGCTCGGGTTCGTGAAGATCTTATCTGTTGCATCAAACTCAATCATCTCACCTAGATACATATAAGCCGTGTAATCAGAGATACGCGCAGCCTGTTGCATATTATGTGTCACCACAAGTATAGATAATTTACTCTTTAATCCTGACATCAATTCTTCAATATTTACAGTCGCAATAGGATCGAGTGCGGAAGTAGGCTCATCGAATAGCATGATCTCCGGATCAGTTGCAAGTGCACGTGCAATGCATAAACGTTGTTGTTGCCCACCTGATAAATTGAAAGCTAAGTCTTGTAATCGATCTTTCACTTCATTCCAAAGTGATGCACCTTTTAATGCTTCTTCAACTTTATCATCGACTGCAGATTTTGATCTTTCTCCGCGCACTCTTAGTCCGTAAGCCACGTTTTCATAAATAGATTTTGGGAATGGGTTTGGCTTTTGGAACACCATACTAATTCTCATACGCACTTCAATGGGATCCACACCTTTAGCAAGCACATTGGTATTATCTGGGTGAAGAAGAATTTGTCCTTCATAGCGATTGCCGGGATATAGATCATGCATACGGTTAAAGCAACGTAAAAATGTAGACTTGCCGCAGCCTGATGGGCCAATCAGTGCTGTAATTTTATTTTCATAGACAGGAAGGCTTACATCTTTTAATGCTTTGGTACCGTCCGCATAAAAGAAGTTAAGGTTCTTTGCTTCAGCTTTAATATTAAGTTTATTTTGTGCCATTTTTTTTCCTGAAAATAAAATTTACCATTTAATGTTTTTTCTAATGCGATAACGTAACCAAATAGCCGTGCCATTCATCAGAAGAGTGAGCATGATAATCACAGCACCAGTTGCCGCTGCATTGATATGGAATGCATGTTCTGGTCTTGAGAGCCAGCTAAACATTTGAATAGGAAGTACTGTGAATCCTGATTGTAACCACTCAAAAGATATAAACGGAGGCTCCATCATTAATGGTGCCGGAGGTAAGAATGCTATAAAGGTGAGCGCACCGACTGTAATAATAGGGGCTGTTTCACCCAAGGCTCTAGCCATACCGATAATAATACCGGTAAGAATTCCACCAAATGAATACTGAATAACATGATGAAGCATGACCTGCCACTTAGTTGCTCCTACAGCGTAAGCGGCCTCACGAATAGCCACAGGAATGGATCGTATAGCTTCTCGTGTAGAAACAATCACAATAGGAAGCATCAGTAAGCCCAGTGTTAGCCCAGCGGTTACAATAGTCTGACCTAGATGGAATGTGTAGACAAACAGTCCTAATGCTAATAGGCCATAGATAATGGATGGGACACCTGCAAGATTGGTCACATTAATTTCGATGATGTCAGTGAACCAGTTTTTGGGTGCATACTCTTCTAAATAAACACCGGTTGCGACACCCATAGGCACAGCTGTTATAAATGTCACGAGCATAATTAAGGATGATCCTACCCAGGCAGATAAGATCCCAGCGTGCGCAGCTTTTCTTGATGGAAACTCAGTAAAGAATTGGTAGTTTAATTTTGGATACCCGTCCATGACGAGATCGACAAATAGAATGAGTAAGGTAAGAAGCGCAAATACAATAGTCAATAAACCAATACATGAAAAAATAAAGTCATTACGCTTATGAGACTTAATCATAGCGCGCACTTCTTCAAGCGTTTTAGGCTTAATTAAACTTTCGTCTGGATTCACTGTATTTTTAGCCATGATTAATATCTTTCTGCAAATCGTTTTCTAGCAAGGTGGCCTATGATATTAAATAAGAAAGTAAGCACGAATAAGACCATACCTGCTGCAAATATACTTTGGTAACCAATGCTGCCGTGAGGTAAGTCGCCCATTGCTACTTGAACAATGTAGGCTGTGATGGTCGCTGCACCTTCTAGCGGATTGAATGTAAAGGTAGGTTGCTGGCCTGCCGCGATTGCAACCACCATTGTTTCGCCAACCGCGCGGCTGATACCTAAAATGTAGGCCGCAATAATTCCAGATGTTGCCGCAGGAGTTACAACACGAATAGCTGTCTGAAATTTTGTTGCACCCATTGCATAAGAGCCTTCACGCATTTGCATAGGAACCGCTCTCATGGCGTCTTCAGCCACTGATGCGATATAAGGAATAATCATAATACCCATCACGATACCTGCCCCTAACATATTAAATGTAGGCAAGCTGGGAATCATTTTTTGTAGGATAGGTGTTACAAAAAGTAGGGCAAAGTAACCAAATACCACGGTAGGCACGCCCACAAGAAGCTCTAGAACAGGCTTAACCGTTTCGCGTGCTTTATGAGATGCAAATTCAGATAAGTAAATAGCCGCAACAGTTCCAATAGGAACGGCGATGCCAAGTGCTATAAAAGATGTTGTTAATGTACCTGATATAAGAGGGAGGATGCCGTAATGAGCGTCTTCAAAAAGCGGACTCCATTGCCTACTCGTTAAGAATTCGAAAACACTGACATCACTAAAAAATCCTGACGCTTCCGTCACTAAAATATAAACAATGCCTACTGTAATAAATACAGCGGTGAGTGCTGAGAGCATTAGTATGATTTCAATCACACGCTCAATAAAATTTCGCTTAATATTTTTCGCGAGCCTTTTGCTGACCGGTAGATCTTTTAATAATTGTGTGGTTGCCAATTTATTTTTTCTATCAAGTGACTTAAAAATTATTGTAGCGTTTCAAAGTTAAAAAAGGCGGCATTTGGCCGCCTTTTTTAGTCATAAACTTATTGCTTTAAAAACTTTTCGGTACTTAGTCTTTAATACGTTTGATCAGATCTTCAATCTTAACACCAACTTCTGGAACACCACCAAAGCCTGAACCAGACTTCTTGGATTGCCAGTGTTTTGTCACTGCTGCGTATTCAGGAGATGTAAGTGGTACGTATTTCACTTCCTTTACTAGCTTAGGAGCGTTAGCTAGATAGTATTCTACGAATGCTTTAACGTCTTTATCGAATGCACCTTTTGTTGCGTTCACATAGATGAAGAGTGGGCGAGCGAGTGGTTGGTATGTGCCATCCATGACTGTCGTTTCTGATGGTAATACGGCCGTTGTTTTATCTTTAGCTACGATACCTACTGCATTTAGCTTGTCTTTATTTTCAAGGTAGTATGCAAGACCAAAGTAACCTAAGCCACCTTTGTCACCCGTCACACCTGTGACTAAGACATTGTCATCTTCAGACGCAGTATAGTCTGAACGTGATGATTTAGCTTTGCCGTTAATGGCTTCTGTAAAGTAGTCGAACGTACCTGAGTCAGCACCTGGGCCAAAAAGCTTCATCGGTTGGTCAGGGAATGATGCATTTACATCTTTCCAGTTTTTAACTGAGCTGCCTGATGCCCAAATTTTATTGAGTTCAGCCACAGTAAGTGTCTTTGCCCATGTGTTAGATTTGTTTGTCACAACCGTTAAAGCGTCATAAGCAATTGGTAGTTCGATGTATGTAATGCCGTTCTCAGCACACATATCGATTTCTTTTTTAAGGATCGGGCGTGACGCATCTGAAATCATTGTTTCACCGCGACAGAATTTTTTAAAGCCACCACCTGTACCTGAAATACCTACCGTCACTTTAGTACCTGTCTTCTTTTGGAAGTCTTCAGCAACCGCTTCAGTAATTGGGTAAACAGTTGAAGAACCGTCAATCGCAATGGTTTTAACTTCTGCGTTAACGCTGTAT
>BJGS01000076.1 GCA_014190615.1 Methylophilaceae bacterium
TAAGATGGCTGAAGATACTTCAATGGATATACATGAAATTTTAAATCATTTACCTCATCGGTATCCTTTTGTACTCATTGATAAAGTCATCTCAATGGAGCTTGGAAAAGAAATAATTGCGATTAAGAATGTCTCAATCAATGAGCCTTTTTTTCCAGGCCACTTTCCTTATTATCCTGTCATGCCTGGTGTCTTAATTGTAGAGGCTATGGCTCAGGCTGCCGCAATTCTATCCTTCAAGACTATGAATACGAAACCCTCAGATGATTCAGTTTATTATTTTGCTGGGATTGATAGTGCGCGCTTTAAAAAGCCTGTTTCTCCTGGCGATCAACTTATCATTCATGTAAAAATAGATCGCGTATTAAAAGGTATATGGAAGTACATAGCTGTAGCTAAAGTCAATGACGAGATCGTGGCTGAAGCGAGCATGATGTGTATTTTAAAGCCTATTGAAAAAAAATAAATTTATAGGGCTTTAATAATATCTTGATTCATCCCACCGCAATTATTAACCCAAAAGCTAGTTTAGATTCCAGCGTCAAAGTTGGGCCTTATTCTATTATTGATGCCGACGTTAAAATTGGGGCAGGCTCAGTCATTGGGAATCATGTCACCATCACTGGTGATACGACGATTGGAAAAAATAATCATATCTATCATTACAGTTCTATTGGCGAAGCTCCGCAAGATAAAAAATATAATCAAGAAAAAACATACTTAGAGATCGGTGATAATAATACGATCAGAGAATTCTGTACCTTCAACCGAGGTACCGCTCAAGATAAAAGCTTAACAAAAATTGGTAATGATAATTGGATTATGGCGTATGTTCACATTGCCCATGATTGCGAAATTAAAAATCACAGCATCCTTGCTAATAACACTTCACTTGCAGGTCATGTGTCCATCGATGATTATGCGATTCTAGGAGGCTTCACCCTCGTACATCAATTTTGTAAGATTGGTAGCCATATTATTACCGCAGTCAACACAGTCGTCTTTAAAGACATTCCACCTTACGTCATTGCAGCTGGCTATGATGCAAAGCCTAACGGTATTAATGTAGAAGGCTTAAAAAGAAGAGGGTTTGATCCCAAAATTATCTCAAAAATTAAGGAAGCTTATAAGATTTTATATCGGCAAGGGCTTTCGCTTGATGAGGCACAAGATAAAATTAAATTATTAAGCAAGGATACTGAAGCGCTTAATCTTTATATAGATTTTATTGCAAAGTCTACCCGCGGTATTATTCGTTAATTATGAAAACGATTGCCTTAGTTGCCGGAGAGTCTTCCGGAGACTTGCTAGGAAGTCACTTAATCAGATCTTTGAAATCAAGGCGTTCTGATCTTACATTTATAGGTGTGGCAGGGCCTAGAATGGCAAAGGAAGGTGCCTCATCCTATTTTCCAATGGAAGAACTTTCTGTAAGAGGTTATTTTGAAGCCTTTAGAAAGTTATTTCATCTTTTTACCTTAAGAAAAAATCTTTTAAATCAAATTCTCAAAGCAAAACCTGATTTATTTATTGGTATTGATGCGCCTGATTTTAATTTTTGGATTGAAAGGCAGTTAAAGAAAAAAGGCATCCCAGTGATTCATTATGTCAGCCCATCAATATGGGCATGGAGAAGGAATAGACTTAAAAAAATCAAAAAATCTATTGATCATATGCTGACAATATTTCCTTTTGAAAAAAATATTTATACCAAGGCTCATATTCAAGCAACTTTTGTAGGCCACCCTCTTGCCGATATGATTCCACTTCTTCCGAATAAAAAGAAAGCACAAGCTAAACTTAAAATTATTAAAGCCACTAAAGTCATTGCGCTTCTCCCTGGAAGTAGGCAAGGGGAAGTGAAATGGCATGCAGAGCTTCTTATTGATTCAGCGATTGAGCTATCAAAAAAAATACCGGATGTGAAGTTTTTGGTGCCACTCCCCACAAGAGAAACTCATATGATTTTTTCAAAAGCTTTATTTAAAAATACGTATGCGGAATTAGATATTCAACTACTTATTGGTCATGCTTCAGATGCAATCAATGCATCTGATTTGGTCATTGTAGCTTCTGGTACCGCAACACTTGAAACTGCACTTTATAAAAAACCAATGATAGTCATTTATAAGATGTCATCTATGAGTTGGGAAATTCTCAAACGTATGCGATATTTGCCTTATATCAGCCTTCCTAATATTCTTCTTAATAAATTTCTTGTGCCGGAACTTTTACAAAACGATGCAACGCCTGAAAATATTACAAATAAAGCTTTAGACATTTTAAAAGATGCATCTTATAGAAGAAATCTTTTGATTCAATTCACAAAAATACATCATCAATTAAAACAGAATACTTCCTACCGTCTAAATAAAATTATTTTAAAATTTATAAAATAAATGCAGACACATTTAATTTGTGGCGTCGATGAGGCAGGTAGGGGGCCTCTGGCAGGTCCAGTATATGCAGCTGCAGTCATTTTGGGTCCTCATTTTGATACCACAGGCTTACGCGACTCTAAAAAACTATCTGAAGCTAAGCGATACACTCTGGCATTGCATATTAAGGAAAATGCCCTGGCTTGGTCTGTGGGCATATGCAGTGCGGCAGAAATTGATGTGTTAAATATACATCAGGCGACATTGCTTGCTATGAAAAGAGCTATTGAAGGACTTGGTAGCTATGATTCAATTAAAGTTATGGTGGATGGATTATTTTGCCCTAAAGTAGCCTATCCAAGCGAAGCAATTGTTAAAGGTGACGATAAAGTAGCAGAGATTTCTGCCGCCTCAATTATTGCTAAAACAGAACGCGACCTTAAAATGATCGAAATTGATAAGATTTATCCTAGCTATCAATTTAAAAAACATAAAGGCTATCCTACAAAGCTTCATGTTGAAATGATTAAGAGTGATGGGATTTGCGAATATCATCGAAAAACTTTTTCGCCTATAAAGGAAATATTATCCCTGCAATAGAAATACACAGGGTTTATTTTTTAAATCTGGTGTAGTTGCTTTTTTCCAATCTTTTATAGTTTTTGTCAGGATAAATTCATTTTCTGATGTGATGTCAAATGCGATACAAAGCTTAGTTTTGTCTTGAAGTTTATCTATCAAATCATTAAAAATATGTTGATTCCTGTAGGGCGTTTCAATAAAGATTTGAGTTCCATGGTATTTACTTGATTCATTTTCAATGGAAATAATTTTTTTTATTCTGTCTTCTTTCTCAGAAGGAAGGTAGCCATGAAATTTAAATTGCTGCCCATTAAGACCAGATGCCATGAGCGCTAAAATAATTGAAGAAGGACCGGTCATGGGTATGACATTAATATTCTTTTGATGGGCTAAAGCAATCATTTTTGAACCTGGATCGGCTACTGCAGGGCAACCTGATTCTGAGAGTAATCCAACATCAAAACCTTCCAACAGCGGCGTTAAAAAATGTGTGATGTCTTCTTGGGTTTTGGTTTGATCTATGACTTCAAAATGTAATTGATTAATGGGCTTTTGAAGATTAAGAGCGCCTAAATGAAATCGCGCTGTTTTTTCATTTTCTACAACAAAATAATCTAAATGCTCAACAATTTTTCGGTGCTTTTCTAGGAGAATAGATTCCCTATTATTTTGGTCGATCGGCACAGGAATGAG
The DNA here is from genome assembly GCA_014190615.1 of Methylophilaceae bacterium. Taxonomy (GTDB): domain Bacteria; phylum Pseudomonadota; class Gammaproteobacteria; order Burkholderiales; family Methylophilaceae; genus Methylopumilus. The sequence continues at coordinate 3,654 of BJGS01000076.1, forward strand.
ATACAAATGTCCATATGTTTTGGTTGTCATTAAAACACTACACCTTCATTTTGAAGCATGTCTGATAATTTAATGAGAGGCAGACCTATGAGCGCTGTGGGATCTTCACCTTTAATATATTCAAGAAGTGTAATACCAAGGCCTTCAGATTTAACACTACCTACACAATTGTATGGCTGTTCATTCAGTAAATACGATTCAATTATTTTCTGATTTAACGCTTTGTATTTCACTTCAAATTCAATGACACATTCTTGCACTTGTTCAGTCTTTGTATTTAATAAACAAAGCGAGGTATAGAAAGTCACAATTTTTCCACTTAAAAACTGGAGTTGTTTTACAGCATTTTCATGTGTGTTTGGTTTTTCAATAATTTGATTTTGACATTCTGCTGTTTGATCAGAGCCGATAATCAATGAATTTGCATAGTGAGATGCGACTTTAAAGGCTTTTTCTCGTGCAAGCCTGCATGAAATTTCTTTTGCTTTTTCGTTAATGCGCGGTGTTTCATCAATGTCGGGACTAAAGACATCGAAAGGCAATTTAAATCGTGATAGTAATTCTCTTCGATAAGGCGATGATGATGCCAAAACAAGCGTTAACATGCATCGCTTTCGTTATGATTCAGGCTGAATTTCAAGTAGCGTTTCATCTGGTGATACTACCTCACCTTTTGCTACTGAATTGGCAACTATATTCCCCAACGTGGGGGTTTCAATTTCTT
>BJGS01000077.1 GCA_014190615.1 Methylophilaceae bacterium
TTAAATAATAGAAAAAAATAAATTGACAACGACTCAATTAAAAGACCCGCCGATTAGTAAAAGACTTGCTAAAAATATTAAGCGAAACTTTATTGAACGCGTCATCGAAATTATTCTGATGTTTGCAGCACTTGCTGCCACTTTTATTACCATAGGTATTGTTTATATTTTAGTCACTGAAGCCTCAGGATTTTTTGCAGAGGTCAGTGTTATCGAATTCTTAACGAGTAAGCAATGGAGCCCACTCTTTGAAGATGCACACTACGGTATTCTTCCTCTTATATCAGGTACGCTCACCACATCGTTTGTAGCTCTTAGTATCGCAATTCCGATCGGAACAGTTTCTGCAATCTACCTTTCAGAGTTTGCATCTCACAAAACACGTGAAAGTGTGAAGCCTGTATTAGAACTTCTTGTGGGTGTTCCCACAGTCGTCTTTGGTTACTTTGCCCTTCTTTTTGTCACCCCATTGCTCCAAAGAATAAATCCAGATTTACCTACCTTTAACATGCTAGGGCCCGGTATCGTCATGGGAGTGATGATTATCCCCTATATTGCATCCGTGGCTGAAGATGCTATGAGAGCGGTACCGATGAATATGCGCGAAGGCTCTTATGCAATGGGTGCCACCAAATTTCAAACAGCGATTCGTGTCGTGACCCCTGCGGCCACATCCGGCATTATTGCCGCTTACATTCTAGGCATCAGCCGCGCAGTCGGTGAAACCATGGTAGTTGCAATTGCAGCTGGCCAACAGCCTACTTTTACATTCAACCCATTAGAAGGCGCTGCAACAATTACAGCTTATATTGTGCAAGTAGCGATGGGTGACTTGCCACATGGAAGTTTAGGTTATCAGAGTATTTTTGCAGCCGGCATGGTGTTATTTGTGATTACCTTTGTGTTTAACATACTAGGTCATATGGCAAGAAAACGTTTTGCGGAGAGGTATTAATTCATGGAGCAAAGTAAAGTGGATGCAGAACACAGTTTAATCAAACCCAAAACGCTCGAGGAAGTTCGCGCTATGATTCGTGCGCATAAGCGCAATGATTTTATTTTTTCATCTATTGGTTTATTGACCATCACGTTCGCAATCCTCACCTTGCTTATTCTGTTTGTGGATCTTGTGATGGATGGCTACCCTAAATTAAATTATCAATTCTTTACCGACTTCCCCTCAAGGCGCGCTGCAAATGCCGGTATCTTGTCGGCATGGGTCGGTTCATTACTTATTATGTTAGTCACTTTCATCACCGCAGTCCCTATGGGAGTTGCAGCAGGCGTATATCTAGAAGAATACGCACCTAAGAATTGGTTCACTGATATTGTTGAAATCAATGTCACTAACCTCGCAGGCGTGCCCTCTATCATTTACGGTTTGTTGGCACTTGGATTATTTGTGTACACATTCCATCTTGGTCAAACGATTGTCACAGCTGGACTAACACTCGGTCTTTTAATGTTGCCAATTATCATTGTATCGACACGTGAAGCCATTCGATCGATTCCTGTGGCTATTCGTGAAGCGGCTTACGCTTTGGGAGCTACAAAATGGCAGGTCGTTTTACACCACGTGATTCAATATTCGTTTGGCGGCATTCTTACCGGTATTATTATCGGTATGGCGAGAGCCTTAGGTGAAACAGCGCCCATTATTACCGTAGGAGCATTGACCTTTATTGCATTCCTACCGCCAGCCCCTTTAACCAGCGTAGCTCCCTTTATTTCTTTCGAATGGTTGCAATCAGGATTCACGGTGCTACCTATTCAGATGTTTAGCTGGCTATCAAGACCTGAACATGCATTTCACATCAACGCTGCTGCAGCTGGTGCGGTAATTATCATACTCACACTTGTGATGAATGGAACAGCAATTTGGTTGCGTTATCGTATTCGTAAAAATATTAAATGGTAAATTTTATCTACAGGAAAAAAAATGGCACAAAATAAATTAAACATGAAAGCTGAAGCAAAGAATCTTAACTTTTTCTATGCAGACGGCACCAAGGCGTTAAAAGATGTAAGCCTTCCTGTTTATGAGAATAAAATTACTGCACTCATCGGCCCTTCAGGTTGCGGAAAATCTACATTCTTACGCTGCTTTAATCGTATGCATGATTTATATCCTGGCAATCGCTATGAGGGTCAAATTCTTCTTCATCCAGATAACACAAACGTACTTGCTAAGGTTGTAGATCCCATCGAAGTGCGCATGCGTATTAGCATGGTGTTCCAAAAACCAAACCCATTTCCAAAATCCATTTATGAGAATGTGGCTTACGGCTTAAGAGTTCGTGGGGAAAGATCAAAATCTGCAGTGGATGACAAAGTTGAAGAGGCATTAAAAGGTGCTTCACTTTGGAATGAAGTCAAAGATCGATTACAGGATTTAGCTTTTAATTTATCAGGTGGTCAACAGCAACGTCTATGCATCGCTCGTGCCTTAGCGACAGATCCTGAAATTATGTTATTCGACGAGCCTACTTCAGCACTTGATCCAATTGCGACAGTGAATATTGAGGAACTTATGTCAGGTTTAAAAAATAAGCTTTCCATTTTAATCGTGACACATAATATGCAACAAGCTGCCCGTATTTCTGATTACACGGCTTATATGTATCTAGGTGAGATGATTGAGTTTGATGCAACAGACAAGATCTTCACGAACCCGAGCAAGAAGGAAACGGAAGATTATATTACAGGTAAATTTGGCTAGACTTCTGCCCCAACTACTTTAGCAATGAGTTCAGCAGCAGATTTTACTTCCTTCAAATCTTCACCCTCCACCATCACTCGAATTTTAGGTTCGGTACCCGAAGGTCTTAAGAGAACACGACCTTTGTCATTCAATTTAGACTCCACATTTTTTATAGCATCTTGAATTGATTTATTATTTTCTAGATCAATTTTTTTGCTTGTCACAACATTGATAAGTACTTGAGGATAAAGTGGTGAGTCTTTAGTCGCTTCATAAAGTGATTGATTTAGTAGTCGTAATGATTTTAAAACTTGTAGGGACGCAATAATGGCGTCCCCGGTCGAGTGCTGATCAAGGGTTAGTATATGGCCTGAATTTTCACCGCCAATTGACCAGCCTTTTTCGAGCAAAGTTTCTAATACGTAACGATCGCCTACATCGGTTCTTACAAATTCAACACCTAAATCGTTCAGTGCATTTTCAATCGCCATATTGGTCATAAGCGTTCCCACAACCCCGCCTTTTAATTGATTTTTTTGTTTTAGGGCTCGAGCAATAACTAATACAAGCTGATCGCCATCCACAATGTGGCCTAAGTGATCAATCATGACGACACGATCGCCATCGCCATCAAAGGCGATACCTAAATCTGCTTTATGTTTTAAGGTGGCCTCTTTAATTGTTTTTGGGTTTGTGGAACCGACATCTAAGTTAATATTAAATCCATCGGGCTCATTACCTAGCGTAATTACATTAGCACCAAGTTCAGAAAATATTTTTGGGGCAACATGATATGTTGCACCATGCGCGCAATCGAGCACAATTTTAAGTCCATGAAGATTAAGATTTTCTGGGAATGTACTTTTACAAAATTCAACGTATCGACCTTCGGCATCATCCACACGCTTTGCTTTTCCGAGATCATGAGGCAAAACAGTTTTAATAGGTTGATTTAAGGCTAACTCAACTTCTGTTTCAAATGCATCAGATAATTTTTCACCAGCTTCAGAAAAAATCTTAATGCCGTTATCAGGGAACGGGTTATGAGATGCGGAAATAACGACGCCTGCTTGCGATCTTAATGCTTTTGTAAGATAAGCAATTGCAGGGGTTGGCATAGGGCCAGTTAAATAGACATTAACACCGGCTGCAATAAAGCCTGCTTCTAAGGACGACTCTAGCATATAACCTGAAACCCTCGTATCTTTGCCGATGACGACGCTTGGATGTTTTAATTTTTTGTCGTGATTATTTTTGACTAAGATTGACCCAATCGCAAAACCAAGACGAATAAAAAAATCAGGTGTAATAGGATCTTGTCCTACCACACCTCGAATACCGTCTGTTCCAAAAAACTGTCTTGCCATATTTAAATTTTGCCCTGAGCTATTTGCATAATCTTGATAGCACTTTGTGTTTCTTTTACATCGTGAACTCGGACTATTTTAGCGCCTTTTAGTATAGAAAGGATAGCTGCAGCAATACTGCCTGATAAATGATCGTCGTGATCACCGCTTAAAATTTTTCGGATAAATGATTTTCTGGAAAGCCCTACAAGAAGAGGAAACTTTAAAGACTGAAATGATTCAAGATTTTGTAGGAGCGTTATATTGTGTTCAAAAGTTTTTC
>BJGS01000078.1 GCA_014190615.1 Methylophilaceae bacterium
AATTCATTAGGCTTAATATCTGAACTGACAATTTCAGTAAATTTTCCATTGGTAATACTTGTTTTAACGCGAACCATTTCAGGTTTATTATTTCTTAATACATATACTTTGCCAGAACCCAATCCATCGCTCTTTACTTTAGATTTATTGTCGTCAGATTTTTTCTCTTTTTTCATGGCTAAATTAAGCTCTTCATTTTTAGGTCGATAACGTAATGCTGCATTAGGTACTAATAAAACATTTTCATGTTTCGCAAAATTAATATTTACATATGCTGTCATACCCGGCAATAAAAGTTGCTCTGGGTTGTCTACTGAAATCACAACGTCATAAGTCACCACGTTAGCTGTATTCGTTGGATTTAATCGAATTTGTTTAACAATCCCTTCAAAATTTTTATTGGGATATGCGTCAACATTAAACTTCCCGACTTGACTCACTTGAATACGGCCAATATCCGCTTCTGCAAAACTCGTATCGATTTGCATCTTAGATAAATCTTGTGCAATCTTGAATAATGTTGGTGTTTGTAGACTTGCAGCCACTGTTTGCCCTACATCAACCACACGATCTACAACGACACCAGCAACAGGAGATTTAATAATTGAATAACTGTAATTCGTTTGATCACGTTTAAGTTGAGCTTTAGTCGTACTTAATTGCGCTTCTGCTGACTTTAATGCTTGCACGGATTGATCGAGTTCTTGTTTAGACACATATTCTTTTTCGAATAAGCTTCGCATTCTTGTTTCATTCGCTTTGGCTAATTCTAAAGATGCTTCGTTATTTTTTACATTACCTAAGGATTGAGCGATCTGCGCTTTGAATAATTCATCTTCTAATTCTAAAAGGACCTGTCCTTTTTTAACTTGATCATTGTAGTCCGCATAGATTTTTTTTACGCGGCCTGACACTTGTGTACCCACATTGACAAGGGTTACTGGATTAATCGTTCCGTTTGCTGTGACATTTTGTTCAATGTCACCCATTGTGACAGGTTGAAGACGGTACAAATCTTCAGGTTTCTTTTTATGCGAGAGTTGATATACATAATACGCCCCAAAGATAAACGCTAAAATTAAAGCAATATTAATTAAATGAGTGGTTAACTTTTTCATGCTTTTTGTTATCTTTTTGCCTCAGGTAATTTCTGAATCATTGCATTATCAAGGACGCCTATCGATTGAGCAAGGGTTGTTCTTGCAATATTCCAATTTAAAACAGATTGGATCTTTTGTTGCTTCGCATTGGCTAATGCGCTTTGCGCATTGAGGGTGTCAATAATATTACCTACGCCTTCTTTATAACGTCCCAGTGCTACGCGAGATGATTCTTCTGCGCTCATCACTAAGACGTTTGATGCAGTGATTGATTCATTTGCTGTCTTTAAATTTTGGTATGCCGTCCATACATCGAGAGACACTTGAAGCTTTAATTGATCACGTTGTGAGGCATTGAGTTCTGCCGTGGCTTCGGCTGAACGAATAAGATAAGTCGGCTTGTACCCTCCAAAAAGAGGAATACTGACATTAAGGCCAACAGCTGAGTTATTAGTAAATGAAGCATTACTGTCATCGGAGCGTGTATTAGATAAATTAAGTGATACGGTCGGCTTTGAATCTGCTTTAGCGATTTCAATTTTAGCCAGCGAGGCTGCAACTTGTGCTTCACTTGCCACTAAATCGGGTCTTTGAAGTCTTGCTTGTTCGATTAAAGCCTGTATATCTTGATCTACTATTTCTGGAATCACATCTATCTGACTATCTACGATTCTAAGATTGCTATTGGCAGTCACTCCCATCACATTAGCTAAATTACCATATGCAATTTTTAAGATGCCTTCATTTTTAATTTTGCTGAGTGTGGCATTTGCAAATGAAGTTTGCGCTTGAAGTTTATCCGCAGGCGTTGCAACACCTGCGATATATTTAGCCTCTGCTGATTTAAAACTTTCTTTATAAAAATATTCTGTTTCAATCGATGCGTTCAAAATAGCTTTATTTGCATGCACTTGATAGAACGCATTCACTGCACTTAATAAAACATTTTGCACTGTCGCATTTTGTGTGGCACTTGCGGCTTTTAAAAGTTGGTTTGCATTTTCTAATGTGGCATCACGACTTCCAAAATCATATAAAAGATAAGAGGCCACAATTTTATTTGTGACATTAGAATAATTCGTGGTTCTCGTTTTATTTTCTGAGGTCGATACCGTATCTGTGACGGACGGGAAAAATAAAGCACGTGCTACACCAACTTGAGCCGCTTGCACTTTAGCACTTGCATACACTTCTTTTGTTTGAGGGTTATGACAAAGTGCTGCTTCAGTTACATCTACCAGGGATAAGGGTTTGTCATAAGTTTTCTGAGAGCATGGATCGCTCGCCGATGGATCAATATATCCATCAGGGATAAGCTGAATATTTCCTTCTTTTAAATCCTTATCTGAATACCAAATCGAATCGAGTGCGTAGGCTGGAATAAGGGCGCTTAATAAAGAAATAGTCAGAAAAAAACGAGAAAAATTCAAATTCGAAAATCTTTTTAAAAGTTGGGTTATAAAGCGCCACATATGGATAAAATCTTAACATGGGCATATGGCAAATAGACTAAGAATAAGTCTATTTAATTCAATAAATTAGGGGTTAATTACTTAGCTAAGCTTAGGTAGCGATCTTGTGAAATCAAGCGATTCACAATGACATGCAATTCCATACGATTATTAGGCAAGGATTTTAATTTGCACTTATAGATCTTGCCGGAATCAGGATCTAAGACTTTACCTACCAATTCTTTTTTGGCATTCAATTTAAGTTGTTTAAAGACTGCTAAGCCAATAATGGGTTTATTTTTATCTAGGCCTAAGCATGGTTTACATACATCCACCGGATCATCATCTGGACTTGGAAAAACTTCGATAATTTTGCCTTCGAATCCACCAGTTTTTAAAGCACTAATTTGAATAATAGCTTCAGGGAGCTCAGTAAAATCATCCAACATATTCCATTTACCAATAGGCCATGAGTCACCCGCGAAAAGGCTGGATGAAATAAACATTAAGATTAAAAATAAATATTTTTTCATGTGTTATGCAGATGCGATTAATGCGCCTATGCTAATGAGTAGAATACCGAACATTTGTGTCATGTGTATAGTTTCGCCTAGAAAAAAAATCGACGCAAGAGGCACGGTGACGTAAACCAAAGAATTCATAAGCTGGGCTTTGGACAAATCCACTTTAGACAAAATGGCAAGCCATGATAAAAAGGCGATGATTACAAAAAAGACGCCCGTCATAATGTTGATGTTAGTGAGAATATTTAATACATAAATTAATACATGACTGATTTGATCTAAAGGGATTTCACCTAGATTAGTGGCCCCTTTTTTTAAGAAAATTTGTGTGGCTGTGTCACATAAAATAAAGAGTAGAAATAAAAAAAAGATTTCTGCATTCGCTTTAATTTTTAATTTTTGGAGCACGTTTTTACACCTTACTCATAATAATAACGCCACTCGTGCCGCCAAAGGCAAATGAGTTAGACATCACATGGTTCAATTCTTTGAGCACGCGCTTTTCATTTGGCACATAATCTAAATCACATGCGGGATCAGGTTCTTTTAAATTAATGGTGGGAGGTAATTCTTTTTTAACCAATGCCATGAGTGTGGCAGCAATTTCAACCGCACCTGCCGCGCCCATTAAATGGCCATGCATGGATTTCGTTGAGCTCACAGGAATTTGAGATGCAAAACTACCAAACACATTTTTAATAGCGGCTGTTTCAGTGGCGTCATTAAGTAATGTGCCTGTACCGTGCGCGTTGATATACCCAATGTCGTTCGGATTTAATTTTGCATCAGCCAACGCTGATTTCATTGCACGTGATTGACCTTCGACAGATGGCTGTGTGATGTGATCCCCATCATTGGTGAGTCCATACCCTGTAATTTCGCCATAAATTTTGGCGCCCCGTGCTTTTGCCATTTCCATCTCTTCTAAGATAAGAACCGCGGCACCTTCGCCTAAGACTAAGCCAGTGCGATTGAGTGAAAAAGGTTTACATGAAGCTCTAGGATCATCTGGATCTTCTTCAGCTAAAGTGCGTAAAGCTTCCCATGCTTTAATCGTACCAAAAGTAAGAAGGGCTTCGGTGCCGCCTGCAAAAGCAGCATCGGTATAGCCATGCTTAATTTGTCGGTAGGCTTCGCCGATGGCAACGGCAGAGGATGAACAAGCTGTCGTATAAGTAATGTTGGGG
>BJGS01000079.1 GCA_014190615.1 Methylophilaceae bacterium
GTCCATAAAGATTATCGGACTGGTGGGGTGATCATGGCTCTATGGAGTGGCTTAGCTCAATATATGAAAAAACATGGCTACGAAGTTATGATAGGTTGTGCTAGCGTGCCTATGGGTGATGGTGGCCATTATGCCGCAAGCTTAGCAAAAAAAATTAACCAATCTCATTTATCAAATGTTGAATATCGTGTCACACCAAAATTACCTCTACCTATACATGAGCTTGATCAGGATTTAGATGTCGAACCACCAGCTCTATTAAAAGGATATTTACGCATCGGTGCCAAAGTATGTGGTGATCCTGCTTGGGATCCAGATTTTAATACGGCAGATTTTTTAACGATGTTATTCTTAAAAGATATTAACCCTCGTTACGCCAAGCATTTCTTAACTTAATTTTAATGAGTTAAGCCAGCTGATGTGAGCTCTTCCTTTGAAGCCTTCATGAGCAATTGAAATTCATTGTTCTTAAGTAGCTCTTTCGCAACTAAGGTACCTAGAACTTGGCCACCGGATACATCGGACGGAAAATGGGCCCCGCAGTTGATTCGATTCTCGCCATACAAACGGCTTCTTTCCATAATTTCTTTTGCCTTCTCAGGGATAAGATTGGCTAACACAACACCCATGGCATAGCCCATGGTTGTATGTCCGCTAGGATAGCTTCGATCTAGATTGCTAGGCTTTGGTGCGACACATGCTTGAATATCTGGATCTACTTGATAAGGCCGCTTAGTCTTGAAATAATTTTTAAATGCCTTACCTTCATAGCCTGCATTATATTTAACCTTATCAAAGAGCGACTTTGTCTTTGGTAATTTATTAATATCAAAACCAGTAAGAGTGTCCGAAAAGAAACCGGCGCTCTCATTTACAGCATCCTTAATAGCTAAATCCTTTTGAGCATCCGAAAGTTTTGCTATTCTACTTTTCATAAACTCAATTTCAAGTTTGTATTCAAATGAAGAAGAAATAGGTGGCGGAGGGATGGTGCTATCAAGATTAAAAATACCAGCATCAATATATAAAATGTCTTCTTGTTCTTCTTTGGAAAAAGATGATGAACTACAAAAAATAATTGAAAGACATAAGGCAAGCCAGATTTTTTTTAACAAATTCAATTTCTATGCTCCTAAAAAATAGAGAATAATTAATGTAATAGTCTTGTAATTGAAAACTCAAACTACTTCTGTATGATAACAACCAATTATGAATAATTTATTAAAAATACTTATATTGATTATAGGTTTTAACACATTTAGTGTTGCTCAAGCTGCTAGGCCTATGATGACAGATGACGCTCGCATTGTTGACCCCAAGTCTTGTCAATTAGAGAGCTGGGTGAGAGACTCAAAACATATGACAGAGTATTGGGCACAGCCTGGTTGTAATGTAGCTGAGAACGCTGAAATTACGATCGGAGGAAGTCTTGAAGGTGAGAATGGTCACTCAAGTTTTGCTAATGAGATCTACCAAATTAAATCAATCATTCGGCCTATAGATATTAATCAGACAGGTTATTCCATCGTACTTGGTAATGCGAGAGATCCTAAAAGAACAATGAATAAAGTTATACAAGATTGGTATCTTAATGTGCCTATTAGCTATCCTTATAATGATCGATTGGTTATTCACACTAATTTAGGCGTGACGCATTTAACAGATGAACGTACAGAAAAAATAAACTGGGGACTATCTAGTGAATATAATTACAACGAGCGTATTGATTTAATCAGCGAAGTATTTAATCAATCATCTAACAGCACATACTTTCAATTCGGTTTGCGTTACTGGTTAATTAAAAATAGAGCGCAGATTGATACCACCTATATGAATAGCTTTAACCATATTGGTGACGATCAATCATTTTCAGTAGGCTTGAGATTGTTGTCCTTACCTTTTTTGCCATAAAAAAATAAATTTAGTTACTAGCAGGCTAAATCAATTTAACAAATGATTATGAAGTATTTGTATGCATCTATCCCATGTCCACTGTTGATTGATATTAGATGCAATACTTTTTCGATTAAGTTTTAAACATCGACGAATGTTATCTTCCAAATTGTCTCCTAAATAGCCTGTCTTGCCTTCTTCTACGATATCAACAGGCCCTGTGACTTTGTATGCTGCAACAGGCAATCCATTGGCAAGTGCTTCAATCATCACAATGCCGAATGTATCCGTTTTACTCGGAAAACAAAATACGTCATGCTCTTTGTATGTGTCTGCTAAGTCGCAGCCGAATCGATAACCAGTAAAATTAATTTTTGGGTACTTATCTTTTAATTTATTAAGAATAGGTCCCTCGCCAACAATTGTAATTTCAAACTTATTTTCTAACTCGCAAAGAGGGTCTAAATTTTTTTCTTTACTGACTCGACCCACATAAATAATTTTCGGTATTTTTGATTTTTTAAAAGGCTTGTGGCTTATTAGATTTTTAGCAACACCTCTTGTCCAAACGACTACATGATTAAACCCTTTTTTAATTAGCTCCTCCTGACAAGATTTGGAAGGAACTAGAATTGCTTTGCTGTCATTATGGAAAACCTTTAGATAGGCGTAGGTTAGAAATTGAGGAATACGAAGAAGCTTCCAGAGGTATTCAGGAAACTTTGTGTGGTAACCAGTTGTATAGGGTATCTTATTTAACTTACAATAAATTCTTGCAGCTAACCCAATAGGACCTTCAGTTCCTATGTGAATATGAGTTGGCGCTATCTCCTTTATTTTCTTGTAAGCTTTCAAAGGCTCAGTACAAAACTGCACTTCAGGATATACAGAAAAGTTTGTCCATTTAAATAAGCCTGGATGAACAACATAGGTTTTTTTGCTCGAGTGTTTAAGAATGTTTCTATAGGTAGTAGAAACACCATTCACTTGATCGAAGGAATCTGTAGCGATAAGTATTTTATGCACAAATGATTTTTACAAAAAAATGTGACATTTTTCTTACAAAATAAAGAAATAATATAATTAAATTTTCTTTCCAATTTAAATAAGCTTTAAAATTAGATTTTTAATCATACAAATTCCCAAATCATGAAAAGTCCCTACAAAGGTAAGACAGGCATCAAACGTTTAGCTAATGCATTTACATACTCAGTAGCAGGTACATTGGCCGCTTTTAAACATGAGGACGCTTTTAGACAGGAAGTAATCTTAAGTATTATTCTAATTCCATTGGCTATCTATCTTGGTCAGACGTCGATTGAACAAGCATTAATGATTGCTAGTATTCTATTAATTATCATTGTTGAGTTATTAAACTCATCAGTAGAGGCTACGGTAGATCGTATTTCCGTTAAGCGTCATAAGCTTTCTAAAAGAGCTAAAGACATTGGTAGTGCTGCAGTATTCTTTAGCCTAATTAATGCTGCTGTGATCTGGTTCTTAATTCTCGTCAAATAATATCTCCATTTTATGATGTCGACAGTGGAAGACGCACATTTATTACAACATTAGCAAACAAAGGTGTAAGTGTGCGATTACTTACAAGTTTAGTTGGGCACAAAAACATTAGCACGACACAATTTTATATTGATGTGAACGATGATATGAAACGTAGTACAGTTGCACTTGCTTATTAAAGATACGGTTTATTGAAATGCAGGTTTTTACGCACACAAATAAAAAAACCCTCGCATTGCTACGAGGGTTTTTAGTTTAACGCTTGTACGACTTTTGATTAACTTAGATTAGAAATCGTATTGAGCTCTCATAGTTAAAGCTTTTTCCCTATCCATCGTTTTACCAGTTGCCCAGAGCACAGGAGTATCGTAATCAGTATGAACATAGTTCACTAAGAAACGTACATTAGGATCTGGAATCCACTTTATGCCTAATACTAATGAATCGGCCTTATTTGTTCTTCCAGCATTTAATATTGGTACATTAGCAGTTGAATCTGCTGTTAGTTTAATATCACTAGCATCAAATTCACTATAGCGAATACCTAGTTCAATTGCGCCAAGGCTAGAGAAGTTTGGATTAAAGTTATTTTTTGGAGTAATGCGATCAAATTTGCCGCCCTTATATGCGTCAGCATATTTCTCACCCGTTACTAGCCATAAAGCTTCAGCATAATATGCTGACATGTCTTTATCATACGCAGCCCCTGAAGCGTTTGTACCTTCAAAGTTTACATTACCGTATTCGCTTTGAAAT
>BJGS01000080.1 GCA_014190615.1 Methylophilaceae bacterium
GAAAACTACCCAAATTTTAGCATGTAGCAGGGCTGTATTTTTGCCCTGCTAAAGGTATTTTTTAGCGCGAAAGACTAGACAAATCAGCTTTTAGGTCCTCTATATCCTCAAGGCCTACAGCGATTCTTACAAGGTTATCCTTAATACCAGCTTTTTGACGCTCTTCAGGACTGACTCTTGAATGTGTAGTTGTTGCAGGATGTGTAATCGTAGATTTTACATCCCCTAAATTCGCCGTAATAGAGATTAATTTTGTTGAATCAATCAAACCCCAGGCCTCTTTTTGACCTCCCTTAACTTCAAAGGATACAATCGCCCCGCCTGACTTCTGCTGATTTAGGGCGAGCGTATGTTGGGGATGAGATACTAAACCAGGATAGTAAACACGATCTACCTGAGATTGAGACTCAAGCCAAGAAGCTAAATGAAGCGCATTCTTAGAATGTGCATCCATCCTTACAGATAAAGTCTCTAAGCCTTTCAAAAAGACCCAGGCATTAAACGCACTCATGGTGGGACCCGCACTTCGTAAAAACTGGTAAATGGGCTCTATCGTCTTTTTATCTGCTAACACAGCGCCGCCTAAGCATCGCCCTTGGCCATCAAGATATTTAGTAGCTGAATGGATAATGATGTCAGCGCCCAGCAATAAGGGTCTTTGAAGCGCCGGTGAACAGAAGCAATTATCCACAATTAATTTAATTTCTTTATTGTGTGCGATATTCGAAAGCGCTTTAATGTCGGCTACATCAGTTAATGGATTAGAAGGTGTTTCAACAAAAAAAAGTTTTGTATTTTTTTGAATCGCGTCTTCCCACTCATTAAGATTGATAAGTGATACGAAAGTGACTTCCAGACCCCAACGTTTAAAAATATTACTAAAGAGCTGAACGGTCGTACCAAAAAGACTTCGAGAAGCTACGATGTGGTCCCCTGCCGAGCATAAACCCATAATGGTGGCCAAAATAGCAGACATACCACTTGATGTGGCCACGCATGCCTCAGCGGCTTCAAGGGCTGCAAGACGATCTTGGAACATGGTGACTGTGGGATTTGTAAATCGTGAATAGATATTGCCCGGCTCAGTCCCTGCAAATCTTGCTGCAGCTTGAGCAGACGAATCAAACACATAACTTGAAGTTAGAAAAATAGCTTCAGAATTCTCACCAAACTCAGATTGTAATGAGCCTGCTCGAATCGCTTGTGTATCAAATTTCCATGGATCGTTATTCATAGTCTGTTACCTTTTTTTGGGCATAAAAAAACCCGTTTCACAAAAAAACTAAAACGGGACAGACCTCGCTTTAGCTGTATTTTTAACGCGCCCGCAAGCTGAGAAATAACTGCATCACTCAAATCAGCGCACTTTGAATTATGCACGATAAAAAAAATACGTCAAGAAACGCTTAATATTAAGCCGCTTCCTCTTCATTTTTAATCAAATTTAAATCCATTTGTGTACTGGCATTTGAAGGCTTATCAAACATATTAGAGTCAGCACGGATGGCTTCAATATTTTTTAGATAATATTCATCAATATCACCTGTGATGTATTTACCATCAAAACAAGAAGCGTCGAATTTTTTAAGCTTTGGATTAACAGAAGAAATATTTTCAATTAGCGCATCAAGATCTTGATAGATCAATTCGTCTGCACCAATTTCTGCTCGAATTTCTTCATCTGTTTTATTGGGGGCTAATAATTCGGTGCGCGATGGCATATCAATGCCGTAAACATTAGGGAATCTCACAGGAGGTGCTGCTGAGACTAAGTATACTTTTTTAGCACCCGCTTCTCTTGCCATTTGAACGATTTCTTTTGATGTGGTTCCTCGTACAATTGAGTCATCTACCAACAAAACATTTTTACCCTGGAATTCGATTTTGATAGGATTTAATTTTTGACGCACTGATTTCTTTCTCAATGCCTGACCTGGCATAATAAATGTTCGGCCAATATAACGATTCTTAATAAAACCTTCGCGATAATCGAGACCAAGTTCTAAAGCTAATTGTAATGCGCTAGGTCGGCTAGTATCTGGAATAGGAATCACCACATCTATCTCTAGATGAGCCCATGATTTCTTTATTTTTTGCGCTAATGTTTTTCCCATATTAAGTCGCGTTTGATAAACGGAAACACCATCAATCACAGAATCGGGTCTCGCAAGATAGACATATTCAAATATACATGGATGATGATTAGGCTTCGCACATTGTTTAGCAAAAAAATTACCATTCATATCAATAAACACAGCTTCGCCAGGTTCTACATCTCTAACTAATTTAAATCCTAATACATCGAGCGCAACACTTTCAGAAGCCACCATATATTCAACACCTTTAGGGCTTTCGTGTTTTCCAATCACTAGTGGTCGGATGCCATGTGGATCTCTAAACGCAAGCAAACCAAAATTAGCAATCATTGAGACAACAGAATATGCACCTTTGCATCGCTTATGGACTGAAGTGACAGCATCAAAAACTACATCGCTATTAAGTACACTGCTTTTTGAAGACTCTTCAATTTCATGGGCTAACACATTGAGTAAAACTTCTGAGTCTGATGTGGTATTAATATGACGAAGATCTTGTCTAAAAATATCTTCTTTGAGTTTTTCTGCATTCGTTAAATTACCGTTGTGGCCTAAGACAATACCAAATGGTGAATTCACATAGAAAGGTTGTGCTTCGGCAGCTGAGGTTGAACCTGCAGTAGGATAACGCACATGTGCAATACCGGCGTTACCAATAAGATTTCGCATATGTCTCGTGTGAAAAACATCTTTCACAAGACCATTATTTTTATGCATAAAGAAGGTGTTGCCGTCGCAAGTGACAATACCGGCAGCATCCTGACCACGATGTTGTAGGACTAATAAGCCATCGTAAAGTAGCTGATTAACAGGATTTTTACCAACAATTCCAAGGATTCCACACATTTCAGCGCCTTAAAAATATGTTCGTTGTGAATATTTTACATGCTTAAGGATGTCTAGTGGCAAATAAACACCTGCCTTAGCTGCAAAAGATTCGAAATAGGGTTTGATACGTGCATTTTGCCAAACCTCATGTTTTTCAAAAGAAGTTGACTGAATCACAAGGTGGCAAATAAGACCAATTAGAAACGCTCGAATAAAGCCAAATAACCCGCCCATAAGAATATTGGGCAATGTAAGCCCTGTATATTTAATAAACTTATTAAGAATTGCAATCACACCCATTGAGGCAATTAATACAGCAATAAAAATAAGAACGTAAGCAGCTAAACTGCGAATTGACTCAGTATCAATCCAGTGAAGTTTTAAAGCTAGGAGAGGTGAAAAAGATTGTGCTAAATAAAAAGCAAAAAACCAAGCAACGATTGCTAGGAGTTCTCGGACAAAACCTCGGTAGCAGCCGAGAAGAGTAGATATGATGACGATGATAGAAAAACCATAATCAACAAATGTCATCAACTAATCTTCTTGATAATACCTATGACACCAGCATTCTTCATTTTAAGCATTGTTTGTCTGGCAAGCACTTCTGTTTTAAACTCATCTGTAATCAAGCGTAATTTATCTACCCCATTAATCTTAATGGTTTCAATTTTAGTTTGAATGCCTAATTGATTCATTTTTTGCTGAAGAGATTGAATCTTTTTATTTTCTGAAAAAATACCTAGCTGAATATAAAGGCCACTATTTGATAGTGCAACCACTTCATTTTCATATTTTATTTTTTCATTACTGCTAGGTGTTATATCTTTTTTAGCTTGAGGTGATGTGACTTCTGGAATTTCTTGTTTAGTCTCCGGAGGTTTAATAGTATCGACCACACTTTCATTTATAACGGGAGAACTTTCCATGGTAATTTTGATAGGCTCTGTGGGGCCTTCCTGATTGCGATTTTTTAGTACAAACGGAGCTGATATAAGAAGAATAAATAAAATAACACTCGCGCCTAAAAGCCTCTTCTTGGCTTGACTAATCAGCTTATCTTCTTGGGGTTGTGTTGAATTGTCTTCGCTCATAACTTAGGAA
>BJGS01000081.1 GCA_014190615.1 Methylophilaceae bacterium
GAATCGCTGTTTAGTTATATCAGCAAAGCATCCGCTTGCTAAAGAAAAAACAGTCACGCTAGCTAAGCTTGCCACTTATCCCATCATCACTTATGACTATGCATTTACAGGGAGCACGATTGTGTCAAAAGTTTTTCATGATGCAGGCTTAACGCCCAATATTGTCCTAACAGCGATTGATGCTGACGTGATTAAAACATATGTAAACTTGGGGTTAGGCGTAGGATTAATTGCGCAAATGGCTTACGACGCTAAAAGAGACCAGGGTCTAGTAAGTATTGATGTGAGTCATTTATTTCCTACAAGTACAACCTATCTAGGTATTAGGCGCGATGTATTTTTAAGAGGTTTCATGTATGATTTTATTGAAATGTTTATACCAGAGTATCCAAAACAGATCGTTAAGAAACTTATGTTAGAACAGGAAAATATTTAATTGGAGGCCTTATGAAATCTGATGGTGAAATTAATCAAGCAGCACCATTAAAGTCGATCGATGAGATAGTCAAGTCAATAGATATCAAAATAGACGACTTAAACTTCTATGGTCCGTATCAAGCTAAATTAAAGCCTTCTTTCACAAGCACTTTAAAAGAGAACAAGACAGCTAAATTAATTTTAGTGACTGCCATGAGTCCTACTCCTGCTGGCGAAGGAAAAACAACCACAACGATTGGTTTGGCTGATGCACTTTTTTTAATCGGTAAAAAATCAGTCGCGTGTCTTCGCGAACCTTCTTTAGGCCCCGTCTTTGGGATGAAAGGGGGTGCGACAGGCGGCGGTTATGCGCAAGTAGCACCTATGGATAATATTAATTTACATTTCACTGGCGATTTTCATGCCATAACATCTGCTAATAATCTTTTAGCAGCTTTGATTGACAATCATATTCATCACGGCAATGCACTCAATATTGATACCAACCAAATTTCTTTTAAGCGATGTCTTGATATGAATGACCGTGCTTTAAGACATGTCGAATTAAAGCTTGGACAAAATCATCGAGATACAGGGTTCGATATTACAAGCGCAAGTGAAGTGATGGCCATTCTTTGTTTAGCAGAGTCATTAGAAGATCTTCAATATCGACTAGGTGAGATTGAAGTTGCAAAAAGAAAAGATGATGTATCTGTTTATGCAAAGGACTTAAAAGCAGAAGGCTCAATGACAGCCTTATTGAAAGATGCGTTTCAACCTAATCTGGTTCAGACATTGCATGGGACACCAGCCTTTATTCATGGTGGTCCATTTGCTAACATTGCACATGGATGTAACTCAGTCATCGCCACAAAAACGGCACTGAAGTTAGCTGATTATGTGGTGACAGAAGCAGGCTTTGGTGCAGACTTAGGCGCTGAAAAATTCATTGATATCAAATGTAGGCAGTCGGGTATCAAGCCTGACATCATTGTCTTAGTCGCGACCATTCGTGCACTCAAATTTCATGGCGGTATTAGCGTTCCTGAATTGAATCATGAAAACTTAAAAGCACTCGAACTTGGGTTTAATAACTTAAAGCGTCATATCGAAAATTGCTCACAACATTTTGGACTTGATGTCGTAGTTTCAATCAATCAATTTAATTCTGATACAGAAAAAGAAATGACATGGCTTCAAAGCGCAATAGATAAGTTGGGATTTAAAGCAATTCTTTGTTCGCATTGGTCAGATGGCGCTAAAGGCGCTAAGGATCTAGCCACTGCTGTTTTAGAAAAGTTAATGAAACCTAAGTCTTGTAAGTTTTTATATGAAGATCATTTAAGTTTAAAAGAAAAAATTACTACGATCGCTTTAAAAATATATCGTGCAAAAGAAGTTGAGTTTTCTGAAAGCGCCTTACAAAAACTTTTATTACTTGAAAAAAACTATGCAAGCTTCCCTGTCTGTATTGCTAAGACGCCTTTTTCGTTTTCAAGTGATCCTAAAGCACATGGCGCCCCTGAAAATCATACGCTCATGATAAGAGAGTTAAGACTATCAAGAGGAGCTGGTTTTGTAGTGGCGATCTGTGGGGATCTTATGACGATCCCAGGCCTTCCTAAAGTCCCCGCAAGTGAAAAAATAAGTGTAAATGCACAAGGTCTTATCGAAGGATTGAATTGAGAGAATGAATTGTTTTAAAAGTATTACAACACAAGAACAAACGATTCAAAAGTCTAGGTTTATTGGATATACCTTCATAGGCGAAACAAAACATGATATTTTACGTACCCTAAAATCCATAGCTAAAGAACATCCTCATGGCAGTCATTTAGCTTTTGCTTATCAACTCAAAAAAAATCATGGATTTGAGCCTTATTATTCTGATGCAGGGGAGCCCTCAGGCACGGCTGGTAAACCTTTATTGCAACTGATCGATGCCCATCAAATTGTGGGCGGAGGCATAGGCGTTATTCGTTATTATGGCGGCATTAATTTAGGTACAGGTGGTCTCACAAGGGCTTATGGTGGTACAGGAAAACTTGCTTTAACTCATTCTGTCATCGAGCCTTATGTTGAATATATTAAATTAAAATTAATTATAAATTACAATGAGTTAGATAACTATACTCATGTAATACATTCAATGAACGGAAATATTTTAGATAAAGTTTTTGATGAAAAAGTGAGTCTTTTGATAAGGCTTCCTGAAGGAGAATTCGGTAAATTAAAAGCGCGTTTTCCTATGACTGATATCAATCACTTTTAATATGTTTAATCATATAAAAACCTTAAAAAAACATCCGCTATAATCAATGCATGCTTAATATCATTCTTATTCTTCTCGTTATCTTGTGTGCTCTAGCCGCCTATTTTTTTTGGCGCTTTCAAGATCAATCTCCTGAAACGGGAACATTAAAAGCGCTGGAAGAAAAACATCGGGAAATGATTGTAGGTCTGAACGATAGTTTAAATAAGTTGACTGATCGTCTTAACTTGACACTTTCAGAGCAAGGAAAGATACATGGAGAAATTGTGCGTGACACGATGGATAGTGCCACTAATCAATTAAAAAATTTACTCAATATGAGATTGCAAGATATCGATAGCAAGGTTAAAGAAAGCCTAGAAGAAGGGTTCAAAAAAACAAACGATACGTTTGATCGTGTCATGAAACAACTCTCCACAATTGATGAGGCGCAAAAGAAGATCGATGGTCTCACCAGTAATATCGTGAGCTTTCAGGAGTTACTAGGAGATAAAAAATCTAGAGGGGCATTCGGAGAAGTCCAGCTAGAAGGTCTCGTGCGTAATGCGCTCCCACCCGATGCATTTTCGATGCAACATACACTGTCTAATGGCAATCGAGTGGACTGTGTTTTATTTTTACCTGAACCTACAGGAAGTGTTGCAATTGATTCTAAATTTCCATTGGAAAGTTATAGAAAAATGTTGGATACCAGCTTACCGCCCGATGAGATTAAAAATGCGCAAAAACAATTTAAGCTTGATATCAAAAAACATATTCATGATATTGCGAGTAAATACATTATCTCTAATGAGACGTCCGATGGTGCAGTGATGTTTATTCCTGCAGAAGCCGTTTTTGCAGAAATCCATGCTTACCATTCTGATTTAATAGAAGAAGCAATGAGCCAAAGGGTATGGCTCGTATCCCCAACCACACTGATGGCTGTCCTTAATACAGCAAGAGCTGTGTTAAAAGACGTTGAAACACGAAAACAAGTCCATATTATTAAAGCAGAGCTTGGAAGACTTGGACAAGAATTTGAGCGCTTTGATGTACGTATGAAAAAATTAGCTGACAATATCAGACAAGCGCATGAGCACGCTCAAGATGTACATGTGACAAGTCAAAAAATATCAAGACGATTTTCTCAGATTGAACGTGTGGAATTGAAAGATGATCCCAATGCGCTATTAGAATTCGAAGAAGAAATGCATGCAAAACAAGAAGAGCAAAATAAAGATGAAAGTTAAATTATTTTATTTTGCAAAAGTAAGAGAAGCCATAGGTGTTGATCGAGAAGAGCTCGATCTAGCAAATGATATTAAGA
>BJGS01000082.1 GCA_014190615.1 Methylophilaceae bacterium
AAAGAATATATTCGTCTTGTTAAAGAAGAATCTGAAAAACTTACTGAATCTTCTGCACTCCTTAGTACAGGCGATACTGTTATATCAAAACAATCATATCAAGTTGCTAGAAAATCTGTCGGGGCAGTGACTGAAGGGGCTGACCAAATTATGAAAGGTAAGGTTTCAAGTGCCTTTGCATTCCTAAGACCGCCTGGTCATCATGCGACTAAAGATAGAGGTATGGGGTTCTGCATTTTTAATAATGTCGCAATTGCAGCAAAATATCTACAAAACAAATATGGTGTCAACCGAATATTAATTGTTGATTTTGATGTTCATCACGGTAATGGAACGCAAGATATTTTTTATAGTGATAATACGGTTTTCTATTTCAGTATCCATCAACACCCTTTTTATCCTGGCACAGGCCGTCCGAATGAAAAAGGAAGTGGCGAAGGTTATGGGTATACATTAAATATAGACTTGCCAAAAGGTGCTGGCGATAAAGAATTTATTCATGGTTTAAAAAACCAATTAATTCCTGCAATGGAAAAATTCAAGCCAGAATTTATATTAGTATCTGCAGGGTTTGATGCGCATGAAAATGATTTGCTAGGGCAATTAAAATATTCAAATAATGGCTACAAAGAAGCGACAGATATTTTATCTACAATTGCACAAAAATATGCGTCTAATCGTATGTTGTTTGTATTAGAAGGTGGATATGAACCTACAAATATAAGAGAAGCTTCTGAAAGTATTCTAAATGCAATTATTTCTAAAAATCAAAACTGACTAGCCGATATAAGAGTCTTTGAATATACAACTTAATGAAAAACGCCAAGCATCAAAAGTTTTGAAGGTTAAAAATAGACCCGAATACCAAATATGATTTATCATCCATAGTATATGGATCAATCAATCTCATTCTTACACGTAAAAGAATTACTTTATTTGCTTGGCATCATATTAAGTGCCGGGATGCTATCTGGCTATATAGCAAAAATCTTAAAACTTCCTGATGTTGTCTTTCTCTTATTCGCAGGAATCATTTTAGGAGTAAATGGACTAAATCTTATAGACGTTAAGGTTAATTCATCTCTTAACCAACTCATTCTTATATTCGGCTCTTGCTATATCTTATTTGATGGTGGCGCCAGCGTTCGAATTCATGTGATTAAAAAAGTATGGCCAACACTTTTATTAATTTCAACATTGGGTGTGTTAATTACTACTTTTATTGCTGGTATCGCAGCACAATTTTTTATTGGCCTTCCATTTATTGCAGCCTTACTTTTAGGGTCTGTGATCGCATCTACAGATCCAGCAACTTTAATTCCAGTATTTAAACAAACTAAAGTGCCAGCAAAAATAGCTCAGTTAGTGATTAGTGAATCCGCCTTTAATGATGCGATGGCTGCCATTCTTGCAATGACATTATTTTCTATGGCTATCAATGAAAGCGCTCTTAATCTGAGCCTAAGTTTTATGGGCTTATTACAGCAATCTGTTGTGGGGATAATAGCCGGTGGTATTCTAGGTTATATATCGGTCTCCATCATTTCCCATGATAAATATGGCTTTCTTCGCGAGTATGCCCCTCTTGTAACTTTAATGACGGTAGCTTCGGCTTTTTTAGCTGCAGACAATTTTCATGCAAGTGGCTTTATGGCAGTATTTATTTTTGGAATAGTGCTTGGTAATAAAGATTTATTCGGTTTTAAAACTAACAATAAAGAACAAGAAAAGTTAGATGATTTTATTTTGACAACTTCACTCATTATGAGGATATTTATTTTTATCCTTTTAGGCTCTCAAGTTGATTTTTCTCTTTTAAATAAATATTTCTGGCCAGCCTTAGGTGTTGTTTTAGTTTTTATGTTTATAGCAAGGCCTATGACTGTTTTCCTTTGTGCGCTTCCAAATAGAAAAGCAAACTGGAAACTTAAAGAATTAATTTTAATGTGCTGGACGAGAGAGACTGGAGTTATTCCTGGAGCATTAGCTAGTATGTTGGTTGGCTTAAATGCTCCCCATGCAGATATCATTGCTGCGGTTACATTTATGGCAATTATCATCACTATTACTGTTCAACCGCTAACGACACGATGGCTTGTAAAAAAATTAAAGTTTTGAAACTTCTTTAGCACACCCCTTTCTGACCCCCACTTCCTTATTACCTCGTCCACTTTTATTATGAAAAAAGATATAGTTAGAAAAACATATTTAAAAAAGCGACAAGAACTTTCTGCTGCCGTATTTGAAGAAGAAGAATCTCATCTTATCCAAAATACTATTGAGCTTATTAAAAAATTTAAGCCTGAGTGTATTCATTGTTTTTTACCCATCTATTCAAAGGGTGAGATAAACACTATGCTAATCATTCAGTATTGCTGGAAAAATAACATCAATGTTGTGGTGCCTGTTAGTAACTTTGAAGAGGGCACATTAAAAAATGCAGAATTTGAACCTGATACCAAAACAAAACAAACAAAAAATAATATTACCGAACCAATTGATCCTATTTGGAAAAAAAGCGATGCTATTGATGTTGTCATCACTCCTCTTCTAGCTTTCGATCTTGAAGGTTATCGAGTAGGTTATGGTAAAGGATTTTACGATCGTTTTTTTGCTTCTTTACACAGTGATACAAAAAGAATTGGAATCAGCCTTTTTGGGCCTTGTAGTGGCATAGAAAATATAACTGAACAAGATATACCTTTGACACATTGCGTTACTCCCAATAAAACCTACACTTTTTAGTATGTTAAAAAGTGTTAAGTGTTTACTGTTGTAAGCTTTGATTTTAAATAAACTGTTTATTTCTTAAGTAGCTGTTCCTTAGCCGGTGCGTAAGTTTCTATTGCTGATGGGAATGCCCCTGCATGGACATCTGCTGCAAACTGATTTATGGCATTTTTGATAAGATCAGCTCCATTCAGGTATGTTCTTACAAATTTAGGCTTAAAGTCTATAGAAAATCCTAGGACATCTTGAAAAACCAGTGCTTGTCCATCCACGTCTAATCCTGCTCCGACACCGACGACTGGGATAGAAACTGCGTCTCTAACCGAGGCACCTACGTGTTGTGGCACAGCTTCTAACACGATGGCTATGCATCCAAGCTTATCAAGTTTTTTGGCTTCTTCAATGAGACTAAGCTCACTTTCAATAGTTTTGCCTTGAGCTTTAAATCCACCGATTGCATTGTGGTGAGATGGTGTAAGCCCAATGTGTCCGATTGTTGGAATACCTGATTGAGAAAGATGCGCATAGAGCTCTTCGTTTCCATCTACACCTTCTATCTTAAGTGCATTGGCTCCAGCCTTGATTAAGATTTCAACGTTATCCATTGTCTCCTTCATCCCCTTTCTATTACTCATGAAAGGCATAGCAGCAATAAGGAATTTGTCTTTTGCTCCTTTTCTTACCGCTCGGGTGTGCATCGCAATTGTTTGCACATCAGAACTCAATGTGTCGCTGTGGCCATGGATTACCATAGATGAACAGTCACCAATTAAAATACCGTTTACATCGGTTCCGTTAAGAATCTTTGCGCTCCAGTAGTCATAAGAAGTAACAACTACAATTTTCTTTCCTTCTGCTTTTAACTTTTTGAAATTTTCTAATACACTCATGATATTAATCCTAGTAAGTAAAAAGATTTTCAACTTTTATTTTAGCTTTAAAGGTAGATAAAATAATGGAGTATTTATGTCAACTATTAAATACATCTCACTACACACCCCTATTTCGCCCCTGCCAAAATCCCACGCCTTGAACCTTCTGCCTAGCCCACAAATACTGTAACATGTTCTTTTCTGGGGGATTAGCTCAGCTGGTAGAGCAGCGGACTCTTAAGTGTTATGTAATTAAGGATTGTATAAAAATATACTTTGTGCT
>BJGS01000083.1 GCA_014190615.1 Methylophilaceae bacterium
GTGCATCAATGTTTTAGCATGAATAATTTTTCCACCAAAGGCTTGACCAATCGTTTGATGGCCTAAGCAAACACCCAGAATTGGAATTTGACCTTTGAATGTATTCACGGCCTCCAAAGAAACACCTGCTTCATTGGGTGTGCAAGGGCCAGGAGACAACACAATATACTGAGGGTTCTTTTTTTTAATCTCATCAATTGTTATTTCATCATTACGATGCACTTCAACCTCTTGTTTGAGTTCAGCCAAATACTGAACAAGGTTATAAGTAAATGAGTCGTAGTTATCAATCATGAGTAACATAATTTATTTTCCTGATTGCACAATTTCTGCGGCACGTAATACGGCTTTCGCTTTGTTTTGTGTTTCAACCCATTCGTTATCTGGAATAGAATCCGCCACAATACCAGCCCCCGCTTGCACATAAAGTGTTTTATTTTTAATGACGCCTGTTCTAATTGCGATTGCTACATCCATATCGCCATCAAACCCTAAATAACCTACAGCACCTGCATAAATGCCGCGCTTACTGGGTTCTAGTTCATGAATAATTTCCATCGCACGCACTTTAGGTGCCCCACTCACGGTTCCTGCTGGGAAGGTGGCTTTTAAAACATCCATCGCATGCATGTTCGGTTTTAATGTGCCTTCTACATTCGACACAATATGCATCACATGTGAATAACGTTCAATCGTCATATGTTCTGTGACTTTGACCGAGCCCGATTGAGATACACGTCCAATATCATTTCGACCTAAGTCCATCAATTGAACATGTTCTGCGCATTCTTTAGGGTCTTCCAATAACTCTTGTTCTAATTTTAAATCTTCTTCTTTAGATTTACCTCGAGGACGTGTGCCTGCAATGGGTCTCACTGTGACAGTTTCATCTTCAAGTCTCACTAAAATTTCAGGGGACGCGCCAACGACATGATGATCATCCATATGGTAATAAAACATATAAGGCGATGGATTTAATGCGCGAAGTGATTCATACAAGGCTAATGGTGGTGCATCAAATGTTTGCGATATTCTTTGTGACAAAACCACTTGCATGATATCGCCATCAAAAATATAGGCCTTCGCTTTTTCAACTGCTTTTTTAAAAGCATCCTCACCAAATTCTGAATGAGGTTCGTTGTGCTTGAAAGGCTGGGGTTCATTTGATCCAACAGGCTGACGAAGCCCGTCATAAAGGTTATCTAGTCTTTCAATACCTAATGCATAGGCATTTTGAATCGATGGATCTGCATAGGCTACTATAAAAATTTTCTGGGCTACGTTGTCCACCACAATAAGCTCGTCGGATAGCATTAATAAAATATCAGGCACACCTAGAATGTCTTTTGTTTTTTTATGCTTTAAACGAAATTCAATATATTGAATCGTTTCGTATCCAAAGTAACCAGCGAGCCCGCCCGCAAACCTTGGTAGTTCAATATCGGAAGGTACCTTAAATTGACTTAAATAATTTTGAATAAAATCGAGTGGGTTTTGTGTCACCTCTTTTTGAATCACTTTATTTTGATGAATAACTTCGATCGCATCATCGCGAATAACAATTCTTTTTTTAGAGGGAAGTCCAATAATAGAATATCGACCAAAGCGTTCGCCGCCTTCAACAGATTCCAAAAGATATGAAAAAGGAAGGTTGGCTAATTTTTGATAAATGGATAAAGGTGTTTCATGGCCTACATCAAAAGACTTCACTAAGGGAATGAAGTTAAAACCTTCATTCTTATAGGCGTCAAATTTGTCTGATGTGATTAAGGTAGTCATGATTGAAAACGTGGGAGCATAAGGCTCACACGTTTTTTAAATTAAACGGTTGCAAGTGATGCGCGTAATGATTTCACCACAGTATCATAACGATTAGGATCAATGTCTTTACCTGCACTAAAAATAGCGGAGCCTGCAACAAATGTATCGGCACCTGCTTTTGCAATCTCAGCAATATTATTCACATTGACACCGCCATCGACTTCTAACCAAATTTGACGGCCAGTTTTTTCATAATAGGCATCGATTTTTTGACGCGCAATTTTAAGTTTATTGAGTGTTTCAGGAATGAACTTTTGACCGCCAAACCCTGGATTCACCGACATTAAAAGAATCATATCAATTTTATCCATCACATGATCAAGGTAGTCAAGTGGGGTGGCAGGATTAAATACTAAGCCAGATTTACAACCTGAATCGCGCACCAGCGAGAGACTGCGATCAATATGTTCTGAGCCTTCAGGATGGAAAGTGATGATATTGGCACCCGCTTTTGCAAAGTCAGGAATAATACGGTCCACAGGTTTGACCATCAAGTGCACATCAATAATGGCATCCGTCAGTGGGCGAATCGCTTCACAGACTAAAGGCCCAATCGTTAAGTTAGGCACGTAATGGTTGTCCATCACATCGAAGTGAACGATATCGGTTCCCGATTTAATAACGTCGACAATTTCTTGGCCAAGTTTTGCGAAATTCGCTGAAAGAATACTCGGGGCAATTCTAAATGTTTTATCCATATTTCTAGTGATCCCAAATGAAAGTTGAGTGAGATATTGTAAAATAGCTATTTTAACTCTTAAATGGCGCGAAGCTAAAGCGTCGGATTAAGAATATTCAACATGCAGCTTTATACCGTAGGTATTAACCACACCACTGCCCCGATTGCGATCCGAGAAAAAGTCGCTTTTGACCCTGACCATTTAAGCCAGGCACTACTAGATTTAATGGGACAAAAGGTGACTGAGGCTGCTATTTTATCTACCTGCAATCGCAGTGAGATCTATGCCAAAGCGAGAGATCCCCAAATCATCGTCGATTGGCTCTGTAAGTATCACGGTATCAAATTGAAAATCATTGAATCTCATCTTTATATTTATGAAAATCAAGAAGCTATTCAACACGCCTTTCGCGTAGCGTCCGGTCTAGACAGCATGGTGTTAGGCGAGCCTCAAATTTTAGGTCAAATGAAACAGGCTATTAAAACCGCTGAAAATACCGGTACCCTTGGCGTCCTTCTTAATAAACTTTTTCAAAAAACATTTTCTGTGGCCAAGGAAGTTAGGACTAAAACAGACATTGGTATGAGTTCGATTTCTATGGCAGCGGCTTCTATTAAGTTAGCCGAACGTATTTTTGGAGATTTAAAAACGTCCAAAGTACTTTTTATCGGTGCGGGGGAGATGATTGAGCTTTGCGCTGAACACATTAAGAATAAGCACCCCAAATCCATGACGGTCGCCAATCGATCGCTCGATCGGGGCCTCGCCCTAGCTAAAAAAATGAAAGGGGATGCTTGCCTTATTTCGGAACTGTATGACCGTCTTCATGAGTTCGATATCATTTTAAGTTCAACAGCAAGCCAATTGCCCATCGTGGGATTAGGTATGGTGGAGCGCGCCTTAAAAACAAGACGCAATCGACCTATGTTTATTGTAGATCTTGCAGTACCACGTGATATTGAACCAGAAGTGGGTGAACTCAATGATGTGTATCTTTATACGATCGATGACCTCGCTCACCTTATTGAAGAGGGCCTAACAAACCGTCAATCAGCAGCTATTGAAGCCGAAAAAATGATTGATCATCATGTAAAAGATTTCACACAATGGTTTAAAACACGTACCATCGTGCCTACCATTAAAGCCCTTCGCGATCATGCAGAAAGTTACCGAGTCTCGGAACTTAAAAAAGCACAAAAGCTTTTAAAGCAAGGTGTCGATCCTGAGAAAGTTCTTGAAACTTTAAGTAAAGCTTTAGCGAACAAATTTTTACACCATCCAAGCCAGGCTTTGAATGAAGCCAAAAGCGAAGAGCATGAAA
>BJGS01000084.1 GCA_014190615.1 Methylophilaceae bacterium
TTAAATTATCGATCTAAATTCTATGAATCAATTTGCCAAAGAAACCATCCCAATCAGCCTTGAAGATGAGATGAAACGCTCTTATCTTGACTACGCCATGAGCGTTATTGTCGGACGAGCCCTTCCAGATGTCAGAGATGGATTAAAACCTGTCCATCGTCGAGTCCTCTTCGCGATGCATGAACTTAATAATGACTTCAACAAGCCCTATAAAAAATCTGCACGTATTGTCGGTGACGTGATTGGTAAATATCACCCTCATGGTGACACAGCTGTATACGATACGATCGTTCGTATGGCTCAAGATTTTAGCTTGCGTTACATGTTGGTCGATGGCCAAGGTAACTTTGGTTCAGTGGATGGCGATAATGCTGCGGCGATGCGTTATACAGAAATTCGTATGTCAAAAATCGCACATGAACTTTTAGAGGATATTGATAAAGAGACGGTAGATTTTGGCCCGAATTATGATGGCTCAGAACAAGAACCCCTCATTATGCCAGCGCGTATTCCGAATCTTCTCATTAATGGAAGTTCTGGTATTGCGGTGGGTATGGCAACTAACATTCCACCTCACAACTTAAATGAGGTAATTGCAGCATGTTTATTGCTCCTAGATAAACCAGAGTCATCTATTGATGCATTGATTAAGTTAGTTCCTGCGC
Organism: Methylophilaceae bacterium; assembly: GCA_014190615.1. Lineage (GTDB taxonomy): Bacteria > Pseudomonadota > Gammaproteobacteria > Burkholderiales > Methylophilaceae > Methylopumilus. The sequence goes on from BJGS01000084.1 coordinate 666, forward strand.
CCGATTTTCCGACTGCCGGCATTATTCATGGCACCTCAGGCGTTAAAGAAGGATACAGAACAGGTCGTGGCCGTGTCGTGATGCGCGGTAGAACGCACGTCGAAAAACTCGATAAAGGTAATCGTGAAGCTTTAATCGTCGATGAACTTCCATACCAGGTTAATAAAAAAACATTCATCGAAAAAATTGCAGAACTTGTAAATGATAAAAAGATTGAAGGCATCTCAGATTTAAGAGACGAGTCAGACAAATCAGGCATGCGCGTTGTTATTGAATTAAAGCGCGGCGAAAATCCAGACGTCATTTTAAATAATCTTTATAAGCAAACACAGCTTCAAGATAGCTTCGGTATGAATATGGTAGCGCTCATTGATGGGCAACCCAAACTTCTTAACTTAAAACAAATTCTAGATGCTTTCCTAAGACATCGTCGTGAAGTGACTACTAGAAAAACTGTATTTGAACTAAGAAAAGCACGCGAACGTGGGCACATGTTAGAAGGTTTAGCAGTTGCGTTAGCTAACGTTGATGAAATGATTAAAATTATTAAAGCTGCACCGACACCACCTGATGCTAAAAAAGAATTGCTAGCACGCACTTGGAAGTCTGCTGTTGTGGAAGGTATGTTGAATGGCGCTGCTATGGAATTTTCAAGGCCTGAAGGATTGGCAAAAGAATTTGGATTGACCCAATCTGGCTATAAGTTATCAGATATTCAAGCGCAAGAAATTCTACAATTAAGATTGCAACGCTTAACAGGTTTAGAACAAGAAAAAATTGTTAATGAATATAAAGAGATTATGAATGTCATTACAGATCTCCTAAATATTTTAGCAACACCTGCAAGAGTTACGGCAATCATTATTGATGAACTTACAGCGATTAAAGACCAGTATGGCGACAAACGTCGAAGTGAAATTGTCGAGAATGCATTAGATTTATCTACTGAAGATTTAATTACACCTGAGGATGTCGTAGTGACACTCTCTCACACAGGTTATATCAAATCACAAGTGTTAGACGAATATCGCGCACAAAAACGGGGTGGCAGAGGCAAGCAAGCAGCAACGACTAAAGACGATGACTTTATCGACAAAATGTTTGTAGCAAATACACACGATAACATTTTATGTTTCTCAAGTCGTGGACAGGTGTATTGGTTAAAAGTTTACGAAGTTCCACAAGGCAGTCGCACAAGTCGTGGCAAACCTATTGTGAATTTATTCCCGCTCCAAGAGGGCGAAAAAATCAATGCCATTCTACCGGTCAAAGAATTTGATGATAAACATTATATCTTTATGGCAACTGCGCTGGGCACAGTGAAGAAAACACCACTTACAGATTTTTCAAATCCACGTAAGTCAGGCATCATTGCCATTAACCTCGATGATAACGATTTCTTAATTGGCGCTGAAATTACAGATGGTACTAACGATATCGTATTAGTTTCAAATGGCGGTAAAGCCGTTTGGTTTGATGAAGAAGATGTGAGAAGTATGGGTCGAAATACGCGGGGTGTTCGCGGGATGAAATTACAAGAAGACCAGCAGGTGTTATCACTTCTTATCGCAAGTGATGATCAGCAATCCATGTTAGTTGCGACTGAAAATGGTTATGGAAAACGTACGGTACTTTCTGACTTTAGACATTCTGGTCGAGCTACACAGGGCGTTAAAGCAATCCAAGTCAGTGAGCGCAATGGACTTGTGGTAGCAGCTAAGCTTGTGAATGACGAAGATGAAATTATGCTGATCACTACAGGTGGAGTTCTCATCCGAACACGTGTGAGTGAAATTCGTGAATTAGGACGTGCGACACAAGGTGTCACATTAATTAATTTAGGTGAAAATGAAAAATTATCAGGCCTCGAAAAAATCGTAGAGGCGGATGATGATTTAGAGGAATAGTTTTTTAGCTGACAATGAAATGTACATATAACTTTTCAGCAGGACCTGCCGTACTTCCTAAGTCAGTTATGCTGCGTGCGCAAGCAGAGATGATTGATTGGCATGGCTCCGGCACGTCTGTGATGGAAATGTCTCACCGTAGCAAAGATTACATGTCGATTATTGAAAAAGTCGAAAGTGATTTCAGATCACTTTTTAATGTACCTAAAAATTACAAAGTACTTTTCCTTCAAGGCGGGGCTATCGCACAAAATTCGATGGTACCTCTTAATCTCCTCAATGGAAAAAAAGCGAATTACGTTTTAAGTGGCTATTGGTCTAAGCGATCTTATCAAGACGCTTTACCTTTCGGTAATATGTCTATTGCAGCGTCATCTGAATCTATTAGTTTTGCAAAAGCCCCTGATCCTAAAGACTGGAAAATCGATTCATCCGCTTCATATGTTCATTTTTGTTCGAATGAAACCATACATGGCGTTGAATATTTTGATATGCCATCCATTAAAACAATTCCAGTAGTTGCTGACATGTCATCTCATATTCTTTCAAGATCGGTTGACATTAGCCAATTCGGAGTCATTTATGCAGGCGCTCAAAAAAATATTGGTCCCGCAGGACTTACAATTTTAATCGTTAGAGATGATCTCTTGGATGTGGCTTCTCCGTTAACGCCTTCGGTATTTAATTGGAAGACTCAATTCGAAAATCAATCTATGATTAATACGCCGACCACCTATAGTATTTATATGGCAGGCCTTGTATTCGAATGGATCATAGAGCTCGGTGGACTTTCAGTGATTGAAAAACAAAATATTAAAAAAGCCGAATTATTGTATAACTATATCGATTCAACAGATTTTTACTCCAACCCTGTTGACTTAAAAAACCGCTCTCGTATGAACGTACCTTTTAGAATTCACAATGAAGATTTACATGCATCTTTTATAACAGGGGCTGAAAATTTAGGTATGATCGGTTTAAAAGGACATCGCCTTATAGGTGGTATAAGAGCCTCGATATACAATGCCATGCCGATTGAAGGTATTCAGGCACTCGTGGATTATATGAAGGATTTTGAAAAGTCACACTAAATATATGACAGATGAGTTAAAAAAATTAAGAGATGCGATCGATAAAATCGACAATGAACTTTTAGAGCTTATTTCTAAGAGAGCCTCATTGGCGTCAAATATTGGCAGCCTT
>BJGS01000085.1 GCA_014190615.1 Methylophilaceae bacterium
TTTATTAGCTGCTTAATCATGACCAAGCATCATATTGATAAAAGAAGGGCTCAAGCAGCATTTAATAAAGCGTCAGCTTTTTATGAGGAAGCAGCAGTGCTTCAGAAACATGTGTTAGGAGAAATGTTTCTTAGATTGAAATTACTCAAAATTAATCCAGAGACAATTCTTGATCTAGGTTGCGGCCCTGGTAACGCTGGACCTGATTTAAAAGCCAATTACAAGCCTCGCGATCTTATTTATTTAGATTTCGCATATGATATGCTAAAAAAAGCAGAAGAGAAAAATAAAGACCATTTCTTAAAATCTTTTTCAAATAGAACGACACAGCAATTTATCTGTGCGGATATAGAAGCTATCCCAGTATTAGAAAATAGTGTTGATATGATTTGGTCAAATTTATCCCTTCAGTGGTGCAATGATCTAGATCAGGTATTTACTCAGATAGGGAAAACATTAACGCACAACGGACTTTTTATATTTAGTACTTTTGGACCAGGAACTCTTCATGAATTAAGAGCTTCACTCGCATCATTTTCTCAATACTCACATGTGAATCAATTTATTGATATGCATGATATTGGAGATGCGCTTGTGCGTTGCGGATTATCTGATCCGGTCCTAGATGTGGATCTTTATACGCTTACCTATAGTACATTTAAAGATATTATGTATGATCTAAAGCATATTGGTGCGCGTAATGCGCTTTCAGGAAGAGCCAAAGGCATGACAGGTAAGGGCTTTTTGTATCAATTAGAAAAGTCGTATGAAACTTACAGAACCGATACAAAATTACCCGCGACTTACGAAGTTGTTTATGGGCATGCGTGGAAAGTAAATAAACCACTTGATGAATCTTCAGTCGTTAAATTTTATCCAAAACAATAATGCATACATATTTCATTACCGGAACTGATACCGATATTGGAAAAACAGCAATCACATGTAGCTTGATTGCTAAATTGACTGAAGAGGGATTCCGTGCGGGAGGGATGAAGCCTGTTGCTGCTGGATGTCATATGGAAGATGGCTTCATGATGTCTGATGATGTTAAGAAGATTATCGAGGTGAGTAATGTTAATTTAAATATCAATGAAATTAATCCTTATCAATTTGAGCCACCAATAGCGCCTCATATAAGTTTTAAGAAATATAAAAAAGAAATCGATATTCATCTGATTCAAAAACATTTACGATCATTTGAAGATAAAATTGACTATTTATTTATTGAGGGTGTTGGAGGTTATGCCGTCCCCTTAACGGAGAATTTTTCTACAGCCGATTTTATTGCAGCTCTTGATGTGCCTGTTATTCTGGTTGTAGGTATGAAGCTTGGCTGTATCAATCATGCCTTATTGACAGTTGAATCAATTCTAAATAAAAAACAAAAGCTGTCTGGTTGGGTCGCTAATCGAATTGATATGCATATGCTAGCTTATGACGAAAATGTATCTTTTTTAAAAGAAAAGATTAAGGCGCCTTGCTTGGGTGAAGTACCTTACCTTAAAGATTTTGATCCTTTTAACGCATCAAAATTTCTCGATATCACCAAGCTTAACGATAAAGTTGATTTAGATTGATATAGTCAGCAATTTCTTCAGGCACGAGATCTGTAAGATTTTTATCTAAATGAATTGCATCCCGTATTTGAGATGATGAAATATCAATATACTCAAACTGTTTCACCATAATTAAACCGCATGCTAATCCATGAAGATCTTCTGTCTTTTGAATAAGTCTTTTATTCCATTCTTGCTTTAAAAATTGTGTCAATTGATCCAAGTGAATCGGTGATTCGCGCCTTTCCACAATTAATATATGGCAATAATTAAAAAGCTCACTCCATAAGTGCCACGATTCAAGCTTTAGAAAAGCATCGCTACCTATTAAAAAACATAAAGCTTGGCCTTCTTCTTTTTCTTGCGCGAGACTTTTTAATGTTTCGATCGTATAGGAAGGCAGAAGGTCATTCTGATTTTTTTTAATTTCTCGATTGTCGGTAAAAAAATCTGCATACGGCTTTAGAGCAAGATCAAGCATTTCTAAACGATGTTTATTTTCTAATACGATATTTTTATGAGGCGCTAAGCCGGAAGGAATAAAAAGAACTTTTGATAAAGAGGCGAAGTTCTTCCAAGCTTGAGCTAATTTAATATGACCATAATGTATTGGATCGAATGCACCACCAAACACACCAATAAGCTTCAAAGACATTCCTTATTTGCGAATATGACCATTACCCAACACAATATATTTGAGCGAGGTCAGCCCTTCAAGCCCTACAGGACCTCTTGCATGTAATTTATTTGTTGAAATACCTATTTCAGCACCCAAACCGTATTCAAAGCCATCTGCAAATCGAGTGGAAGCGTTCACCATAACGCTGCTTGAATCTACTTCCCTTAAGAATTGCATCGCTCGTTCATAATTTTCTGTAACGATAGCATCGGTATGATGAGAAGAATATTGATTGATATGATGAATGGCTTCATCGATATCACTTACAATCTTGCATGAAATGATTGCATCAAGATATTCAGTATAAAAATCGTCTTCACTTGCTTTTTTGATACCCTTAACAAATTTCAAAGTTTCTTTACAGCCACGTACTTCAATCTTATGTTGATGAAGCATTTTTACAATTTTAGGTAAAAAATTGCTTGCAATATGCTTCGAGATTAATAGTGATTCAGTAGTGTTGCATGTACCCAATCTTTGAGTTTTGGAATTTTCAATAATTTTGAGAGCTTTATTTAAGTCCGCATCTTGATCTACAAAGACATGACAATTTCCATCCAAGTGCTTAATGACAGGAACAGTTGCTTCGTCACTAATCATCTGAGTTAGGCTTTTGCCACCCCTTGGAATAATGACATCAATATAATCATTTAGTTTAATCAAGCCTTTGACTATAGATCTATCAGTTGAGTCGATAACTTGTACACCCTGAATTGAAAGGCCGGCTTTTTTAAGCGCCTCATGAATAAGACTACTTAAAGCAATATTAGAATGAATAGATTCACTACCCCCTCTTAATATAATGGCATTTCCTGATTTAATAGATAAACTCGCTGCATCAATAGTAACATTAGGCCGAGATTCGTAAATCATACCTATAACGCCTAGCGCAACGCGCATTTGACCGACCTGAATTCCTGATGGCTGTGTATTCAAATGCATAATTTCACCAATAGGGTCTCTAAGATCAATAATTGCTTGTATGCCTTTAATCATTGAATCAATAGTTTTATTTGAAATAATAAGACGATCAATAAAAGCGCGGTCTAATTTATGTTTTTTGGCTTCTCGGACATCTTTTTCATTGGCTTTAAGAATAGTTTTGGCTTTCGAACTTAAAAGCTGAATAAGATGAGCCAATGCATCATTTTTTTGTTGAGTTGATGCTTTAGCCATTAGGCGTGAAGCTTTTTTTGCTTCTACACCTATTTCTTTGAGGTATTGATTAGTGTTTGTCATGGGTGAATTATACGCGCTAAGAATTTATCTTGTATAGAATCAAATTTTTCGGTTTCGAGAGACTATTTTTGCAAGACCCAAACAAAGTCTGGATGTTTCAAGCCAAGCATCACCTGGTGATACACCTTTAGATATTTTATCAATTTCAGATAGCTTTTGAATGGCAGCTCTTAAATGCTTTATTGAAAATAAGGATAGAGATTTTTTAACTCGCATAAG
>BJGS01000086.1 GCA_014190615.1 Methylophilaceae bacterium
CGTTATGGAAGATTTAAAAGACATTAAGCCTCAGCAATCCATTGAGCTTTTAAAAGCGCTACACATCCTTACGCGAGATGGTCGTGTGAATCAGGATTCAAGGCGGAAACTCAAGCAGGTTTACCATCTTTATCAGTTGATCGAACCTTATCTTGAAAAAGTGTTAGCCACGAATCCTCAATTTACTTTAGTAGACCATGGCGCCGGCAAATCCTACTTGGGATTTATTTTGTATGACCTTTTTTTAAAAGATAAGGGTGGGGCACTCTTCGCCATTGAACACCGACCAGAGCTCATTGAGAAAGCTAAAGCATTGGCTGACACTTTAAAATTTGATCGCATGCATTTCTTTGCATCCGATATAAAAAATTCATTAGACGATTCGAAATTGCCAAAAAAAATAGATATGGTGACAGCGCTTCACGCGTGTGATACGGCTACAGATGATGCAATACTTTTTGGGCTCAAAAAGCAGGCACAATATATTGTGCTCATTCCTTGTTGTCAGGCAGAGGTATCAAAAACTCTACGATCAGAAAAATCAGATCAATTAAAATATACAATATCTGAATTATGGCGACATCCGATGCATACAAGAGAATTTGGAAGTCATCTCACGAATGTATTACGATGCTTACTACTCGAAGGTATGGGTTACAAGGTTACAGTCACTGAATTAGTAGGCTGGGAACACTCCATGAAAAACGAACTTATTATGGCTGAGAATGTTCATCAGCCTAAAAAAATTGCATTAGATCGATGTGAAGAAATTTTAAAAATATGTCATCTAGAGTCTTTAAAATCTAGATTTTTACCTATCATTTAGAAAAAAGGAGAGCAGTATGCGTTTTATTTTAAGTTTTATTTTTTTGATTGTCTCGTTACTAAGTTATGCAGCGCCTAAAATCCCTGCATTCACTGGACCCGATTTCACAGGCGTTTATCAATGTAGCGGATTGGATATGCATGAAGGAAAGTATAAGGGTAAGGTGACAGTAAAACTAAAAAAAGAGCATAGCCAAGCTCAGTATGGAAGTTATGACTTTTTACTCGAGGTACCTGGTTATGGAAAATACCCAGGCCATATGGCAGCGAATGGCTTAAGTGCCGCCATACACTTTGCATTAGAAGACCAATCGACCCATGATTTTGGTACAGGCATTGCACAGTTTAGTAAAAATGCAAAAGGTCAATGGCAATTCCATAAGTTTTATTTTGAACCAGAATTTAAGGGCGGTAATTCAGGATTTGAAGATTGTGTGAAGCAGTAATTTTAAATTGTGAGTGAGCCATTAAAAAACAAAGATCAACATTTAGCGATTGAAGCATCAAGACAAGCTCGACTAGAAAGCTTGCTCCCTATTGAGTTTCCTGAGGCACTGCCAGTCTCACAAAGAATCAAAGAGATTAATGAAGCGATTCTAAATCATCAGGTTGTGATCTTGTGTGGTGAAACAGGATCAGGTAAAACCACACAACTGCCTAAGCTATGTCTTCATTTAGGTCGGGGTATCAAAGGCCTTATAGGCCACACACAACCTAGACGCCTTGCGGCACGATCCGTGGCCTCCCGCATCGCATCAGAATTAAAGACACCGTTAGGGGATGCTGTGGGCTTTAAGATTCGATTCGCAGATAAAGTTTCTGAACAAACACTGATTAAGGTCATGACTGACGGCATCCTTTTGGCTGAGACACAAACTGACCCGGACCTTAAAAAATACGACACCATCATTATTGATGAAGCCCATGAGCGGAGTCTTAATATTGATTTTCTTTTAGGTTACTTAAAGCAACTCACCCTTAGGCGTCCTGATTTAAAAATTATTATCACCAGTGCGACCATTGACGTGGAAAGCTTTTCTAAACACTTTAATAATGCACCCATTATTGAAGTCTCAGGTAGGACATATCCCGTTGAGATTCGTTACCGACCTTTAGAAGTGAAAGACGAAGACGACCAAGTAGAAAAAATTGAAGAGGCTATTCTTGATGTTGTGAGGGATTTCTCAAAAGTAGGAGGAGACACTCTAATATTTTTACCAGGCGAGCGAGAAATACGAGATATTGCTGAATTTCTAAAAAATAAATTGCCACCGTATTATGAAATCCTTCCGCTTTTTTCAAGGCTTTCCAATGAAGAGCAGCAAAAAATATTTAGAGGTTCAAATGGACGACGTATTATCTTGTCTACCAATGTTGCTGAAACATCCCTGACTGTCCCTGGTATTAAATATGTCATCGATCCTGGTATTGCGAGAGTGAATCGCTATAGCACGAGAAATAAAGTTGAACAATTACAAATTGAAAAAATTTCTCAAGCATCAGCTAAGCAACGAAGCGGTCGATGTGGGCGTGTGTCTGATGGTATTTGTGTAAGACTCTATTCGGAAGATGATTTTAACGCGAGACCTTTATTTTTAGACCCTGAAATTTATCGATCATCGCTCGCATCCGTCATTTTAAAAATGGCTTCGCTTCATTTGGGCGACGTAGCACAATTTCCTTTTATTCAACCACCCAGCAGACGATTCATTCAAGACGGTTATTTATTATTGCAAGAATTAGGTGCTGTGGATGATCAATATGAGTTAACAACCATAGGTCGTGATCTAGCTAAACTTCCTATGGATCCAAGATTAGGACGCATGCTTCTTCAGGCAAAAGAAGAAAATGCGCTGTCTGAACTTTTAATTATTGTGAGTGCATTAAGTATCCAAGACCCAAGAGAACGACCTTTAGATAAAAAAGCTGAAAGTGAAGCAGCACAAGTTCGATTCTTTGACGAAAAATCTGATTTTGTATCTTTTTTAAAACTTTGGACATTCTTTGATGAAGCCATTCAGAAGAAGACAACACAAAACAATTTAAGAAAACTTTGTCATGCCCATTTCTTGTCTTATCTGAGAATGCGCGAGTGGCGAGATTTGCATGATCAAATTCGAGAACTCATTTTAGATATGAATTATAAAGAGAATGATAAGCCGGCAAATTATGTCCAAATTCATAGATCGATACTTGCAGGGCTTCTAGGAAATATTGGTATCAAAGCATTAGAAGATGATTCATACGTTGGCGCTAGAAATATAGAATTTCACTTGTCCCCAGGATCAAATATTAAGAGGAGAAAATCGAAATGGGTGATGGCAGCAGATCTTGTAGATACGACAAAACTATATGCGAGAACAGCGGCTGAAATCGATGTGGAATGGATTGAATCTTTAAGCTTACATTTAGTAGAACATCACCATACAGATCCTTATTGGGATACTAAGTTATCTCGTGTGAATGCGCATGAAAGAATTACACTCTACGGATTGACAATTGTGCCTAAACGTAATGTGCACTTTGGGCCGATCAATCCAGAAATCGCACGCGAAATATTTATTAGACAAGGCCTGGTCTCAGGAGGTTATGTTTCAAAAGGATTATTTTGGAAACATAATCAGGACCTCATTGAAGAGGTTGAGCTTTTAGAACATAAAGCAAGACGACTTGATGTATTGGTCAATGAAGAAGACCTTTTTCAGTTTTATGATGAAAAAATACCGCAGGGTATTATCAATGGTGTGGGATTTGAAGATTGGCGTCGCGAGATAGAGGACAAGCATCCTCAAGTCTTATTTCTCACCAAAGAACTTCTTATGAGGCGGGACG
>BJGS01000087.1 GCA_014190615.1 Methylophilaceae bacterium
GATGCTCATTTGCAAATCCAACATTAGCAAAAACAAAAATGAATATTAAAAATAATTTACTTAAAATTTTCATTTGTAAGTGACCCTTGAAGGAACTGGCAGTGTTTTACTTTTTCGGCTGTAATAAGGCATCAGCGCAAAAAATAAAAAATAAGTCACTGTAAAAATTCGGGCAACTACTGTTGCTTTATCAATTCCACCAATCAACGGAATTGCATTAGAGAATTGACCCCAAACATTTGATGGTTCCGTACCCAAATATCCCAAAACAAAAAAACTCACAACAAATAATGCAATCCATCGTTTAAATAAATCACCTTTATAACGAATCGATCTAACTTTACTTCTATCTAGCCAAGGTATAAATGCAAATACTAGGACAGATAATCCCATTGCAGCAACACCTGGAAATTGTGAATTAAATATAGGCGGCACAGCACGAAGAATTGAATAATAAGGTGTGAAATACCAAACAGGAGCAATATGTGCAGGCGTTTTTAATGGGTCGGCAGGAATAAAATTATTGGCCTCTAAAAAATAGCCTCCCATTTCTGGCAAATAAAAAATAATCAGTGCAAATACAATTAGGAATACCGAAACACCGATTAAATCTTTCACTGTGTAATAGGGGTGAAATGGAATACCATCCAAAGGAATGCTTGTTTTTTTGTCGAGATTCTTTTTTATATCGACGCCATCAGGGTTATTTGAGCCAACTTCATGCAGTGCTACTAGATGAAAAAATACAAGGCCTAATAACGCAATGGGAAGGGCTATGACATGAAAAGCAAAAAAACGATTTAGGGTTGCATCTGAAACTAAATAATCGCCTCTTAGCCACTCTGATAAATCTGGGCCAATAAATGGAATAGTTGAAAATAGATTTACAATGACTTGCGCGCCCCAATAAGACATTTGTCCCCAAGGTAGAAGATATCCAAAAAAAGCCTCGCCCATCAAACATAGAAAAATAGCTACGCCAAAAAGCCATAGAAGTTCTCTTGGATTTTTATAGGATCCATAAATTAAAGATTTAAACATATGAAGATAAATAACAACAAAAAATAAAGATGCGCCTGTAGAGTGCATATACCTAATTAACCATCCAAATGAAACGTCTCGCATAATGTACTCAACAGAAGCAAATGCTAATTCCGCATCAGGCTTATAATGCATCGTCAATAAAAGGCCTGTAATCAATTGAAGAACTAGTGTTAATAGAGCAAGTGCTCCGAAGAAATACCAGAAATTGAAATTTTTAGGTGCGTAGTATTCTGTAAGATGATTGGTGATTAAAGATGACAAGGGGAATCTCTCATCCACCCAAGCCATTAGGCCGCCTTTATTTTTCTTTATTTTAGTTTCTATTTTCATACTTTTAAGTAAGTCTTATCCTTTATTGTCTTCACCAATTAATAGGGTGTTGTCATTGATATATTTATGCGGTGGAACTACAAGATTAATTGGTGCTGGAGACCCTTTAAACACACGACCAGCTAAATCAAATCTAGAGCCATGACACGGACAGAAAAACCCGCCATTCCAATTTTCACCCATATCGCCCTGCGTTTGTAACTTAGCCGAAGGTGAACAACCCAAATGAGTGCAAATACCAACCAATACAACTAAATTAGGTTTTAGTGATCTTGTCGCATTTTTACAGTAATTTGGCTGTTGAGAAATAACATCAAGATTAGGATCGGAAAGATTGAGATCATTTTTTTTTAAGTCATCCAACATTGCTTTAGATCGATTAATAATCCAAACCGGCTGACCTCTCCATTCAGTGGTGATCATAGATCCAGCTTCAATCTTACTAATGTCAACTTCAACTGGAGCTCCAGCGGCTTTAGCACGTTCACTAGGTGTCATGCTTGATAAGAAAGGAACAGCTATGGCTCCTGCACCGATTGCGCCAGTGACTGTTGTGGCTGCAATTAAGAAGCTTCTTTTTTTCTTGTCTATTTTGTCGTCTTGGTGATTTGCCATGGTCTTATATAAATATGCTTTTATGAAATTAATATGGTTGTGAGAATTTAGCTATGCGAAAGTTGCATCATTATACAAAATTTCATTCGAAATCTAAATAGCAGTTAAGCCAAATTCAGGTATATCAAGCCTTTAAGTTAATTTGTTTTGATGCAAGTAGGCCTAATTCATACAAAAACCATAGTGGAATAGCTAAACAAAATTGTGAGATAACATCAGGCGGTGTCAAAATTGCACCAATGATGAAAGCAATAACAATCATATAAGGCCTCATCTCTTGAAGTGTTTTAACTTTGACCCAACCCAATGTAACTAATATGAGAATTATTACTGGCACTTCAAATGCTAATCCGAAAGAAATTAAAAGAGACAAAATCAAATCTAAATAACTCGAAATGTCGATCATCAAACTCACATTTGAAGGCGTCATTAGGATAAAGAAATTAAATACAATCGGAAAAATTAGGTAATAAGCAAAAGACATCCCTGTAAAGAACAATATAAAACCACTGATGAAAGATAATAAAATTAATTTTTTTTCTTTTTTATAAAGCCCTGGTGAAATAAACCGCCAGAATTGATAAAAAATAAAAGGGAGTGAAAACAAAAAAGAAATAAATGCGGTAATTTTAATTGGCACTAAAAAAGTTGAAGTAAGTCCAGTGCTTACCAATTTATTACCATCAGTTAACTTTGCAATTAGGGGCGCTGAAAAAAAAGTATAGATATCATTTGCATAAAAACTTAAGCACACAAAGATCACAACAAAACTAATTGCACTTCTAAAAAGAGTGTTTCTTAATTCAATAAGCTGCTGGATAAAAGGCTTAAAATGAGTCACCGAGATTTAATCGACTTTTTTTTGATTTCACGCTGAATTTTTTGAAGTTCTTTAAACTTTTCTTCTCGTTCAATTTCTTCTTTAAGTTTGCCAATATAATTCTGGGCTCTTCCAGTGAGCTTGCCTATTACCTTAGCAACTTTAGGTAATTTTTCTGGGCCAATCACCATAAGTGCTACAAAAAAAATTACAACAAGCTCAGAAAATGAAACATCAAACATAAAACTTATTTTTTAGCTCTTGGTCTTAAAACTCTTCGACGGGTTGTCCTAGCTTTAGGTTTGTTTTCATCTTTAACTGCATCTTTAAAACTTTTGACAGCAGCGCCTAAATCACTTCCAATGTTTCTTAATTTGCCTGTACCAAATATTAAGAAAACAATTAATAAAACAATTAACCAGTGTGTGATGCTTGAAAATCCCATAACAACTCCCTTATTAAATTTTTGCTAGTTTAGAGCTTCCGCCATATACATGAAAATGCATATGGAATACTTCTTGACCACCTTCAACTCCTGAATTAATCATAGTCCGAAAACCTTTTAATCCTAGTTCTTTGGCTAATTGAGGTGCCAATAAAAGCATATTAGATAATGTTTCTTTGTCAGCCGCACTGCAAGCTATCAAATTTTCAATATGTTTTTTAGGTGCAATTAGAAAGTGAACTTTGTCTACAGGATGGATATCATGAAAAGCAATTAATTCATCATTCTCAAATATTTTTTTACTAGGAATAGATCCATCAATAATTTTACAAAAGATGCATGTCATATTATTTTA
>BJGS01000088.1 GCA_014190615.1 Methylophilaceae bacterium
GAAAGCCTTTATGCATGCTTAAGTGATAATCCGGTTAGTTTTATTGATAAAAGTGGTGATGATGTAGTAAATGGAGATAGGTTGACTGCCGATAAAAAAAAGGTGGCGATGGGAGAAGCAAACAATAGACTTTCTGATTTCAAAGAAAATCACCAAATCAATGACGATACGAAGAGGAAAGATTTTTTATCTCAAGGTGGGGCTAAGCAAGAATGGAAGAAATACGAAGGTTTGATAAAGGAAGCCGAGGAAGCAACTAAGGAATTTAACCGAGCGGATGAACGTGCAGAATTTACGCAGGGAATTATTGACAAATGGAAGATTAGCGCTCCCAATTTGTTTTTTGAAGTGGATAATCAATCAACGGATTTTCGGCTTGAGAGTTTTTATTTTGACCCTGCAAAAGAGGACGCATTTGGAATTACATGGCCAGCATCCCAGAACGTAAATGGAATCTTACAAGCACCTAAAGACATGTTAGTACAAATTGCTGAAGGAGTAAATGTGTCTTCAAAAGATCCAGAAACGGAAGAATATTCATTGAATCATGAGGCCGGACATTTCCTTTATATCGTAAAGTTTACAGCGGAATATGCCAGATATTATGCTGAATCTGTAGGAAACAATACCTATGTGGATGGAGGACATGGAGAGACGAATGAAAGTGGTAAGGTTGCAACTAAATATGGAAACTTGAAAGATATTCCTTCTCCATCTCCTGATATATTACTTAAAGGCAATTAATGCGAACAAAAGATGAATGAACGAAATACGAGCTTCTTGTATGTTACAAAAACAGTATGTAAAGTTTTGATTTGTTTTGTTATTCTATGTAGCTGTAGAGTAATTAAAATAAAAACAGTTTGTTTAAGAGGCGTGAGTGAAAACACGGTTTCATTTGAAAGAAAAATCTTACGACGGATTGATTCTGTATATCAATCAACTCCGTATTTCAAGTTTAAAAAAATAGTAGGGTCAAGATGTATAAATGATACAATTATTGAAGTCAAAGTTCTAAATACCCATTCTACTTACGGCTTATTCTACTTCAATCACAATGGTCATCTAATCGAGGTCCGTATTATATTGCCACCCGTGTATTAATCAGCTTGGGCGGTAGAACATGGTCGCTTTTTTTATCTCAATATAATACTCCCTGAATCCTGGACCAGAGGTTTAGTGGGAAAAACGCTGACGACAAACCCTCTCCGTCGGAGCAAATTGACCCCCCCTTCATCGGAATTATTCACAACTCAAAATACCCAATGTTACCAGTGTTTAACTCCTTATTATTCTTCATTGATTATCCTTTGCCGAGGGGGTCAAATTAGAGCGACGGGGAGGGGTATGTTTGTCCGATTATTCCACTATATCAAGTATTATCACCAGAAAAAACACCAAGGCATTGGGATGAAACCCAATGAGGCTTACTACAAATCTATAAACCAAAATGCTGCATAATACAGCACAAAATATTAACTTAGCATCACTAACCTTTTGGTCCAACAACTGGGGAGTATTATACTCTAATTTTAACCTGTCGCAAAAAATCATACCTTTACCAATGCAAGAAGTACAAAAACTACCCGATACCGAAAAAGATAAAATCAACTCTATTATTGATGCCTTTATTCGTGATACTAAAGCGAAACAGGCGTTTAGAATTTCTTAAAATATAAAGTATATGGAAAAGACAAGTATTATTAGGTTTGTTACACACTTCGTTCTAATGTTCACTTTAACAAGTTGCTCTTTCTCTCAAAAGACAACTTTTGTACTAAAGCCAATAGAATCAGAGTTCATTTATTCTCAAAAAATCACGACATACAACAAAGATTCCATTAATAATTTCTTAAATATTATGGCGTCTAACATGAATAAACCAAAAGCTATTCTAAAGGACTTACATTTATCTGTATTTCAAAATCCAAAAGAAATCGATTCCATAGTAACAGAACATACGTACTATTTATATAACATACAGGCCATAGGAGCAATAACGAACATTACAGTTGTTGGAACTAATGACGATTGGGTAAACGAAATTCTGATGTTGTCATATGATGCCGACGGAAAATTAATTATTAAAAATATTATGGCCCAACTGGGTGGAGATCAAGAGTACTTTATTGAAAGTGAAAGCACGGTAATTAATGATTCAACTTATAGAAAAACTACCAAAGAATTTGAATACAGTATAAATTCCAATAGTAACGAACTGAAAAACACTAAAACTGAAGAACTCAATATCCCTAATTAGCAAACGCAATTGCATACCTTGCTCTTTCATGGTATCTAACTCTTATTCAAGCGCAGTAAATTAACCTACTGTCCCCCCCAATTATTCCATCTACCTAACTCTCTATTGAATTCGTACGTAAAGTTCTCCCAAGTTGAATTTATTTGATCTAAGAATGAAGACGAATAACTAGATCCACTTTGTCGCCTTTCTATAATAGCGCTATTAGTATTACTTAATTTTGGTTTTGAGAACTATAGCTTTTCAACAGGATTGACGTGTGATAAATCATAGTTCTGCAAATGCACGTGATGGTGATGTCCCGTATAATATGATGTATTAGCTAAAGCAGGGGATGAAGTAAACCCCTGTTGTGTTAAAATACTGTATAGACTACCTCTAAGACTAGATGGAGTTGAATTATACCCAAATTGCACTAATTGGTCTACCATAAATTGACTCTTCGCTTTATCAAAATTAGCATTCTGAGACCATACCGGTTCGTTTACATTTCCATTAACATTACTATATCTATAATCAATATATTGACCATTACCACCGTGACCACTATGTCCACCACTGGCATTAGAAAATTGATTAACCTGTATCTGCAACCCATACTTATTATAGTAATTCATTGAAGCTCCTAAAAATGCTGCAAAAGCTTCTGGCTGCAAATAACGCTTTAATTCATTAGTATTACTTATACTGTATGATGTCCCTCCTGAGGTAATATTTACCAACCCATTTTCAGTTTTATTGAAAGTGCCTAAATCTGTTACCGTTCCATCATTTGACTGATACTTAAAATTATCAGCTTTATCCTTTGTTCTTTCAACTTCTATTTCTCCACTTTCTTTAATCAAATAATTATCATCATTCGCCCCATTAGGGTCAATATTCATAATAGGCTTATTACTAAAGGCGTGGTAAGGGGACAT
>BJGS01000089.1 GCA_014190615.1 Methylophilaceae bacterium
TCTAAAGTAATAGCGCCATCAGCGGTTGTTTCATGAAACTCGACGCCGAGTTTATTTTTAATATGGTTCTCAAGCGCTTCACTTCCCAAAGCCTGACAAGATTCTGCGCGACATACTTGGAGAATATGGCGGCCAGGTTTATGGGATCTAAAATGATGGTAAAAAGTCACAACGCCATGGACTTCTGCCACTGACAAACTAAGTGCGCTGGAAATTAAAGGGTAGGCGATTTCCGGCACAAACCCTAAGTCGTCTTGGATAGCGTGCAAAAGCGGCAATAAAGCACCGGGCATAGATTGATGGTGCAAAATATGCTGATTAATGACCTTGTAATCTTGAGGATTTAAGACAGAGTCTACCAACGATATCTCCAGATTTTTTCTTGAGTGCTTGCTTCAAGTGGATAAAATAGTATTATAAATTATCAAGATGATTTTCACTTAAGTAATTTCATGATTAAAGGGCCAAAAGATGGAAACACAAAAAGAAAGTAAATATTTTCATGGGGGCTGTCCTCATGACTGCCCTGACACTTGCTCAATGGTTTATGAGGTGCAAGACAATAAACTCATAAGCGTCAAGGGCAATGCCGACCATCCAATGACGCGTGGCGGGCTGTGTGTGAAACTTCAAGATTATGAAAAACGTCACTACCATCCTGATCGTCTTCTATACCCTATGAAACGCGTTGGTCCGAAGGGCACAAAGCAATTTCAAAGAATTTCCTGGGATGAAGCGCTCGATACCATAGTTAATAAATGGCAATCCATTATCAAAGAATTTGGTTCGGAAGCCATTATGCCCAACAGCTACTTAGGCAACCAAGGATTGGTGCATGGCATGAATGGAGGGGACTCTTTCTTTGCCCGATTGGGAGCAACCGTTACTGAAAGAACATTCTGCGGAGAAGGCTCGGCCACGGCTTGGCTTCTCACTGTTGGCCCCACTGCAGGGGTGGATCCAGAGAGCTTTATTCATTCTAAATTTATTATTATTTGGGCTTGTAATTCTGTTAGCACCAATATCCATCATTGGCATATTGTCAAAGAAGCGCAAAAGAAGGGTTCAAAGGTTGTTGTCATTGATGCATATGCTTCAAGAACTGCCAAAGAAGCCGATTGGCATATCTGTCCTAAGCCAGGAACGGACGGTGCTTTGGCGATGGCAATGATGCATGTCATTATTGAAGAGGGGTTAGTTGATCAAGACTATGTAGATAAATATACAGTGGGCTTTCCAGAATTAGCAGAGCTAGCAAAAAAGAGAAGTCCTGAATGGGCAGAAGAAATCACAGGTGTCAAAGCCAATGATATTCGAAAATTAGCTAGAGAATATGCGACGACTCAACCATCCGCCATTAGAATTGGTGTAGCCCTTGAAAAAAGCTGGGGAGGGGGTCAGGCGATTAGAGCCGTTACTTCACTGCCAGCACTCACTGGCGCATGGCGTCATGTAGGCGGAGGTATCCTTCAATTTCCAGTGTGGGAGCAACCTTATAGATTTGATGTCATCTGCAGGCCTGACTTAATTCCAGAAGGGACACAAGTTGTTAATAACCTTCAGCTGGGACGCGTTTTAACGGGTGAACAAAAACTCAAAGTGCCTATCAAGTCAATGATGTGTTGGAATACAAATCCTGTCACTCAATCAACGGAAAGCGAGAAAATATTAGAGGGCTTGAAGCGCGAAGATCTATTTTTAGTTTCCGCGGAGCATTTTATTTCTGATACTGCTGCCTATGCCGATATTCTTCTTCCAGCGTCCATGGGAGCAGAACAAGAAGATATCATTTTATCTTGGGGTCATTTATACCTCACCTACAATACAAAATGTATAGAATCCCCAGGTGAAGCTGTACCAAATTATGAAATTTTTAGACGTCTTGCTAAAAGATTTGGTTTTCAAGAAGAATGTTTTAAATGGTCAGACACTGAATGTCTTCAACATTATGTCGACTGGAATTCGCCAGCCTGTAAAGATATTGATTTAGATTATTTGAAAAAACATGGTTATGCGAGAATCAATGTCGGTACAAAAGATAATCGAGCACCTCACAAAGAAGGAAAATTTCCAACACCATCCGGTAAATGTGAATTTAGGATAGTTGGGGCTAAGAATTTTGTTGCAGGGCCATTTAGGCAAATGTACGAAGCCTTTCAGCCAGGGGATGATATTCCTGAGTTGCCTGATTATGTGCCGTCCAAAGAAACAGCATCCGCAAACCCAGCCTTAGCTAAAAAATATCCATTAAATATTTTGGCGCCAAAAAGTCATGGCTTCATTAATTCGAGTTACGCCAATATCGAAAATAAACTTAAAGCTCAAGGAGAGCAGTTTGTGATGATTCATCCATTGGATGCAGAAGAAAGAGGTATTAAAAATGGCGATCGAGCTAAAGTATTTAACGATAGAGGTTTCTTTGAAGCTGTATCAAAAGTAACGATCGACGTTAATAAAGGTATCGTAGTTACAACGTTAGGCTACTGGAGACAACTAAATAATGGTGTCGTTAATTCGGTGAGCTCCCATGCTTTTGGTGATATGGGAAACTCACCAACCTCTCATGATTGCTTGGTCGAAGTTCAATTAGCCTAACTAAATTAACAGTGCAGAACCCTCCCTCTCTCGGATTAATAGACCAGTTTCATCGAAAGATTAATTACCTTCGGTTATCCATTACCGATCGATGCGATTTTCGTTGTGTTTATTGTATGAACGAGGATATGCAATTTTTGCCTCGCGATGAAGTGTTGAGCCTAGAAGAATCTTTGCGGCTCGTTAAAATTTTTACGTCTTTAGGTGTCACTAAATTAAGAGTTACTGGGGGCGAGCCTTTAGTGCGTAAAAATATTGCCTGGCTCTTTGAAGGCTTGGGTCAAATAGAGGGCTTAAAAGAAATTGTCCTCACGACTAATGGCAGCCAATTAGCTCACCATGCGCATATGCTTAAAATGTCTCGGGTCAAACGTATCAATATTAGTCTTGATAGTCTTGATCCCATGCTCTTTAAAAAAATCACACGCACAGGCGACTTAGATAGAGTGATGCTCGGTATTGACGGAGCTATTAAAGAAGGCTTTTCGAATCTCAAGCTCAATACGGTGTTAATGAA
>BJGS01000090.1 GCA_014190615.1 Methylophilaceae bacterium
TGATTTTAATTCCAAAAAAACTTCTATCTCTGCCACTGCCTGGGTCATCCAGGGTGATAAGTCTTGATATTTAACTGATACTGCGAGTCCGCTGCTCTACCAGCTGAGCTAATCCCCCAATAAAGCTAATTTTACAGTATTTGTCTGGGTTGCAGAGGGTTCAAGGCGGGGGATTTTGGCAGGGGTGGAATAGGGGTGTGTAAGTAAAGCCTTAAAAACCAGTAAAATAGTTCTATGAAAAAAATTCTCGGCATTCTTTTATTAAGTATTTTATTTTCTTGTCAAACAGCACCTGTGGTTGATTCATCAATTGTAACCCTAGGTAATAATCCAGTACTGCCTGAACCTAGCACCTCGATCATTCCGACCGTCAATATTGCTAAAGGATCAAAGTGGCCAGATGGAGTTATGCCCCATGTAAAAGATGGTTTGACTATCAACCTTTATTCTAAAGAGCTCATTCATCCGCGCTGGCTATATGTTTTACCTAATGGAGATGTATTAGTTGCACAGAGCAATAAACAATCCCCTAAAAAAACGCAAGGATTAAAAGACCTTGTAGCTGGATACATCATGAAACGTGCTGGAGCGGGTATTGATAGTCCAGATAAAATAACTCTTCTTCGAGATAAAAATGACGATGGCAAGGCTGAATTAGCCAATGATTTTCTAACAGGCTTACATTCACCTTTTGGCATGACTTTAATAGGCAATGATTTATATGTAGCTAATACGGACGCTGTCATGCGTTTTCATTATGAGCCAGGAGATACATTTATTGATACCAAGAAATATCCGCCTGAAAAAATAGTAGATTTACCTGAAGGCGATATTAACTATCACTGGACTAAGAATATTATCTCTTCACTGGATGGTACCAAACTTTATGTAACTGTTGGCTCTAATAGCAATATCGGAGAAAACGGCTTAAAGCAAGAACAAGACAGAGCGGCCATTTTAGAAATTGATCTTAAAACAAGACAAAAAAAAGTTTATGCGTCAGGGTTAAGAAATCCGAATGGCCTTGCCTGGCAACCTGAAACCGGTCAATTATGGACGGTAGTAAATGAACGCGATGAATTAGGTAATGATTTAGTGCCTGATTATTTGACTTCAGTTAATGATGGCGATTTTTTTGGATGGCCTTATGTCTATTATAAAAATCATCAAGATCCCCGAGTTAAAGAAGAAATGCCGAAAAACTTAAAGCTACGGTCACCTGATTATGCCCTAGGAGCTCATGTAGCAGCTTTAGGCTTAGTGTTTTCTAATACATCACAATTTAAATCACCTTATAACAATGGGGTATTTGTAAGTGAGCATGGTTCATGGAATAGAAAACCTCGTAGTGGTTATAAAGTTGTCTTTATACCTTTTGAGAATAATAAACCTCAAGGGCTACCTATCGATATTGCCACACATTTTGTAGTTGAGGATGAGGCTTATGGAAGGCCAGTGGGTTTAGCTATTGATAGTAAAGGCAATCTTCTTGTTGCAGATGATGTAGGTAATCGTGTTTGGAGAATTAGTCCAAAATGATAAAGTAATTAATTTCCTCATTTGTAATATAGTAAAAAGACATAAGATAAAAAAAGTCACCCTAAGTAGTGGCTTTGAATTTTTTTAGAGTCTTTTTGCTAATTAACTTCTACTATCTTCTTTTATAAGAAATGATCTTACCTTCTGGTGTAATTGATCTTAATCCCAACCAGTCATTATTTTTATCATACCAAAGCACTATGTCAATTTTTGGTTTTTCAGGTAATGTTTCTGAGCTGTTTCCTTTTAAATGATAAACTTTTACAGGCTTAGACTCACCTTTAACGTCTAATTTTTGATAGCCTTCGTAAGTAAAATTTACATCTAAATAATCTCCATTCTGGGGATTAAGTAGCTTTGTTTGCGTAAGTAATTTTGGATTCCAATAGGCAAAAGTCATTACACAATCAGGTAATGTTT
The DNA here is from genome assembly GCA_014190615.1 of Methylophilaceae bacterium. Lineage (GTDB taxonomy): Bacteria > Pseudomonadota > Gammaproteobacteria > Burkholderiales > Methylophilaceae > Methylopumilus. The sequence goes on from BJGS01000090.1 coordinate 1,960, forward strand.
TAATTATTTCATTATTGTCAACATTCCCATGGATAACAAAATTATTAGAATCTATATGCGCATTTACTTTACTTAATGATTTATCCTCTTTTGTTAGAGCATCTAAAGAGATAAGACAGTCATTTTTCCAGTATTCATTGGATGAGTGTTGATACTCATATGCCGTAAAAAATAAAAAATCAACTTTAAATTTTGCATCGCTAAGAAGATGATTGTTTGATAACTTAAAACTATGAAAACCAATAATATTATTATCAAGAAATACGTCAAACAACCAATCCTTGGTTTCAGCTTGAACTAAATTAGAGTTTAATAAATAGAGTGATGATAAGAAAATAACTTTAGCTAGTTGCATTTTTTAGTCATTTAATTTTTTTGAGCGCCAATAAAGAGGTTGATTTTTTAAATTTACAAAGATATATATGGCTTCTCTTTTTAGATTTTCTATCGCTTCATCTTCAGAAATCTGTGAATCTTTTATTTTTTCCTCAATAATTTTCTTGTTTTCAATAAGCCAAGCAGGGTTTTCTTCGAATCCATTATCTTCCATGCATTTGCGCATTACCATTCCTTTATCACCAAGTATTTCATATTTTTGAAACTCAACTATGGCTTGTCGATTTGCTACTGCTTTTTCTGCAATACTTAAACAGAAATTACTCTTATCTTCAAGCAAAGTTTTTTTTGGGGATGAGGTTAGATTTGAATTTGATAAATAGAGACTAAAAAATAAATAGATCAGTGAAAAAAATATTATCAAAAGAATAAAAATTATGACTAGTTTCCTCATAGCATTCCCCCTTATTCTCTGTGTCTAAAGCCTTAAATCCAAAAGAGGCAAATATTTTACAGTATTTGTCTGCTTGGCAGAAGGTTCCAGGCGGGGGATTTTATAAGGGGTGGAATAGGGGTGTGTTACAAAATATCCAGAATCAGGATATTTTTTGGGATACGAGTATTAATGAATCTTTGCTGAGCAAATAGGGCAGGAACATTTCCAAGAATGCACAAACCAATCAAATGCTTCATCTTTATTCTTATATTTCATAGTTATGTCACCAACAATTACACACAATCAGTCATTGCGGATGTATATCTTTG
>BJGS01000091.1 GCA_014190615.1 Methylophilaceae bacterium
TTACTGGAACGTATTCGACTAAGAGCGGCAAAGCCGTTTCGGGCAGAAGAATAATTTGACCTTTTGTTTTTTGAATTAAATTTTGATAAGTATCTAATGTTTGCGTGATTGTTTCTTTTTGCCATTTAATGTCTTGGGCGATATTGCCTTGAATAAGCGATACAGATATAGGCTTTCCTGTTGGCTCGGCCCATTGAATATCTTTAAGTAAATGCCCTGATATTAATACAACTGTTATCACTCCAAGTTTCTTAAATTTAGAGCTTTTGTCTTTATCAATCAATGTGTAGCTAAGTAAGATGGCTAGACATGTCAAAAGAAGGGTCACACCATAAATTCCAATGACAGGTAAAAAGCCTGCGAGCGGGCTTGACGGAATTTGAGAATAACCCATCGTGAGCCATGGGAAGCCCGTTAAAAAAAAGCCTTTGATCCATTCTAACAATGTCCAAATAAATGGGGTTAAGATAAAACTTGATTTTCGATATGAAGAGAACCATCCAATAGCACCAATAAAAAAGGCAAAGAAAATGCAGAATAAAAAAGTACTTAGAACCGAAAGCCATGGAGGCATACCGCCAAACTTATTAAGACTTATATAAATCCATGAAATCCCAAAGCCAAATAAACCTAAACCAAAAAAAAGCCCCGAGAGAAAATTTTGATTTTTATCATTTGATTGATACCAAATATAAAAAAGAGCACTTAAAGAAAGAAGTGAAATAAAGTAATGATTAAAAGGGGAAAAACTCAGAATAGAAATTGCCCCAAGTAAGAATGAGCTGGCTATAAAAAAGAAAGGATGATGTTTATTCAAAATACAATTGCCGTTTAAAGACAATTGTACTGAATTATTGAGAATAAAGCCTTAAAAGTAATTAAGGCTTTTGAATCTTATAAGTTTGAGAAGGGCTTCCTGAAGGTTCGCCATTATTGTTTTGAAATACAACAGTTTCTACAAATTCATCTAGAAAATCTAATTCTGTAGTTGGGTAATAGTTACCATCTTCGGCAGTATTGATATGATGGTATTGCCAAACAGACCCTACAATTGCCTCGGAAGACTTCATCTTGATATCTTCTTTAAATGCCGGCTCTCCCAGTGCCTTGAGAATTTCATCTTTATTAAAGCGACTGATCACATCGATAAAAGCTTTTTCATCGACAGGAAGAGTGCTTTTATCAATAATGGGCTCGATGGCATAAGCCCAAGGTGAGGATATTAAAAGAATAGCTAAAAAAAGTTTTTTCATAAACGCTTCCTAAAACAATTTGAAATAAGAAAAGTCGATTAGTTCAAAAAATTACACAGCCTTCGCTGGGGTATCAATTTCGAGAAGTACGGCATAGAGCTTTCTGCTATCAGCTCTTAATATAGTAATCTTAAATCCCTGAAAAATAATTATCTCATCTTTTTTTGGGAGGTGGCCAAAAGCATGAATAATTAATCCGCCAATGGTCGAAAATTCTTCATTACTAAAATTAGACTTAAAATATTCATTAAAGTCCTCTATCTCTGTTGAAGCTTTAACGCGGTAGTGACCGTCTGTATCTTGAATAATATTATCTTCGGTTTCATCAAAATCAAACTCGTCTTCAATCTCACCAACAATTTGTTCTAATACGTCTTCAATTGTGACCATACCTGAAACGCCGCCATACTCATCTACAACAATAGCAATATGATTCCGGCTACCTCTAAACTCTTTTAGCAAAACATTAAGTCTTTTAGATTCTGGAATAAACACAGCAGGTCTTAACATATCTCGAATTTCAAAATCATCGCCCGCATAGTATTTAAGAAGATCTTTAGCTAACAAAATACCAATAACATCATTTTTATCATCTTCAATGACAGGAAATCGAGAATGAGCTGTTTGAATAATAAATGGAATAAATTTTTCTGGTGGATGAGAAATATCGATCATATCCATCTGCGATCTTGGAATCATAATATCTCTGACCTGAATATCAGAAACCTGCAAGACACCTTCAATCATTGAAAGTGAGTCAGCATCCATTAAATTCTTTTCATAAGAAGACTTGAGTAACTCAAAAAGCTGTTCACGGTCCTCTGGCTCTCTGAGAAGAAAATGACTAAGTCGCTCGATCAGTTTAGATTTTTTTGATTCGCTCATCGCGACTTACTTTCCTCAATAAGGTAAGGGTTTTTGAAACCCAGACCAGATAAAATTTTAATTTCTTTAGCTTCCATCATATCAGCATCTTTTTTATTTTCGTGGTCATAGCCATATAAATGGAGCGCCCCATGAATGATGAGGTGGGCGTAATGTGCTTCAATACTTTTTGCTTGTTCAAACGCTTCTTTTTCTATGACCGGAGCACAAAGAACGATATCTCCGATTAAATGAGAAGTGTCATCAATTAGAAAAGAAAGGACGTTTGTCGAATAATTTTTTTTGCGATACAAAGTATTTAAGCTTTTTGATTCTTCACTGTCTACGATTCTAATCGTTATTTCAGCATTTTTATCAATTACAGGCACTAGCCATTTAAGACATTCTGTTTTCTTTAAAATAGATTTTTTGTGCACCATATCTTGAATTGAAATAACTGGTTTAGATTGCATTAGATTAAATTACTTACTTTCTTTTTTTTCAAAATTTTCATAAGCATTAATAATTTTCTGAACGAGGGGATGTCGAACCACATCTTCAGATAAGAAATGCGTGAATGCAATCCCTTTTACTTTTGATAAGATTTTTTTTGCCTCAATTAAGCCACTTTTTTGACCTTTAGCTAAATCAATTTGAGTAATATCACCAGTAATCACTGTTTTCGATCCAAAACCTATACGCGTTAAAAACATTTTCATTTGTTCGGGCGTTGTATTTTGAGCTTCATCTAGAATAATAAAACTTTGATTAAGTGTGCGACCTCTCATGTAAGCTAAAGGCGCAATTTCAATCAT
>BJGS01000092.1:0-1319 GCA_014190615.1 Methylophilaceae bacterium
GGTAGCATTCCCACTTACTGTGAAGTTGTTAGCTAAGATCACTTCTTTGACGATGCCTGCATCGAGTCGTTTCAAAAGCCTATCTAAATGGATGTCTTTAGGCCCAATGCCATCTAAGGGGGAAAGTTTACCCATGAGAATAAAATACATACCATTATAAGAGTGCGTTTGTTCTAGCATCATAAGGTCACTCGGCATTTCAATCACACAAAGTAATGAAGCATCACGATCTTGAGAAGCGCAAAGTGAACAGATCACTTCTTCAGAAAAATTATTACAATGTGAGCAATGACCCACGAGTTCAATGGCATTAGCAATTGCACTTGAGAGTTGAGCAGCACCTTTTCTATTATGTTGCAAAAGATGATAAGCCATACGTAACGCTGATTTAGGACCGATCCCCGGTAAGCACCTTAAAGACTCGACCAACTGTTCAAGCGCTTCAGTATTTTTCATATAATAAAATTAGAAAGGTAATTTCATACCAGGAGGCATCATATTACCCATTTTGGCATTGGTCGTTTGTTCAACTTTTTGTAATGCATCTTTAAAAGCGACGACTAAAAGATCTTCTAGCATTTCATGATCATTCATCACAGAAGGATCAATCGATACTTTTTTAATTTGATGTTTGCAAGACATTATAATTTTAACAAGCCCATTACTCGCTAAGCCTTCAACATCAACCAGCCCAAGTTCTTCCTGTGCTTTTTGCATATTAGCCTGCATCATCTGCGCTTGCTTCATTAAGTTACCCATGCCACCTTTCATCATAGTGCGACTCCTTATATAGATTGATTAGGTTTAATGCTGGATGGAATAATTTCAGCATTAAATTCATTAAGTAACGATTTGACGAATTGATCTTGAAGGATGGAGTGTTCCGTATCCTTTATAAGTGTTAAACGTTCTTCTTGTTTTTGCTTGAGCGGTGAATTATTCGCACCTTTTTGAAGAATGATAAGTTTAATACGTTGATTAAAATGCTCTGACAAACTTAATTCTAATTTTTTTTGGTAAGCTTCATTGAGAAGATGTTTATGCTCATCGGCAATCGATAAAATCATTTCATTACCCTTAAAGCTCACAAGCTCAGACTGTTGGGCTAAAGCTTTGACTAAGCCTAACTTTAATTGATCAACAAGCCCATGCCAATTACCATCGAAAGAATGCGTTACTTTCGGCTCATCGTCAGGGACTTCAATTTTTTTTTTATCTTCAGAAGTGTTGAGGGAAATCTCACTTGGTTTTATCATAGACTCGAGTTTGATGGCTTGCGTCGCTATATCTTTCCTTAAAGGCACTGATGTTTTAGAAGT
>BJGS01000092.1:1329-2901 GCA_014190615.1 Methylophilaceae bacterium
AAGCGTCATAGTAAAGCCTGCATACTCGTCGGGTGCTAAATAAAGATCACGTCGACCTAAAATAGTGATTTGATATAACAGTTGTAGATGTTCAGCACTTATTTTTTTAGTTAAAGCGATCACTTGATCTTGCTCGAGATAAGATGCCTCGAGACTTTCTGGTATGGCTTGAGCTACACTAATCATTTGAATGAGATTAGCTAAGTCATTAAGTGCAGCATCAAAGGATAGATTTCTTTCGTCCATTTGTTTTGCAATTTCAATCACTTTTGATCCGTCTTGATCAATAACGGCATGGGTTAAATTAAATAAATAAGATTGATCAATTGCCCCTAGCATTTTTTTAATCGTAGCTTCTTCAATCGTGCCACCACAATAAGCGATACCTTGATCAAGAATGGATAGTGCATCACGCATACTTCCATTCGCAGATTTCGCAATTAAGTAGATTGCATTTATTTCGTAATTAATGGCTTCTTCTTTTAATATTTTTTCTAAATATTCTGAAATAGAAGCTGATGACATTTGTTTTAGATTAAATTGTAAACATCTTGATAAAACAGTCACCGGTACTTTTTGCGGATCAGTGGTTGCTAATATAAATTTGACATGCTCTGGTGGCTCTTCCAATGTTTTAAGCATTGCGTTAAATGCACTTTTTGAAAGCATGTGCACTTCATCGATAATATAAATTTTAAATTGTCCTTGTGTAGGAGCATATTGTGCGTTATCTAAAAGGTCTCGCATATTATCGACTTGCGTATTAGAAGCGGCATCGACTTCAATCAGATCTACATAGCGTCCTTGATCAATATCTGTACATGCAGAACAAGTGCCGCAAGGTGTTGAGCTAATACCTTTTTCGCAGTTAAGCGATTTCGCAAGAATACGCGCTAATGAGGTTTTACCGACACCGCGTGTGCCTGTAAAAAGATAAGCATGATGAAGTCTTTTTTGATCGAGTGCATTTTTGAGTGCTTGCACGACATGCGCTTGACCGACGAGCGTATCAAATGAACGAGGGCGGTATTTGCGAGCAAGAACTTGATAACTCATGAATAATTTTTAACCAATCCAGTTTTATAAGAGGCGAGCCAGACCCCCGGCACTTGTTTCTTTAGTTGTGGCTGCTTGCTTCCGCATCTGACCAGGTTGGCTAAATTACAATGCGGGGAGGCCCGCCAGTGATTATTTTAACCTAAGGGAAGGCCTTTTACTCGCAATGTTTAACGGGATGTTGGCTTAAATAAGCCCATTCTTCATCACTATATAATCTAGATCGAATAATAAAACGCATACCCGTTCCATTGTCTAGAGAAAATTGCCCGCCATTGCCTGGAATAGCATCAAGTGTGAGATGTGTGTGTTCCCAGTAGGAGAATTGACTAGCCCCCATGTAAAAATGGACACCATGGGTGATACCCACTTCAACATCTGAGCCACCTAGATAAAACTCACCCTTGGGGTAGCACATCGGTGCGCTCCCATCACAACATCCACCTGATTGATGAAACATGATTTCACCATATTTTTCCCTTAAGGAATCAATCAGCTTATTTGCGGCCTCTGTGG
>BJGS01000093.1 GCA_014190615.1 Methylophilaceae bacterium
GCTGAACAAGAAATAAAAAAACAATATTTGGCGCAAGGTAAATATACCGCCACTGTTAAAACATCTGCTTCTCCTTTAGAAAGAAACAGAGTAGCGATTCGCTTTGATATCGAAGAGGGTATTGTTTCTCGTATTAAAGAAATTAATGTGGTTGGAAATCAGCTCTATACCAAATCAGACGTTACATCAGAGTTTGAATTAAAAACAACCAACTGGTTATCTTGGTGGTACAAGGACGATCAGTACTCAAAACAAAAATTAACATCCGACTTAGAAAAGCTTAAATCTTTTTATATGAATCGTGGATATTTGGAATTTTCAATTGATTCAACTCAAGTTTCCATTACCCCTGACAAAGAAGATGTTTACATTACCATCAATATTTCAGAGGGTCCTAAGTATAAAGTATCCGATGTGAAACTTGCAGGTGATCTTCAACAAGTGCCCGAAGGCGAACTACAAAATTTAATTAAAATTAAAAAAGATGATATTTTTAATCGAGAAAAAATTACCGAATCAACTAAAGGTATGAATGCTCGCCTGGGTAATGATGGCTTTGCGTTTTCAAACGTCAATGCCATTCCAGAAATTAATAAAGAAGAACACACTGCTTCGTTTACATTTTTTGTGGATCCTGGAAGAAAAGTGTATGTCAGACGTATTGACATTCAAGGTAATGAGCGCACGCGAGATGACGTCATTAGACGTGAATTTAGACAAGTGGAATCTGGCTGGTATGCAGCTGATAAGATTGATCGATCTAAAGTCAGACTTAAAAGAACGCAATTTTTCTCAGACGTTAATATTGAAACGCCTGCCGTTCCTGGAACAACAGATCAAGTGGATTTGAAAGTTAAAGTGACCGAAAAAAATACAGGTAGCATTATGTTTGGTGCAGGTTTAAGCAGTAGTGAAGGTATTGTAGGTAGCTTTAATGTGACCCAAGCTAACTTCCTTGGCACAGGGGACCGCGTATCTGCTCAAATTAATACGGGCTCAGTGAATAAAACTTATGCTTTAAGCGTGACAAAACCATTTTACACGCCTGAAGGCATCAGTCTTGGCTACGATGTTTATAGGCGTGATGTGAATACATCATCTCTAAACGTAGTAACTTATAACACCTCATCCTATGGTGCAGGTATTAAATTTGGCGTGCCTTTGAGTGAAAAAAATGCAATCTCATATGGCCTCACTTTAGATAATACAGAGGTGAGCGCTTTATCTGCAGATTCGCCAGTGAGATATCAACAATACTGTCAAAAAGTTTCTGGCTCTTCAACAGGCTGTTCGATGAATTCGTTAACCGCATCACTTGGCTGGTCAAATGACAGTCGCGACGATATTTTATTTCCTAAAAAAGGGGAGTTGAGACGTGTGAGTGGTGAAATTGCAACCCCTGGCCTTGATTTACAAATCTACAAACTTACCTTACAAGAGACTTGGTATAAGGATGTGACTAAAGATCTTACAGTAATGCTCAATGGTCAATTTGGCTATGCCAATAGTTACGGCGGCAAAGAATTCCCATTCTATAAAAACTTTTATGTGGGTGGTGTAAATACGGTTCGTGGATATGCCCAAGGCTCAATAGGTCCGGTATGTCTTGTGGGAGACACTTCTTGTGGCTCAAATACATCGACGAGCAATATGTTTATGGGCGGAAATAAACAAATTGTGGCTAATGCTGAGTTATTTATGCCTGTGCCTTTTATTAAAAATAATAATCAATTTCGCTTGAGTGCCTTTATAGATGCTGGTAACGTATATAGTCTTGATCAATCATTGACTTTAGGCGATCTTAGATATTCTGCCGGTATGGGTGTTTTATGGGTATCACCGTTTGGCCCGCTAAAACTTGTATATGCTGTGCCATTTAATAATAAAAGTACCGATAAAACTGAAAGCATTCAGTTCCAAATGGGTCAGCAGTTTTAAATTGTTAACTTAAAAAATCTTAGGAGAAAGTAATTGAAATATAAATTTTTAGCTGTTGCAACTTTGTTTCTTGCAAGTTTAAGCGCTTATGCCGATCTTAAAGTGGGCTTTGTTCAGGTAGATAAAATTTTACAGGAAGCGCCGCAAACGATTGAAAGTAACAAAAAATTAGAAAAAGAATTCAGCGCACGCACTGACAAATTAAAGGCAGATGTTAAATCTTTAAAGGAAAGAGAATCTTCTTTTTCGAAAGACGCTTTAACCATGAAAGACTCAGAACGTGACACTAAAGATAAAGCACTTTCTCAAGCCCGCGTTGAAGTTCAACGTAAAGAACGTGAATTAAGAGAAGATATTAATATTAGACGAAATGAAGAGCTTGGTGGTCTCCAGGAACAAATCAATAAAGCTGTGACTTCAGTTGCTAAAGCAGAAAGCTTTGATCTCGTTTTGTATAATGGCGTTGCTTATGCGAGTGAAAAAATTGACATCACAGATAAGATTCTTAAGTCATTAGGTAAAAAATAATCGTTGGCCTAAATTGTTCTTATGGGCCATACAATCACATCTGGTGATCTAATAAAGCAATTAGGCGGTGAGTTAATAGGTGATTCTAATATTCTTATTAACTCAGTGGCCTCTTTAGAGTCAGCCCATCAAAATTCAGTATCTTTTTTTAACAACCCTAAATATCTAGGCTTATTAAAAAATACAAAATCAGCGCTTGTCATCCTTAATAGAGAAAGCCTTTCCCATTATTCCGGTGCTTCAATAGTTACAGGCAATCCGTATTTGTATTTTGCAAAAGTGGCTCGCTTATTTAACCCTAGTAAAATTTTAAAAAAAGAAATTCATAAGTCTGCAATTATTCACCCTGATGCTAAGTTAGGCAGAGGTATTTATATTGGCCCACATGTAGTCATTGAAGAAAATGTCTCGCTAGATGATGGT
>BJGS01000094.1 GCA_014190615.1 Methylophilaceae bacterium
TATTGAGTGTGATGTTAGTCGGATGAAAACAGGAGATGAAATTACTATTCAACCATTTGAAGGAAAAATTCTAAATAGTAAAAACGAATCCATCGCTACATTTAATTTAATACCATTTACACTTGCAGATGAATATCGCGCAGGTGGCAGGATACCTCTTATTATTGGTCGAGGATTAACATCTAAAGCAAGGGAGTTTTTAAAATTATCTGCAAGCACTCTATTCTTAACTCCTGCGCCAGCTGTCTCCTCTAAAAAAGGATTTACGCTTGCACAAAAAATGGTGGGTCGGGCTTGCGGCTTGCCGGCAGGTGTGGGTGTTAGACCTGGCACATATTGTGAACCAAAAGTCACCTCTGTCGGTTCGCAAGATACAACGGGCGCTATGACAAGAGACGAATTAAAAGAGTTAGCTTGTCTCGGATTTAATGCTGACTTGGTCATGCAAAGTTTTTGCCACACAGCAGCCTATCCGAAGCCTGTGGATCTTAAATTACAACACGAGCTTCCTGAGTTTATGTCAAGCAGAGGAGGGGTTAATTTAAGACCTGGCGATGGAATTATTCACTCTTGGCTTAACCGCCTTTTACTTCCAGATACTGTAGGCACAGGCGGTGATTCCCATACTCGCTTTCCTATAGGTATTTCATTTCCAGCAGGCTCAGGACTTGTAGCATTTGCAGCTGCCATGGGAGCCATGCCAATTGATATGCCTGAATCAGTATTGGTAAGATTCAAGGGAAGGATGCAACCAGGAATTACATTAAGAGATCTTGTGAATGCAATACCTTACGCAGCTATTAGAAATGGCGATCTCACCGTAGCAAAACAAAATAAAAAAAATATTTTTAATGGGCGTATTTTAGAAATTGAAGGCTTGCCTGATCTAAAAATTGAACAAGCATTTGAATTTGCTGATGCATCGGCTGAAAGATCTGCAAATGGATGTACGGTAAAACTTAATAAAGAACCGATTATTGAATATATCAAATCGAATATTGCACTTATTAAAAACTTAGTTGATAACAATTATGAAGATAAAAGAACATTATTGCGACGCATGAAAGCGATGGAGGATTGGTTAAAAAATCCAGCATTATTAGAAGCTGATCATGATGCAGAGTACGCAAGTGTGATTGAAATTAATCTCGATGAAATTAAAGAGCCATTAATTGCATGTCCAAATGATCCAGATAATATTAAGCCCTTGTCTGAGATTGCAGGTAATAAAATTGATGAGGTGTTCATTGGAAGTTGTATGACCAATATTGGACATTATCGTGCCGCAGCTAAAATTCTTGAAGACACGCCTAAAATTCCAACACGATTATGGATTGTACCTCCTACTCGAATGGATGAAACAGAGCTTAAAAAAGAAGGGGTATATGAAGTTTTCAACCAAGTAGGCGCTCGAACAGAGGTGCCTGGATGCTCTCTATGCATGGGTAATCAGGCAAGAGTTGATAATGGAGCACATGTTTTTTCAACAAGCACACGAAATTTTGATAATCGCATGGGAAAGGATGCCCAAGTGTATTTGGGCTCTGCAGAACTCTCAGCAGTTTGTGCTGCTTTAGGTAAAATTCCAACGCTTGATGAATATCTTTCTATAAGCAATCAAAAACTTTCAAAAGATTTAGATTCAATCTATCGATATTTAAATTTTGATCAGATGCCAGAATATAAGCCGAAAAAAGTGATCGAGATTACTGAAATTTAATACATGAAGACATCTATAAAAAAAGAAGATTTTATCAATAGCATCAGTGATGCTTTGCAATTTATTTCTTACTATCATTCAGAAGATTTTATTCTGTCCATGCGTGAGGCATTCGAAAAAGAAACATCTATCCCTGCTAAAGATGCCATGCTTCAGATTCTTACGAGTTCAAAAATGAGCGCTTTAGGTCATAGGCCTATATGCCAAGATACAGGTATTGTGATTGCCTTTGTTGAAGTTGGAATGAATGTAGAGTGGGAAACAGATCTTTCAATTGAAGATATGGTGAATGAAGGCGTTAAGTGTGCTTATTCAAATCAAGACAATCCGCTTCGTCCATCTATGGTGTCAGATCCAGCTGGTAAGAGGCAAAATACAAAAGACAATACACCTGCAGTCACGCATGTAAAATTAATTAAAGGTGACAAAGTAAATATCTCTATCAGTGCAAAAGGTGGAGGCTCAGAAAATAAAGCTCAATTTATAACACTCAACCCATCAGACAGCATTGTAGATTGGGTATTAAAAGTTATTCCTGAGATGGGAGCGGGCTGGTGCCCACCTGGTGTGATTGGTATTGGTATTGGCGGATCATCTGAAAAAGCGATGTTAATGGCAAAAGAATCACTGATGTTACCGATTGATATTCAGTCACTCGTAAAGCGTGGCGCAAAGAATAAGACTGAAGAGTTACGCATTGAACTTTATAATAAAATTAATCAGCTAGGAATAGGCGCGCAGGGCTTTGGCGGTCTAACTACAGTACTTGATGTCAAAATCATCGATTATCCCTGTCACGCTTCGTCTTTGCCAATTGCATTAATACCGAATTGTGCGGCTACGAGGCACACACATTTCACTTTGGATGGCAAAGGTCCGGCACATTTTAAAATACCTGATTTAAATTTATGGCCTCAAGATACTTGGGCTGCTCAAAAAGATGCTAAAAGAATTAATCTTGATTCGATTGATAAGACCTCAATCGAAGAGTGGAATGAAGGCGACTTACTTTTACTGTCTGGAAAATTACTGACTGCAAGAGATGGAGCACATAAGAAAATTGCGGAGCTTCTTAAGAAAGGAAAGACTTTACCTGTTGGAGTAAAATTGAAAAATAAATTTATTTATT
>BJGS01000095.1 GCA_014190615.1 Methylophilaceae bacterium
CAAGGGTCTGAGATAAAGCATGAATTTGTCGATTAATATTCGATTCAGCAATATGGTCGAGATCAATGAGTGTAATTTTTCCGATCGCATTCCGAGCTAACGCTTCAGCAGCCCATGATCCAACACCTCCGATACCAATAATACAAATGTGTGATTTTTGAAAGTGCGTAAAAGCAGATTTTCCATAAAGCCGTTCGACACCGCCAAAGCGTCGATTAAAATCTATTGCATCCATTTAAATGTTTAAGTCTCAAGAACAACGAAGGCAGTCGCAATATTTTTTTCATCTGAAATGGAAATATGCTGACTCAAGATATTTTTTGCTTTTAAATATTCTTGTAATTCTTGATCAAATTCTAGGATGGGTTTTCCTAGCTCATCATGGCCAACCATAATATTTTGAAAACGTACGGGTGATCTAAATCCAGTACCTAATGCTTTAGCGAAAGCTTCTTTTGCGGCAAAGCGTTTAGCTAAGAAACGAGATTGCGTAGATGACTTTAAGTAACTTTCATATTCAGCATCACTTAAAATACGGCGAGCAAATGTATCACCAAATTTTTCAATGGATTCATGAATGCGAGCTACTTCAACGACGTCTGTACCAATGCCAAAAATCATAATAGGTTTATCTTTGTAAAATTTATTTTGAATAAGTGCGACATAAGAGTTTCATTTCCTTAATTGCATTATCCCAGCCTACAAATAATGCATGTGCCACAATCGCGTGACCAATATTAAGCTCTTCAATACCAGGAATCTCTGCAATTAAATTCACATTATGATAATGAAGACCATGTCCAGCGTTAACCACAAGTCCTAATGATAATGCATATGCTGCCGCATCTTTCACGCGCTTCAATTCTTTTTTTTTGGTGCCTTCATCTTTGGCATCTGCATATCTGCCCGTATGAATTTCAATCACAGGTGCGCCCATTTTTTTAGCCAAATCAATATCTTTTAAATCAGGTGCAATAAAAAGTGATACCCGACTACCTTTTTCTGTAAGTGTTTGAGTCGCACGATAAAGATGATCATAACCATCTTTGATATTCAATCCACCTTCTGTGGTTCGCTCTTCACGTCTTTCAGGAACGATACAGACATCTTGTGGTTTTACTTTCAATGCAATCGCAATCATTTCATCAGTCGCTGCCAACTCTAAATTCATTTTGGTTTGAAGAAGCGGTCTGATTGCAAAAATATCTTCATCTTGCATATGACGACGATCTTCACGCAAATGAAGTGTAATACTGTCGGCGCCAGCTTGCTCAGCTCGAAGAGCAGCCTCAACTACACTTGGGTATTTGGTCCCACGCGCTTGTCTTAGGGTCGCTACGTGATCAATATTCACACCGAGTTTAATCATAAAATTTAGCCTTGTAGGTCGACAAACAGCTGTTTGGAATGAAGCGGTTTGTCGCCCAAATAAAATCCTAATAAATACCGCATTAATTGTTTACTTTGTTGCTGTGTTTCTTTGTCTAGATATTGATCCTTCGACATATCAAGCAATGTTTTGCCTAATACTTTAATACCATGATCAGTCCGCGTTAAATCGCAAGCGCCATATTCAGCTTCATAACGATATATTTTATCAGGGATAATAGGGTTTGCATCTTCATCCCGATCTAAAGTCACGGCATAGCCTAAAGCTTGAAGAAGTTTTAATTCAAAACGTCTTAATGTAATCGTGAGCTCATGACCTTCGCTTAAAGCTAAAATTGTTTCATGATAAAAATGAAAAAGTTCGGTATGCGCCTCATCTCTAGGCAATAAACGCATCACTAACTCATTAAGATAAAAACCACACATTAAAGCATCACCCTCTAGAATAGTGAGCTTCTCACACCATTCTAGCCCATTTAAACTTTTAAGTTCTGATTTGCCTGACCAATTGGCGAGCAGTACTTGAAAGGATTGCAGCATGCCGCGAATCGATGATCTTGGTCGACGTGCGCCCTTGGCAACGACAGGAATACGACCAAAATTTTCTGTAAATAATTCCGCGATTAAACTTGTCTCTTTAAAAGGATAAGTGTGCAAAATATACACACGTTGATTTTCTTGACGATGAGAAGGTGTTGCCATGTTAAAAGATTACAGGCCTAGTGATTTTAAGACACGTTGATCGGTTGACCAGCCGCTTTTCACTTTCACCCAAGTTTCAAGCCACACTTTGCCGCCAAAAAGTTTTTCCATATCTTGTCTTGATTCGCTCGAAATTTGCTTAAGCTTTTCGCCGTCCTTACCTATGAGCATAGGCTTTTGACTTTCCTTATCGACAATGATGGCTGCAAAAATACGCCTTAAATTGCCTTCTACTTCAAATTTTTCAATTTCGACTGCAATCGAGTACGGCACTTCTTGTCCGGTGAGTCTAAAAATTTTTTCACGAATAATTTCGGAAGCTAAAAATCTTTCACTCTTATCTGTAATTTCATCTTCGCCATAAATAAAAGGTTGCTCTGGTAAAAAATCTCTGACCGTGTCTAATAAATGATCAAGGTGTTTATTTTTTTTGGCAGACACAGGAATCATGGCTTTAAATGTATAGGATTCACTCATGGTTTTAATTTCTTTTAAAAGCGTATTCTTGTCTTTCATTAAATCCACTTTATTCATGACTAGAATCGTTGGACGATCTTTAGGGATGAGTTTCATCACGGCTTGATCTTCTTCTGTCATGCCTCTGGATTCAATCACAAAGAGCACCACATCTGCGTCACTTAAGACTTGATGCACTGTCTTATTTAAACCTTTATTCATGAGATTTAAATGTTTAAGTTGAAAACCCGGTGTATCGATGAAAAGAAATTGT
>BJGS01000096.1 GCA_014190615.1 Methylophilaceae bacterium
GGTGCGGCTTCTCTTGTGTATTATGGAAAACCATTAGACAAATTAACCTTGGCTGAATCTGCTTTATTAGCGGGCCTTCCTAAAGCGCCAACAAACTACAACCCATTTACGAATCCGAAACGTGCGATTCAGCGCCAACATGAAGTCTTAAAAAATATGTTGCGTTATGAATTTATTGACCAAAAAGCTTTTGATGAAGCCATGAATCAGCCACTTCATTTTAAAGAATCTAGACAATCTCGAGATCTTGTCGCGGATCACGCGTCCGAAATGGTAAGACAAACACTTTATGATCAATATAAAGATGATATCTATACAAGCGGGATTAAAGTCTATACCACCATCAAAAAAGTGAATCAAGAAGCTGCGAATGAAGCAGTATTGCGTGGCATCTTGGATTACGATCGTCGTCATGAATATCGCGGCCCTGAAAAAACAATTGATTTAGAAGGTAAGAAATTTGAAGATCAAAAAACTAAAATTGTCGATACATTGGATGGAATCGAGGAATTCAACGGATTTATTCCAGCCGTGGTTATTAAAGCTGAAGCTAAGTATGTCCAAGCCTTCACCAAAAAAGGCGATATGGTGGATATCAAAAATGATGGTCTAGCGCTTATTCAAAAAACCTTAAGCGACAAAGATCCTAAAAATAGAAAAGTGAACCCAGGCTCTGTGATTCGCGTGATTCAAAAAAATAAACAATGGGAAGTGGTGCAACTTCCTAAAGTTGAAGCGTCATTAGTCTCGATGGACCCTCAAACGGGAGCTATCACTGCCCTCGTTGGCGGCTTTGATTTTAATCGCAACAAATATAACCATGTCACTCAAGCAAAACGTCAACCTGGCTCTATTTTCAAACCTTTCATTTACTCGGCAGCTTTGGAAAAAGGGATTACACCTGCCACCATTGTGAATGATGCGCCACTTCATTTCTCAGCCGCTGAAACAGGCAGTGGTATGGATTGGGACCCACAAAATTATGACAATGATTTTGATGGGCACATTAGACTTCGAAATGGTTTAGCAAAATCTAAAAACTTAGTCGCCATTCGCGTGCTAAAAGCAATTGGGGCTCCTTATGCGCAAGATTATGCAACACGCTTTGGATTTGATCCTGCCAATCACCCAGCTTACTTATCCATGGCTTTAGGTGTGGGCTCTGCTACATTGATGGAAATGGTGACAGCCTATGGTGTGTTTGCCAATGGTGGGTATCTCAAAAAACCTTACCTCATTGAAAAGATGGTCGATAGTCATGGTCAAGTGATCGATCAAACTAATACGATGTTACAAAACGAAGAAACGCCTCGTGTCATCGATCCTAGAAATGCATTCATCATGACGACTCTCTTACAAGATGTCGTTAATAAAGTGACTGCAGTAAAAGCTAAGGCATTAGGTCGATCAGATGTAGCAGGTAAAACAGGCACCACAAATAACCAAGTCGATGCTTGGTTCGCAGGTTACACGCCTTCACAAGTTGCAATTGCATGGATTGGATTTGACCAGCCTAAAACATTAGGTAAAGAAGAAACGGGTGCACGTGCAGCACTCCCTATTTGGATTCAATATATGCAGACCGCTCTAAAAGATATCCCTGTGCAAAATTACAATATGCCTGATGGTGTGATCATTCATAAAATTAAACCGGACACAGGCACCCCTGCCAATGAAAATGAAGAAGGTGTGAATGAATATTTCTATTCAGAATTTCCACCGCATAACGAGATACAACTCCTCAACTAATTTTAAAAAAATGTTTGATATGGCAAGGCAAAGTAAACACATTCGATTTCAAGTGGCACATAAAGCCGCTCAAATGATGGCCGAAGAAGGTATCAGCGATTACGCGTTCGCAAAACGTAAAGCCGCTAAATTTTTTGGGCTGATGGATGGGGACGCTTTACCTTCCAATGATGAAATCAATGATGCTATCAAAGAACATCAAGCGATTTTTTTTGATGAAGAGCATGAGGAGCGTCTTAAAGTATTAAGACTTGAAGCTTTAAGTCTCATGAAAAGATTGAGTGCATTTAATCCGCACTTAACAGGTGGTACATTAGATGGGACAGCTGGCCGATATCCTACTATCCATATTCAGCTCTATGTGGACTCGATGAAAGAGGTAGAATTTTTTTTACTCAATCACAATATCGTATACGAAACACGTGATCAAAAATCTCGTACCAAAGATCCGATGCAAGATAAAAAAATTATTCCGGTATTAACACTTGAAGGCTTAATGGGGCCCATTGAACTTTTGATTTATCACGTCGATGATTTAAAAATAAATAAAGTAAAAGTGTCGATTGAAGAAACTGAAATACTTCTTAAACTTTAAGCCAGCGCGCAACTTCCATTGCATAGTAACTCAAAATACCATCAGCCCCTGCGCGTTTAAAAGCTAAAAGAGATTCCATCACAACAGCTTTTTCGTCCAACCAGCCATTTTGTGAGGCTGCCTTCAGCATCGCGTATTCACCACTGACTTGGTAAGCATAAGTAGGCACACCAAATGTAGTTTTCACACGATAGACAATATCAAGATAAGGCAGTCCTGGTTTCACCATCACCATATCTGCACCTTCATTAATATCCAGCTCGACTTCAGTTAATGCTTCATCTGTATTTGCTGGATCTATTTGATAACTATTTTTGTCACCTTTACCTAAATTTTTTGCTGAGCCTACGGCGTCTCTAA
>BJGS01000097.1 GCA_014190615.1 Methylophilaceae bacterium
ATAGTGATATTTCCAATGTCGAGGTTTTTTATTCTCTACAATTAAAGTTCTGAAAATTCCATCACCATATTGAAATGCGCGATCGAAAGGGCTTATCTTTTGAAATGTTCCGTTAATAAGGAATTGTTTTGACAAGTTAAACGGCCGGTTGTGAAATGATCAACGAGTTCATTTTAGATTAAACCCATTTATAAAAACCTATATCTTCTTAAATACAAGGCTTCCGTTAGTACCGCCAAAGCCAAAGTTATTTTTGAGTGCAACATCAATTTTTATTGATCTTGCTTCATTGGCGCAATAGTCGAGATCACATTCTGGATCTTGATTAAAAATATTAATCGTAGGTGGGGAGATTTGATGGTGGATTGCTAACACAGTAAATACTGATTCGATGCCGCCTGCCCCACCTAGCAAATGTCCTGTCATTGATTTGGTTGAATTCACAACAAGTTTTTTTGCGTAATCTCCAAAACTTGCTTTAATGGCATTCGTTTCATTGAGATCACCAAGCTGTGTCGATGTGCCATGTGCATTAATATATTGCACATTATCTATATTTACATTTGCATTTTTTAATGCATTTACAATAGAGCGTCGTGGTCCATCCATATTGGGTGCGGTAATATGATATGCATCGGCACTCATGCCGTAGCCAGAAAGTTCTGCATATATCTTAGCGCCTCTTTTTTTTGCGTGCTCATATTCTTCCAGTACCATTACACCTGCACCTTCGCCAATCACAAAGCCATCGCGGTCTTTATCCCACGGACGACTTGCAGTTTTAGGATCGTCATTACGAGAGGAGAGAGCTTTAGCTGAAGAAAATCCAGCGACTGATAATTCAGTAATAGCGGCTTCTGCGCCTCCTGCTAACATGACGTCAGCATCCCCATATTCGATCATGCGAGCTGCGTCACCAATGGAATGTGTCCCTGTTGTACACGCGGTCGCAATAGAAACATTAGGGCCCTTTAAATTGAGCATAATTGAGAGGTTGCCAGAAATCATATTAATAATCGTACCAGGAATGAAAAATGGAGAGACCTTACGAACGCCACCTTCATCGAATACATCGCTTGTTGATTCAATTAAATTAATGCCGCCAATGCCTGATCCCACTGATACACCAATTCTTTCACTATTGCTGTCAGTCACTTCAATGCCAGAATCCTTAAAAGCTTCAATGCCTGCTGCAATACCAAATTGAATAAAGGTATCCATGCGTCTAGCATCTTTGGGGGGAATGTATAGCAGTGGGTCAAAATTTTTGACTTCACCTGCAACTTGAGAGGGATACGTTGAGCAATCAAATTTGGTGATTTTACCCACACCTGATTGACCGCTAACAATATTAGCCCACGATTCTGACACCCCTATACCCACAGGAGTAATCAAACCTAGGCCGGTGACTACGACTCTTCTTTTAGACATGGTTTAAACCCAACCCCTTCATTAGCTAGAAAAGGTTAGGCAATATATGAATTATTTTAGATTTTTGTTGATGTAATCAACAGCTTGTTGCACTGTAGTAATTTTTTCAGCTTCTTCGTCAGGAATTTCGCAATCAAACTCTTCTTCTAAAGCCATTACAAGTTCCACTGTATCAAGTGAGTCAGCGCCTAAATCATCTACAAATGATGATGTATTTTTAACATCAGCTTCTTTAGTGCCGAGTTGTTCTGCAACAATTTTTTTTACACGTTGTTCGATATCAGACATCTAAAATACCCCTTTTATTTAAGAAATGACTCTAAAGCCATGCGTTATTTTAACAAATCTTGTTAAGAATTTTGTAATTAAGTTAAAAAAATAACTTAAATCATTAGCATCCCACCATTGACATGAAGGGTCTCACCTGTAATATAAGACGCTTCTTTTGAAGCTAAAAAGCATACTGCAGCACCAATATCCTCAGGGCTTCCTAGGCGACCCAGTGGCACATGGTCAAGAAGTTGTTTTTTATGTTCGTCTGATAATCCTTTTGTCATATCTGTATCAATAAATCCAGGCGCAACACAATTGACCGTAATGCCTCGGCTACCAATCTCTTTAGCTAAAGATTTTGTGAATCCTGTAACACCTGCTTTTGCAGCAGCATAATTCGTTTGGCCTCCATTGCCCATATGGCCTACTACAGACGTGATATTTATAATCCTACCGTAGCGACTTTTCATCATGCTTCGAACAAGTGCCTGACTCATGCGAAAAATCGATTTTAAATTCGTCGACATGACATCATCCCACTCTTCTTCTTTCATGCGCATGAGTAACATATCTTTGGTAATGCCAGCATTATTTACAAGTATTGAAATATCTCCATGATCTTTGATAATGGCATCTACTGTTTGAAGAATGGCTTCATTATCATTCACATCTAATTTAATCCCTTTACCTAGAATATTTTGCTCTTTAAGAAAGGCTGAAATTTTTTGCGCACCTTCTTCTGAAGTTGCTGTGCCAATTACAAAAGCTTTTTGCTTGCCTAAACTTAAAGCTATTGATTGCCCTATACCACGGCTAGCACCTGTGACAAGTGCAACTTGATTTTCGAGATTAATAAACATAATTTTTCCTAGATTAATTTACTTTATATGTATTTCAAATTCATCTATCGCATTCTCACTCACGAGCGCAGCA
>BJGS01000098.1 GCA_014190615.1 Methylophilaceae bacterium
TGTGATAAAAAAAATTTCTTCAATTAAAGCTCTTTAGTTATTTATTAACTCTATAATGAAGATAATTGTAACGGATATCCTTCTAGTTTGATTAATTCAACACCAATAAATACCTCTAAGCCTAACGAAACCAAGGTTTTTTCTGTTAAAGAAATCAATCGCCTTGTCAGAGAGCTCCTTGAGCAAAGTTTCCCTTCATTTTGGATTACAGGTGAGATTTCTAATTTCATAAGTGCATCTTCTGGGCACTGGTACTTTTCTCTCAAAGATGAAGAGGCTCAAGTGCGTTGCACCATGTTTAAAAATAAAAATATGGCTGCTGAATGGATTCCAAAAAATGGCGAAAAAATTGAAGCAAAATGCTTGATTGGTTTATATGAAGCTCGAGGTGAGTATCAACTTAATATTGAGCTGATAAGACATGCAGGCTCGGGTCTTTTATCAGAAGCCTTTAATCAATTAAAAGAAAAACTTCTTAAAGAGGGGCTTTTTGAAGCTTCTCGGAAAAAAACAATCCCGCAAATACCTCAAGCGATTGGCATCATTACATCGCTTACTGGGGCTGCTATTGAAGATATTTTAATTACACTAAAAAGACGAAGCCCTCATATACCAATCATTATCTATCCGAGCCTCGTTCAGGGCAAAGAAGCCCCTGCGGCTATTGTCAAAGCCATTGAAATAGCAAATGTGAGAATGGAATGCGATGTGCTTATCATTGCTCGAGGGGGTGGTTCGATTGAAGATTTATGGGCTTTTAATGAAGAAATTGTGGCGCGAGCAATTGCAACATCAAAAATACCTACTATTACAGGGGTTGGACATGAGACTGATACAACGATAGCTGACTTTGTTTCTGACTTAAGAGCGCCAACGCCTTCAGGCGCTGCTGAGCTTGTGACAAGCTATACCGTCGAACTTATCAAAACAATTCAAGTTTATAAAAACCAATTAAATAAATTGATGGCAAGCCTTATACGTGAATTGATTCAGAAAATTGATTATCTAGAAAAACGTCTTATATCACCTCGCCAACAAATTCAAAGACAAAAAGAGCAGATTTATCAATATATACAAAGAATTAATCAGAGTATGAAGAGTTTAGTCATCCAATATCAATTACACATTGATAAATTGAAATTAAACTTGGATCATTTAAGTCCTCATGCTGTTTTATCAAGGGGTTATTCCATCGTTACAGATGTTGATGGCCAGATAGTAAATAATGTAACTCAGCTAAAGCTTGATGATAAAATTCATATTCAATTGAACCATGGACAAGCTGACGCAAATATTTCAGATCTTAAAGATAAAGAATTATAGATTGAATTAAAAACACTTAAGCACACATGGACGACAATAAGAAAAATAATCACAAAGCCTCTCTCGCTACCCTTTCACTTGCAGCTTTAGGTGTTGTATTTGGTGACATCGGTACAAGCCCGCTTTACACAATGAAAGAAGTTTTTTCACTAAGCAAGCATCCTGTTGAGCTTACCCAATTGAATGTACTAGGCATACTTTCACTTATTTTCTGGTCGCTTATTATGATTGTGTCGGCCAAATATGTTGCCTTTATTATGCGCGCTGATAACAGAGGCGAAGGTGGGATTATGGCTCTGCTCTCTCTTGCCAATAAAAATGCGCCGAGTGGTAATAAGAGAAATTGGATTATGATTTTAGGTATTCTCGGGGCGTGTATGTTCTATGCTGACGGCATGATTACGCCTGCGATCTCAGTTTTATCTGCGATCGAAGGGCTTGAAGTTGTGGCCCCCTCTTTAAGTTACCTTATTATTCCAATCACCCTTGTAGTGTTATTCATTCTATTTTATGCACAAAGTAAAGGGACGCAAGTTGTAGGCGCTTTCTTTGGCCCCATTATGTTTTTTTGGTTTTTAACACTCGCAATTTTAGGAATCATTAATATCGCGCACGAACCGCACGTTCTCATGGCAATCAATCCATTATATGCATTTCAATTTTTCCAATTGTCTCCTATGGTTGCATTTGTAGCGCTAGGCGCTGTTGTTTTATCAGTGACAGGTGCTGAAGCGTTATACGCAGATATGGGGCATTTTGGAAAACACCCTATTAGACTTGCATGGTTTATTTTTGTACTTCCAGCGCTTACATTAAATTACTTTGGACAAGGCGCATTAATTCTTAGCAACCCTGAAAATATTAAAAATCCTTTTTATCTTATGGCGCCTGAATTTCTTGTCATACCTCTTATTGTCTTGGCAACGCTCGCAGCAATTATTGCTTCACAAGCGGTAATTACAGGCGCTTTTTCAGTCTCAAGACAAGCACTTCAATTAGGATTCCTTCCAAGAATGCATGTCGAACATACATCCGAAAATCAAGAAGGGCAAATTTACCTCCCAAGAATTAATTGGCTCTTAATGATTGCAGTTATGGCTTTGGTAGTGATCTTTAAAAGCTCAGGCAATCTTGCAGGCGCCTATGGTATTGCAGTTACAGGTGACATGGTGATCTCAACACTTCTAGCAAGCTTTGTATTCTATGAAGTATGGAAATGGAACTCTACCAAGACAGTTATTTTCATGGCGATCTTTTTAGTCATTGATTTTGCATTTTTTAGTGCAAATATTTTAAAGATACCTGATGG
>BJGS01000099.1 GCA_014190615.1 Methylophilaceae bacterium
CATGTCCGTACAATAGAGCTCACGTTTTTGTGTGCCTTCACGAAGCATGAGTAACCCTGTGGTGTGATCAATTTGAGCGTCGATAAGTACAATGGCTGAAATACCGCTATCGCGAATCTCTCGACCTGGTTGTAAGGGTGGAAAATTTTGAATTTGTTGCAGCACATCGGGAGATGTATTAAATAACACCCAATGTATGCCGTCAGAACTTACACATATAGAAGATTGTGTGCGTTTTGTAGCTTTGATAGTGCCTTTTCGGAGTCCATCGCAGTTGTGACAATTACAATTCCACTGAGGAAATCCACCCCCCGCACCCGCACCTAATACATGTATATGCATAGAACCCTGTCGATGAGATCAATATTTAATAATGGAATGATACTGAGGGAAAAACACCTAATCTCATAGTGGAAATTAGCTAAAGAGAACTCATGAAATCCATGAGTTCCTTAAAGAATTTCGCGACCAATCACCTTAGCAATACCTCTTAATTCGCCCATGAGTGAAATAAGCTCTTGAGGATTAATGGCTTGATCTGCATCGCACCATGCTTCGCATGGATTGGGATGCATTTCAACTAAAAGACCATCAGCGCCTGCTGCAATGGCTGCTCTAGATAAAGCCGCTACCATCCATGCCTTACCACCTGCATGAGAAGGATCAACAATCACAGGAAGATGTGTTTCTTTTTTTAGCACTGGGATCGCTGTGACATCTAATACATTGCGATAGTATGTTTCAAAGGTTCGAATACCGCGCTCACAGAAAATAATATTATGATTGCCACCTGCTGCAATATATTCAGCAGCCATGAGCCACTCAGAAATCGTTGCAGACATGCCACGTTTTAAAATGACTGGCACATTAACTTTGCCTACTTCTTTTAGCAGTTCAAAATTTTGCATGCTGCGCGTACCAATTTGAATCACATCCACTTTATATTTCATGAAGGTATCAAGTTGTCTTGCATCCATAAGCTCAGTCACAATAGGTAAGCCTTCTTTGTCTGCAGCTTTTCTAAACATTTCTAAACCTTCAACGCCTGTGCCTTGAAATGTATAAGGACTCGTGCGAGGTTTAAACGCGCCCCCGCGCATCAATCTCACTCCAGCTGCTTTAACCGCTTTCGCAGATTTTTCCATCTGATCAGGTGTCTCAACAGAACATGGGCCCGAAATAATTTGAATTTGCTTACCACCTATGAGATTGCCTTTAATATCAATGACGGTATCTTCCTTATGCCATTCGCGTGCGACAATTTTATAAGGTTTAACAATGTGGAGTGCTTGCTCAACACCAGGAAGAGACTCTAAAAGTTCAGGGTCAAGACTTCGCTCATCTCCAATTGCGCCGATCACAGTTCTTTCGGTGCCACGGGAAACATTAGCTTCCAGCCCCTTTTCTTCTATACGCTTAATCACCGATTCAATTTGCTCTTCGGTTGCAACGTTGCTCATTACAATAATCATGCTAGATCCTATTTAAATAATCGTTTCTAGTGCTTGAATAAATCTTTCATTTTCTTCTTTAAGGCCAATACTCACACGCAAATAATCTGGCATTTCATAATTAGCCACTGGACGCACTATGATACCCGCCTTTAATAAAGCTTCGTAGACTTGGGATGCCTTATCTACTTTAAAACATATAAAGTTACCAAAAGTAGGAATAAAACTTAACTTAAGCCTTTGGAGTGCTGATTCTAGTTGTATTTTTCCATTATTATTCAGTATTTTACTCTCACTGACAAATGCGTCATCCATTAATGCAGCAACAGCCGCATCTTGAGCAAGACTATTTACATTAAAAGGCTGTCTCACGCGATTCATAAATTGAATAATCTCTGGATTCGATACCCCAAAACCCACTCTTAATCCTGCCAAACCATAAGCCTTTGAAAAGCTCCTGGAAATAATTAAATTAGAAAGTTGAGCAAGCCATGAAAAACTCTCTGACTTATGTTCGATATCTAAATATTCATCGTAAGCCTCGTCCAGGACCACAATTATATGAGATGGGACTTTCATTAAAAAAGCTTTAAGTTCATCTTTAGGGATGAGAGTGCCCGTGGGGTTGTTCGGGTTAGCAATGAAAATCATCTTCGTTTTTGAAGTGATTGCCACAAACATTTTGGCAAGATCATGTGCAAAATCTTTGGCAGGCACCTTGACGCCAATAGCACCCATTGCTTGGGTCACAAGACTATAGACAGCAAAAGCATGTTGAGAAAATATGACTTCATCGCCAACTTTTAAGAAGGTACGAGAAGCTAATTCCAAAATATCGTTTGACCCATTTCCAAAAATTAAACTGTCGGGATGTAAATTAAACTTAAGACTGACAGCATTTTTAAGCTTAAACGCATTGCCATCGGGATAACGATAGAGTTCATCGATAGACTTTAAAATCACTTCACGAGCTTTAGGGCTCATGCCTAAGGGGTTTTCGTTGGAAGCTAATTTTACAATTGAAGACTCTTCTAGCTTATATTCACGCGCGAGCTCAGCGATAGGTTTGCCGCCTTGGTAAGGTGCAATATCACAAATATATTTTGGAATGAGGGATTG
>BJGS01000100.1 GCA_014190615.1 Methylophilaceae bacterium
CCACAATCACCATAATTTCCATTAAATTATCGTTAGTTGGATGGCTTGTAGATTGAAGAACAAATACATCCCTGCCACGAACATTCTCTAGGAGCTCAACCATGATTTCGCCGTCGCTGAAACGACCTACGTCAGCGCGACCAAGGTGAATACCCAAACTTCCAGCAACTTGCTCAGCAAGAAGAGGGTTGGCATTGCCCGTGAATATCATGACGCTATTATTATCCAAAGTCTCGGTCCTAGTTATGAATGGTCAGTCTGTAAAATGGCAGGGGAGGAAGGATTCGAACCTTCGCATGCTGGAATCAAAATCCAGTGCCTTAACCAGCTTGGCGACTCCCCTATTATTATTCTGTGCCCAACATTAAGTTAAAATGAGGGTGATTATTTAATCCTTTAACTACAAAGCCTAGCGTATGTTCTGGCTTTTTCTCTACTAATTTTTTACCTTCATCTGCCGAACCTAAAGGGATAAAAAAACATGACCCTGAACCCGTCATTTTTGCTTGACCAAACTGCTTTAACCAGTCAAAAACAAGGCCAATTTCTTTAAATTTTTTTAAGACCCCTTTTTCCAAATCATTGACCAAATTTCCAGGGTCTAATTCATTGGAAAAGCCTGCTATTTTCAATGGAATCCGGTCTTTTGTCAATTCAAGTGACTCAAAAACCTCTCTCGTAGAAACCGTTTCCTTAGGCGCTATGACAAGATAATCTTGGGGTGGGATCGAGAAGGGGGTGAGATTTTGGCCCACACCTTCAGCCCAGGCATTTTGCCCAAAAATAAAGAATGGGACGTCAGCCCCCAGTTTAAGAGCTAATCCTTGCAATTCTTTTTGGGTTAATTGACATTGCCACAAGGCGTTAAGAGCAATAAGTGTTGTTGCAGCATCTGAGCTTCCACCCCCAAGACCCCCGCCCATAGGAATAGTTTTTTTAATGAAGATATCAACGCCAGATTGATTTTCTGTGAATGGTTTTAATAGATGAGCCGCTTTAATGCTTAAATCATCAATTTCTTGAATATTGGCATGCTCAGAAGTTCGACGGATTAGCCCAGACTTATTTGCTCTAATAAAAATATTGTCATAAAGATCGATGAGATGAAAGATCGTTTGAATATTGTGATAACCATCAGCTCTTTTATTTATTACATGAAGAAATAAATTTAATTTAGCCGGAGCTAAAAATTCTTTATAGCCATTTTCTCTAAGTTCATTTGCCTGCAATGTGAATAATCTCTTCTACAATAAAATTAAAACTAAACTTACCTTGGGTAATTGATATTTTAGAAGGGATGGCAAAGCCGTCCTGAGTTTTGAAAGCAGTAATTAAGATATTCCATTCATCATTGTAAAAATGAGTTGCACGATTAAGTTGATTTTCATCTTTATGCATATTTTTAATTCGATCAACATGGTTCGTAATTAGATATCTAAAAAGATCAGGTGAAATATTCTTACCAAATAAAGATTGTATGTAATGGTCAAAGTCATCACCCGATAAAACTTTACCATTGGCATCGATGATGCGTTTGTCATTAGAAGCATAAATAATTTTTGCGACTTGATTATTAAATGGCGAAAAGATATCAATCTCATCTTGATTATTTTCATAACGCCAAATCAGACGACCTGAGCCGCCATTAGCGTCTAACGAGTAAGCAAACTTAGCTTTTATGGAAAATTGTTCGATAGAACGATATTCATCAACCACCTGGGAGGTCTCAATGGCAGATGAATGTTTTTTAAATATTTCAAGTGGATCATTCAATGTCGCACAGCCTGAAAGAAAAAGTGCTGCCACAAACATAGGGATGTTAATAAAATTCAATTAAATAAAAGCTCTTAAGAATTAACGAAGTCTTTTAAATGCTTCTTTCAGAACTTCATTATCTGGGAATGATTGGAGTGACAATTCTAAAATATCATTGGCTTCTTTTTTCTTTCCTTGAGCCCATAAAATTTCACCAAGGTGTGCTGCAATCTCTGGGTCCGACTGAACATCATAAGCTTTTTGAATGAAAGAAAGAGCTGAATCTAATTTGCCGAGCCTAAAATATAACCAACCCATGCTATCTAAGATGTAATGATTATTTGGTGAGATTGACAAGGCAAGCTCAATATATTTTTTAGCATCTTCTAAATTAATATTTCTATCAGCAAAAGAATAGCCGAGTGCGTTATAAGCCACAGCGTAATCAGGCCTAATCTTAATAGCCTCTCTTAAAAGCTTTTCCATTAAGTCATATTTATTTAATTTATCTGCAAGGAGCGCGAAGTCAAATTTAAATTCAGACGACTGAGCAAAGTTAGGCGCTTCATTTTGCATGAGCTGGAATGCTTCTTGATTACGGTTGGAGCGCGTGAGCAAAGATGTTTTTAATCGGATAATACTCAATTTTTCATCCTGTGCATCAATTTTTATTGTGTCTAAAAATACTAGCGCTTTATCAATAGATTCTTTTTTTGCAATGATTTCTGCTGCGATTAATTTTGACTCAATGAAATGATTACCATTACTTACTTTATTGAGCCAAGTAATCGCTGCATCCTCTTGATTCTT
>BJGS01000101.1 GCA_014190615.1 Methylophilaceae bacterium
CAGGATGGCCTGAGATCCAAACGTTCTCTAATCGTCTTAATTATAAAGAGCGCGGGATTGAAATTACTTTTCCATTACGCGATCCTGATTGCAAGGGCGGTAATGGCATGTGTAAATGCGCTGTTGCCGATTATGTAAGTAAAAAAGTAGGCGGCCCCGTCGTTTTGATAGGAGATGGAAAATCAGACGCGTGTTTAGCCTTGCATGCCGATATTGTGTTTGCGAAGTCGTCACTCATTAAGCATTGTGAAAAAAATAACGTCAAACATCATACTTTCAATACGTTTGATGATGTATTAAAGATTGTCAAAACTTGGAAGCCGGAAGAGCAAAAGATTCCGGGCTATGTATTTAATTAATTTTTAAAAGTAGAGGGTTATACGATGGATCAGAAAATCATTGAAATCTTAGAGAAAAATGAAAAGTATTGCTCACACGGAGACACCGTCAATTATGCGGATCCCCCAAAAGTATTCGAAAATTGTGATGGCAGCTTTTTGTTTGATGAAAAAGGTATCCCTTATCTAGATTGGCAGATGTGGTACTCCGCGGTGAACTTCGGATACAAAAATAAACGCATTGCAGATGTTTTAAAAAAACAAATTGATACCTTGCCACAATTGGCAAGCCAATATTTACATAGAGAAAAAGTAGAGCTTGCTGAAATTATTTGTAAGTACATGGAAGAAAAATATGGCGTCAAAGGCCGCGTACATTTCAACGTAGGTGGGGCGCAAGCGATTGAAGATTCATTAAAGGTAGTCCGCAATCACACAGGCAAAACGCATCAGTTTGCTTTCATGGGCGGATACCATGGAAGAACTTTGGGAGCCTCTGCCATTACTTCAAGTTATCGTTACCGTCGTCGTTTTGGTAACTTTGCCGATCGCGCACAATTTATTCCTTATCCTTATTGTTTCCGTTGCCCTTACAGCATGAAAGTGGAAACGTGTGACACCTATTGCCATAAAGAATTTGAAAAATTATTTGATACTGAATATCAATCCGTGTGGGATGAAAAAGCAGGTCAATGTGAATTTGGTGCATTTTATATTGAGCCGATGCAAGGTACAGGCGGTTACATTGTGCCACCTAAAGGCTACATGAAAAAATTAGCGGAATCTTTGAAGAAACGTAACGTGCTATTGGTCGCTGACGAAATTCAAATGGGTGTTTACCGCACAGGTAAATTATGGTCTTGGGAAAACTTCGATATCATTCCTGATATTTTTGTATTTGGTAAAGCGATTACCAACGGCTTAAATCCATTGTCAGGCATTTGGGCGAAAGAAGAATTAATTAACCCAGAAAAATTCCCACCAGGCTCAACGCACTCTACGTTCGCCTCTAACCCGCTGGGCACTTCAGTAGCGCTCGAGGTTCTTAAAATGACCTCCGAAGATAATTTTGAGAAAAAAGTAAATGATCGTGGCGCTTACTTCTTAAAACGTATTGAAGAATTGAAATCACGCTGGAAAGTCGTGGGAGACGTAAGCGGTTTGGGTTTAGCACTTCGTATTGAGCTTTGTGAAAAAGATGGCTTCACTGCAAGTCGTAAGTTAGCTGATCGCATGTTTAACGAAGGCCTTCTAGGCGACATCAGAATTGGCGACAAGACTTATGGTTTAGTTCTGGATATTGGTGGCTATGAAAAGAATGTGATTACCTTAGCCCCTTCACTTTTAATCTCAGAAGAAGAAATTGATTTAGGTATTCAACTCTTTGAGGCGTTATTAAAACGATGCGGTGCTGAATAATTTCAGCGACCCATGGATCTTAAATCTTTCATACTATTTGCAGTCGCTATCGCTCTAGAGGTGGTAGCGACTGTCTTATTCAAAAAAGGAACGAACCGCCTTGTAAATTCAATCCGTCAAGGCTGGCTATCTCACCTTGATAACATCATCAATGCTTTAAGAACAAAAGAGATTGCTCTAGGTATTTTTTTATACGCGATTGAATATGTTTTTTGGATTGCGTTCCTAGCTTCTGTGGATATTAGTAAAGCGTTTCCACTCTCGAGCGTGCAAATCGTTTTAATTCTTTTAGCCTCAAGACTGATTTTAAAAGAACACGTCAATGCCTATCGTTGGTTGGGAGCCACCTTTATTGTTGTGGGTATTTATCTTGTGGGGGGCAATATTTAATTGGCGACCGTGGATTCCCTTTTAGGCCCTAACGGTTTTATTGAGCGCAAAAGTACAACGACGGTAGTGCTTCTTATTCATGGCCTCACCGGCACACCATCTGAGATGAAACATTTAGGCCGAGTGATTTCTCGTAAAGGCATTTCAGTGGCATGTCCTGAATTGGCGGGACATTGCAAATCGATTCAAGCTTTAAAAAAAACCAAATGGCAAGATTGGTATGCTTCTGTTGAAAAGGCATTCGATGCCTTAAAGGAAGAGTTCGAATACGTTTTTATTACAGGGCTTTCTATGGGTGCATTGATGGCGATGATGATTGACGCTAAACGACCCAATCAAGTGGCGGGTGTGATCCCTTTATCCTCTACCTTCTTTTATGATGGTTGGAATATTTCAAAATTC
>BJGS01000102.1 GCA_014190615.1 Methylophilaceae bacterium
GATAACGTATCAATCACAGTGACACTCATTGCACCAATCGCGATGGAAGAAGGCTTACGCTTTGCGATTCGTGAAGGTGGCCGCACAGTAGGTGCTGGTGTTGTTGCTAAGGTTCTTGAATAGTTTTTTTAAAAATTAATACCGCAAGGTATTCGCTCTTTGGAAAGGTAGTAAAAAATGCAAAGTCAGAAAATTCGTATACGTTTGAAAGCGTTTGATTATCGTTTAATCGATCAATCAGCTCTAGAAATCGTTGAAACCGCAAAAAGAACAGGTGCTGTTGTTAAAGGACCTGTCCCACTACCTACTCGAATTGAAAGATTCGATATTTTAAGATCTCCACATGTCAATAAGACATCACGTGATCAATTTGAAATAAGAACCCATCAGAGATTGATGGATATCTTAGACCCAACAGATAAAACAGTGGATGCTTTAATGAAGCTGGATTTGCCTGCTGGAGTGGATGTAGAAATTAAGTTGTAAAAGTTTGAAGCGTTAGGTATAATTTCGCGCTCTTTGAAGAAATCGGTCAATTGTAATCGGTTTCGTTTAATAATAATAATTTAAGGATACGATCATGAGCTTAGCGCTTATTGGTCGCAAAGTGGGTATGACAAGGGTATTTACAGAGGATGGCACTAGCATTCCTGTAACGGTTCTTGAAGTCTTACCTAACCGCGTGACACAGATCAAAACAATCGCTTCGGATGGCTATACTAGCCTCCAATTAGCCTATGGTGCGACAAAAGCTACCAAGCTTGATAAAGCACTTACAGGACATTACGCTAAAGCAGGTGTGACAGCAGGTACTGGATTACACGAAACTGCAATCAAAGAAGAAGATGTAGCGAATTTCCCTTTAGGCACAAATATCACGGTAGAAAACTTCAAGGAAGGGCAGCTTGTTGATGTGACAGGCACTTCAATTGGTAAAGGTTATGCCGGCGTTATTAAAAGATATCATTTCCGATCAAACCGAGCATCACACGGTAACTCAAGATCACATAATGTTCCAGGTTCGATTGGTATGGCGCAAGATCCAGGCCGCGTTTTCCCAGGTAAACGTATGTCAGGGCATTTAGGCGCTGTAAAAATTACAACGCAGAATTTAGAAATTGTTCGTGTTGATCCTACAAAAAATCTAATACTCATTAAAGGGGCAGTTCCAGGCTCCAAAGGCGGCGACGTTCTAGTTCGCGCAGCTGTGAAAGTGAGCAAATAATGGAATTAAAATTACTCGATAAAGATGGCAAAGCTGCTAAGAAAAGCGTAACAGTTTCTGATGCAACTTTTGGCCGCGAATTTAATGAAGCGCTTGTTCATCAATTGGTTGTGGCTTACATGGCTAATGCGCGTGTTGCAACCCGTTCACAAAAAACAAGAGGTACTGTAAAACACAGCACTCGCAAGCCTTACGCACAAAAAGGCACAGGTAATGCACGTTCTGGTATGACTTCAAGCCCTATATGGCGTGGAGGCGGTAGAACGTTCCCAAATTCACCTGATGAAAATTTTTCTCATAAAATGAATCGAAAAGCATATCGCTCAGGTATGAGATCTATTTTGTCTGAATTAGTTAGACAAGACAGATTAAGCATTGTTGAGGAATTTAAAATTGAAACACCTAAAACAAAACAGCTTATCGAAAAAATTAAAGGTATGGGTTATACGCAAGGCGTTCTAGTTTTAACAGACGCATTTGATGAAAACCTATATTTATCATCAAGAAATTTAACTAACGTGATGGTTGTTGAAGCGCAATATGCTGACCCAGTTAGCTTAGTTCAGTTTCCAAATGTCGTAGCCACAGCTGGCGCACTTAAAAAACTTGAGGAGATGCTAGCGTGAGCCAAATAGTCCATACACAAGATCGTATTATTCAAGTTATTTTAGCGCCACAAATTACTGAGAAGGCAACATTTATTGCCGACAAGCATAATCAAGTGGCATTCAAAGTAAGAACTGATGCGACTAAATCAGAAATTAAAGCTGCTGTTGAATTAATGTTTAAAGTTGAAGTAAAAGCTGTGACATTACTCAATGTAGGTGGCAAAGTAAAAAGAGCAGGCCGTTCATTTGGTAAAAGAAATGATTGGAAGAAGGCTTATGTAAGCCTTAAACCAGGCCAAGAGATTAATTTTGCGAGCGGTGAATAAGGATAAAAAATGGCTTTAGTTAAAGTAAAACCAACCTCCCCAGGAAGACGCGCAGTTGTTAAGGTCGTAAATCCAGACCTACACAAAGGCAAACCTTTCGCTCCATTAATTGAAAAGAAGAATAAACACGCTGGAAGAAATAGCCGCGGTGTTATCACTATCCGTCATCATGGCGGCGGTCATAAACAAAATTATCGAATGATTGATTTCAAACGAAATAAAGATGGCATTCCTGCAAAAGTAGAGCATCTCGAATACGATCCAAATAGAACTGCAAATATTGCACTTCTTTTATACGCAGATGGTGAAAGAAGATACATCATTGCCCCTAAAGGTGTAGCTGTTGGTGCTGAATTAATTAGCGGCTCTGAAGCGCCTGTTAAAAAC
>BJGS01000103.1 GCA_014190615.1 Methylophilaceae bacterium
TTAAGAGTTGCCGATGGTATGGGCTGGCTTGCTGTCATTGATCCTAAAGATCGAGCGGTTGGACTTAATGCGACTGCGAGAAAGGTCGCCTCAGGCGCAGCCGAGTCTGTACCTTTCATCGTGGTAACAAATTTAGCAAGAACAATACGCGATCTCAAAGAACAAGGCGTTCTTGTCGTCGGAACAGCTGAAGATGGGGCAGAATCCTTATATCAATCGAACTTGAGTGGCCCCATTGCTGTGGTTTTAGGTTCAGAGGGTAGTGGCTTAAGAAGGCTAACGCGTGATGTATGTGATTTTTTAATCAAAATACCTATGTTAGGCGCGGTTGAAAGTTTAAATGTGAGTGTTGCGAGTGGTATCGTATTGTCAGAAATTAGACGACAACGTCTTAAATCTTAAATCCAAGCGTTTTATAAGTAGATAGTCGAGTTTTATTAAATAAGGATGGCTGCTTACTTAAGTCTTGATTGTAAGATGGGACCATCTTTTCAATGGTATTTTTCCATATTGTAGAATTAATTCGCCCTTTAAAACTTTTCTCAATCACGTTTAGCATTGAATAGACAGAGGTAGAGGCTCCAGGTGATGCACCCATGAGAGCAGCGAGAGTGGCATCGTCCGACCAAACAACTTCTGTTCCAAATTCTAATTTTCCGCCAATTTTCTTAAAGGGTTTGATAATTTGAACTCTCTTACCTGCAGATGCTAACTTCCAATCTTTCTCATGCGCTAATGGATAAAATTCTCTTAATGCATTCATTTTATCTTTGTATGAGCTACTCGATTGCTTAATAAGATAACTGAGAAGATTCAGATTCTGA
The DNA here is from genome assembly GCA_014190615.1 of Methylophilaceae bacterium. GTDB lineage: Bacteria > Pseudomonadota > Gammaproteobacteria > Burkholderiales > Methylophilaceae > Methylopumilus. Next base: position 825 of record BJGS01000103.1, read on the forward strand.
ATAAACACATGAAGCATAGGTAGGATGTTTTGCATGCGAATAGATTTAAATAAATCTAAATAAGAACCCGTTTTTAAAAATTTGAATGTGAAGCCTGCGAAAGGGCCAAACATAAGCTCTCTTTTCCCATTAATAATTCTTAAGTCTAAATGAGGGGCCGACATAGGAGGAGCATTAGGCCCAGCTAAACCATATATTTTAGAGAAGTGTTTTTTTGTTAAAGAGGGTGTTGTGCATATTAACCATTCACCATTGACGGGAAAGCCTCCGTAACCAATTTGATTTTTGATATTACTTTTTTGGAGTAAATGGATCGTTGATCCGCCTGCACCAATAAAAATAAACTTCGCATTGACTGAGATTATTTTTTTATTTTTGACGTTGTATATTTTTAAATCCCATGTTTTATCTTGAGCCTGCGATATCGATTTAATTTCATGATTCACGTGAACAGAAAAATTTTTATTTGCGGATAAGATTTTCAACATTTGATGGCTAAGCGATTCAAAGTCGACGTCGCTTCCATAGCCAACCCGTGTCATCGCAATATTATCTTTTAATTTATCGCCAATCAGAGGCGCCCATTTTTTGATAGTCTCTAGATTGCTAGAGAATTGCATCCCTTTAAATGAAAGTGTTTTACTTAGCGCCTCATATCTTTTCTGTAAAAAAGAGATATCTTTTTTACCTTTGACAAAGCTGATATGAGGCACTTGAGTGATAAATGATTTAGGTTTAAAACTTTTATATTTCTTTGTTAAGAAACTCCAAAATTGAAGTGATACTTCAAATTCTCTATTGATCTTTAATGCTCTGTCTATGTTGACAATTTGCTGACGGCTTATAGGGGTGTAATTTAATTCACAATAGCCAGCATGGCCTGTTCCAGCATTATTGATGGACTGAGAACTTTCCAAAGCACAAGAAGAAAGCTTCTCGTAAATGGTAATATCCATCTTTGGATCTAGCTCTTGAAGTAATTTGGCTAAGGTGATGCTCATGACCCCGCCGCCGATACAAACAATATCTTTTTTAATATCCACTATCTATAAGCCTAATTTCTTTAAATGTATTTTTTTGATTTTATTAGTTGTTATAATCTATCAAAATAATTTACCTTTAAATTAACTATTAGTCACTACATTAATGTCCAAACTCTCTGTCATTATCATTGCAAAGAATGAAGCTGAAAATATCGCTGATTGTATTAAAAGCGCTAATTTCGCTGATGAAGTGATTGTTCTCGATTCAGGCAGTTCTGATAACACGGTTTCCCTTGCAAAGAAATACGGGGCTAAAGTTTTTAATAAGCCCTGGAAAGGCTTTGGTCAACATAAAAATATGGCTATTCAATTAGCCAAGCATGAGTGGATATTTTCATTGGATGCCGACGAAAGAATTTCACCAGCTCTCAAACAAGAAATTTTAAAGACCATTCATCGATCAGAGTTTGATGTGTATGATGTGCCTCGACGATCCTTATTTGTTTCTAAGTTTATTAGACACTCAGGCTGGCAGCCTGACAGAACCAAAAGACTTTTCAAAAAAGGTAGCGCTAAATTTTCAGAACATCACGTCCATGAGCATCTGATTAGTAAATATGAAATGGGTCATTTGTCAGAGCCCTTAATTCATTATTCATATAGAGATTTTGAAACGGTATTAAAAAAGATTAATGTCTATTCAAGCCTTGGCGCTAGAGACCTTAAAAGCAAA
>BJGS01000104.1 GCA_014190615.1 Methylophilaceae bacterium
TGTGATGTGGTCTGAATATTTTTTGATGATACTTTTGAGTGTCCAGTCACTTAGGAATTCATCTTCATCTTTTTTAAGATGTAAGATGATGTCCGTACCGCGCGCTTCTTTTTCAATTTCACTAATCGTGTATTCACCCTCACCTTGCGATTCCCACTGAATACCTTGTGAGCTTCCAGCACGTCTCGTGATCACAGTTACGGAATCCGCAATAATGAAAGAGGAATAAAAACCTACCCCAAACTGTCCAATTAAATTGGCGTCTTTAGCTTGGTCGCCGGTTAAATTATTTAAGAATTCTTTTGTGCCTGATCTTGCAATCGTACCAATATTACCGATCACCTCTTCTCGGTTCATACCAATACCATTATCTGAGATAGTTAAGGTGCGTGCCTTTTTATCAAAACTTAATCTAATTTTTAGTTCAGAGTCTTTTTCATAAAGCGTGGCATCCTTAAGTGCCTCAAAACGCAATTTATCTCCGGCATCACTCGCATTAGAAATAAGCTCACGTATCACAATCTCTTTATTACTATATAAAGAGTGAATCATGAGATGAAGGAGTTGCTTAACCTCCGCTTGGAAGACTAACTTTTCAGATGTATTTTCTTTTGTTGCCATGTCAATTACCTTTTAAAAATAATATGGGGATACTTGTAAAATGGGGATGAGAAATGAAATTTCAAGAGTTAAAAAAAACTTTTAAGTCAATTTCTTTAAGGCTAAAGATGCTGCCATAAAACCAAATGCGGCTGTCACCATGACACTGGAACCATAACCGCCACAATGGAGACCTGTGAGCACTTCATCTGATTCGCAAGCATCTTCAGGTTTCATCATGACCTCATCTGTGAAAACGACATCAATACCGACTTTTTGCGATTCTTTTAATTGCAGCGCTTTTTTAACATCATGCCTAATTTTGGCCGTGAGTCTGTCGCCATGCGTTAAACCTAAATCCATAATCTTAATCATGGAAGGGTCGATACGACCACCAGCACCTCCTGTCATCACAAGAGGTATTTTTGCTTTCAGAGCATGGAGTGCCAAACTTGTTTTAATAGAGGCTTGATCTATCGCGTCAATTACGACATCAAAATCTGATTTAATCAGCGTTGTGATATTTTCGTTTGAAATAAAGTCATCCACCATATCAACTTGACAGATGGGGTTGATGTCTAAAATACGCTCTTTCATAGCTAGCACTTTAGATTTACCAAGTGTCTGAGATAGGGCATGAATTTGACGATTGATATTCGATTCAGCAATATGGTCGAGATCAATGAGTGTAATTTTTCCAATGGCATTCCGTGCTAAAGCTTCAGCAGCCCAGGATCCCACACCTCCGATACCAATGACACAGATATGCGATTTCTGAAAGCGCGTAAATGCTTTATTCCCATAAAGCCGTTCGACACCGCCAAAGCGTCGATTGAAATCGATTGCATCCATTTAAATGTTTACGTCTCGAGAACCACAAAAGCAGTCGCAATATTTTTTTCATCCGAAATAGAAATATGCTGACGCAAGATATTTTTTTGTTTTAAATAGTCTTGTAACTCTTGATCAAATTCTAAGATAGGCTTTCCTAGTTCATCATGGCCCACCATAATATTTTGGAAGCGTACGGGTGATCTAAATCCAGTACCTAAAGCTTTAGCAAATGCTTCTTTCGCCGCAAAGCGTTTAGCTAAGAACCGAGATTGCGTAGATGATTTTAAGTAACTTTCAAATTCAGCATCACTTAAAATGCGGCGCGCAAATGTATCTCCAAATTTTTCGATGGATTCATGAATACGAGATACTTCAACGACGTCTGTGCCAATCCCAAAAATCATAATAGATTTATCTTTTTAAAATTTATTTTGAATAAGTACGACATAACAGTTTCATTTCTCGAATTGCATTGTCCCAGCCGACAAATAAAGCATGCGCAACAATCGCGTGACCAATATTAAGCTCTTCAATACCGGGTATACCTGCGATTAAATTCACATTATGATAATGAAGGCCATGTCCGGCATTAACTACAAGCCCTAATGATAATGCGTGTGCTGCTGCATCTTTCACACGCTGCAATTCTTTTTGTTTAGTATCCTCATTTTCTGCATCCGCATAGCTGCCAGTATGAATTTCAATCACAGGTGCGCCCATTTTTTTAGCCAAATCAATATCTTTTAAATCAGGTGCAATAAAAAGTGATACCCGACTACCTTTTTCTGTAAGTGTTTGTGTTGCGCGATAAAGATGATCATAACCATCTTTGATATTTAATCCGCCTTCTGTAGTTCGCTCTTCTCGTCTTGCAGGAACAATACAAACATCTTGTGGTTTTACTTTTAATGCGATCGCAATCATTTCATCAGTCTCTGCCAACTCCAAATTCATTTTAGTTTGAAGGATTGGTCTGATTGCAAAAATATCTTCGTCTTGC
>BJGS01000105.1 GCA_014190615.1 Methylophilaceae bacterium
TCAATGGTGTGCTAAGGAAAAAAGAAAACATATACTTGGATGCGCAAGTGTATTTATTTTATTGTCTGCCTTAGCGAGCATAAGTTTTTTCGGCTCAGCAGTAGGATTGGTGAGTACATATATTACAGAGCAATCAGGCGCTAGCCTAATTGCCAAAAGCGGTATAAAGGTTGGAGAACTTCAGGTAAGCGAATTTACAAGATGGCCACTTATTCTATTTGAGTGGAAATACCATTGGGGTTATGGTCTGATACTTATCATATTATCTTTAATTGGCAATTCATTTTGGCTTCTTTCAGATATAAAAAAGTTATGCGCCTATTTTATTCCCTTCGTTTTTATACCGATGAGTTTTTTTGTCGGAGATCGATTTTACATCTATATCATCCCAATTTTTTGGTTTGGTTTATTTTATATGATCAAAGTTTGTATAACCAAAATCAAAGTCAACATACATGTGGCTGCTTTTATCGCAATTCTTTTCACGTGCGGTGTGTTCTTTACGCATTACTCTCCGCGGTGTTTTTTTGTTTTTGAAAAAACATGTCACGCCAAGGTGACGCTTTTTAGATTTCCCACTATCGATGTCACTAACGCTACAAAATTTGCGAATGAGGATTTAATTCAAGAAAATAATACGCTACTAGCTTGGTGGGATTATGGGCACTATCTCGCACTGCACACCAAGTTTAATTTAGTATTTAATCCTGGTAACCAATTTGGAAAAACTACGCGTAACTTTGTTGATGCTGTGCTTCTTGACGACGAAGTTGTGGCTCATCAAAAGCTTAAGGATCTTAATCCATATAGTTACAATACGGCGAATAAAGAGCTTAAGACAAATAAAATTTATATTTTAGTAAATCGTGATTTTATTTATAAGATCCCATATTTTTATGAGGTGAGTAGTAACGAAAAAATTACAATACACAAAAAAGAAAAAACCATTAATCCGTTAGCATGCACGAAAAAGAGTGCTGATGAAATGTGGTGTAATAAAGAGCTCATTAATTATAGAAATGGGACTGTGAATCAATCGCCTGGTATTTTTAAAATCATTTATCTAGATCGCCAAGGAAAATTTTTAAGTGAAAAAATACTTAATAAAAAAGGTACAAATACCCTTGTGCATTGGTCTTTAGGCAAGGATGGTAAGGATATAACCCAGAACAATATTATGATCCCCAAATGGATGAGTGAAACAATTCTGGTAAAACTATATTTGGGGCAGTTTAACCCCAAATTATTTAAACTTGTTTCCAACCATTTTCCTGACGCTAGAATTTATGAGTTAAATTTATAAGAGACTCTTTTTTAAGATATTGCATGAGCCTCATGTAGTATAAAATGTTTTTATGCCCTCCTTGATTAAGACTGTTTTTATGAGTTATTAATGCGCCCAACCCTTCGAATTGCAATCGCCTTAGAAAAAACACTCAGAAGTCCATTTTGGTTTGGTTTTTGGGTCACTGTTATCTTATGGATGATTGCTACGACCAACCTATTTAAGCTGACGGATTTCGGACGAAATACGAGCCTTGATGCTTTAACTAAGCTATATCCCTATGAGTCACTCTACCCTGATAATAGTGCATTTTTTGTATTTGTAAATATTGACGATAATTCACTGAAGACTCTAGGCCAATGGCCATGGCCGCGGCAAATAAGCGCTAAACTTATTGATAAAATTAGTCACTCTGGCGCAGCCGTCATTGGTGTCGATGTTTTATTTGCTGAAAAAGACCGCTTTTCTCCTGACAATTTAAGTCAAAGTTTAGGTATCTCAAAAAAAGAGATTGCAGCGATCGGAGCTCTTAACGGAGATAAGATGTTGGGGGATGTAGCGAAAGAAACCCCTACCGTATTAGCTTTTGCGCTATCTAATCAAAAAATTAATAATAAGGAAACGTTGCCGAGCCATTTTGTTTTGATGGGAGATCCGCCACAGAATTTATTAAACGCTCATGCCCTCATCCAGCCCATTTCAGAGCTTGAGTTTGCAAAAGGTATGGGATTCGTAAATACGAATAAAACGGAGGGGATGATCAGAGAGACCCCCATTGTGGCTCAATTCAAAGATAATTTTTTTCCGTCTTTAGCGCTTGATATGCTGCGCGTTGCTCAAGGAGCGAGTAACCACGTCATGAAGCAGAGTGAACTCGGTGAGTCGATTCTTATTAAAACAGGGCAACTTAATACCAAGATCAATGACGAGGGCTCGTTCATTTTTCATCATGGACACACGGATCGTTTTGCACAAATTCCAGCGTCTGAGATATTGAGTAACAAAACGTTTGATCTTAAAAATAAGATTGTCATTATCGGGGCTTCAGCCGCAGGATTAGGCGATATTCACTCGAGTAATCTTGAGGATGACATTCCAGGA
>BJGS01000106.1 GCA_014190615.1 Methylophilaceae bacterium
AAGAATAATTTCTAAAACAAATTTACTTCCAAGGTAAGACAGTGCGAGCAATAAAAAAGCTGTCAGCAAGAGATAGATAGATTTCTTTCCGCGCCAACCATACAGTCTTTTGCCTATTAAAAGAAGCCCATACACAAGCCAAGCCAAGATTGAGAAAACTGTCTTATGGTTGAACTGAAGTGGTGTCCCAAAGACCTGTTCTGAAGACAAAATACCGCTCAGAAGTGTAATGGTTAATAAAAGAAAACCAATTTTATTGATATTAAAAAGGAAATTCTCCATCTCCATGAGGGGCTGCGAGCCACTTAAGATCATGTCTATTTTCTTTTTTTGGTGAAGTTTATTTTCAAAGATCAAGATAAATATGGCCAAGTAAGCTGAGAAAGTAAATAAGCTATATGCAAATAAAGCGATGGCGATATGTGTAATAAATAGTACGGAAAGATCTTTAGCTAAGAAATGATTAGTTGAAAATAGAGGATGTATGATTAGCAAAAAAACAGATGGAATAAGTAAAAATGGCTGCAAATAATTGAAGTTTTTATTAAAATTAAGTACCCAGAAAATCAATATACTGAAGAATGAAGTAGTAATCAGGGCATTCGCAAAACTTAAATCAATTGGATGGAAAGAAATATATGTTTTAAGGATTGTAAAGTGAGCCAGTAAGCCCATGCCTACTAGCACAGCATTAAAATTAATTAATTTTTTATCTGGCTTTGGTTTCTTAAATAATAATAGACTTGGTGTAAGGTAACAGAAAGAAGCAAATAAAATAGGTAACCAAATTTCCATAATTCTTAATGGGTAATTAAAGGTTTAATATACCATGTACATAATGAAGAGTTAACTTAAAACAGGATAGACACATGTTAGAGAATTTAACGGACCGATTACAGAGCGTTATTAAAACGATTCGCGGACAGGCGAGGTTTACTGAACAAAATATTAGTGACGCTATGCGCGAAGTTAGAATCGCTTTAATTGAGGCTGATGTCGCCTTAGTCGTTGTTAAAGACTTTATTGATCGCGTTAAAACCAAGGCACTAGGTGTTGAAGTATTACAAAGCTTATCGCCAGGACAAGCAATTATTAAGATTGTTCAGGATGAACTGGCGACTCTTATGGGGGATCAAAATGTTTCCTTGAACCTAAATATCACTCCTCCAGCTGTTATTTTAATGGCAGGCTTGCAGGGCTCAGGCAAAACGACAACATCTGCTAAGCTTGCAAAACTTCTTATCGAGAAAAAGAAAAAAGTATTACTTGCGAGTGCCGACGTTTATCGGCCGGCAGCTATTGACCAACTTAAAACACTTGCCAAGAGTTTAAATATCGAATGTTTTGATTCCAACCCAAGCCAAAAGCCATTAAAGATTGCATCAGAAACTATCGATTACGCAAAAAAACATTTTTTTGATGTTGTTATTTTTGATACTGCAGGCCGATTGGGTATTGATGTTGTGATGATGGATGAGATTAAGGCGCTTCATAAAAAATTAAATCCCATAGAAACTTTATTTGTTGTTGACGCCATGCAAGGCCAAGATGCTGTGAATACAGCAAAAGCTTTTGGAGATACCCTACCTCTAACAGGTGTGATTCTGACTAAGTTAGATAGTGATACACGAGGTGGCGCTGCCTTGTCTGTGCGACATATCACTGGTAAGCCGATTAAATATATTGGTACAAGCGAAAAGATTAATGGTCTCGAGCCTTTTCATCCAGAAAGAATGGCATCAAGAATTCTTGGTATGGGAGATATTGTCAGTCTTGTTGAAGATGCTCAAAAAACAATAGATGCAAAAGAGGCTGAGAAGTTAGCTGAAAAAGTTAAATCAGGAAAAAATTTCGACCTGGAAGATTTTAGAAATCAAATAGCACAAATGAAAAAAATGGGTGGAGTAGGTGCATTGATGGACAAAATGCCTGCTCAATTTACTAGTGCTGCCTCAAAAGTTAACCCTGAAGATGGAGATAAATCACTTCGTCAGATAGAGGCTATTATTAGTTCAATGACGCCCCTTGAGAGAAGAAAACCTGAGCTTATTAAGGCTACAAGAAAGAAAAGAATTGCTTCAGGATCTGGCGTACAAGTTCAAGATGTAAATCGCGTTCTTAATCAATTTGAAGAAATGCAAAAGATGATGAAAATGTTCTCAAAAGGCGGCTTAGGCAAGCTTATGCGGGGTATGGCAGGCAAAATCCCTGGTCTGAGGCCTTAATCTTCGATAATCATTATTGACCAATCAGGCTCAATAACGGATAATTCTTTGTTTTGTTTCACCTGGGTTGGTAGCTCAGTTGGTAGAGCAGCGGACTTTTAATCCGTTTGTCGCGGGTTCGACCCCCGCCCGACCCACCATTTAT
>BJGS01000107.1 GCA_014190615.1 Methylophilaceae bacterium
TGCCATCTGAACGCTATATCCTTACATAATTTTATATCAATCGATGTTAAATGTCCTTCTTCGTATTGCAATAGGCCGTTGACCCACACATGACTCACCTCTTCACGTGAGGCGGCATAAACTAAATGACTCATAGGATCAAACATAGGTAGTGTCGATATATGATCCATATCAAATACGGTTAAATCTGCATACTTACCTTTTTCAATAGATCCAATATGGTCTTCGAGTCCCAAAGCTTTTGCTCCATTAATGGTTACCATCTCTAAAGATGTTTTAGCATCCTGCATCGCTGGATTCTTTGTGAGTCCTTTGGTGAGCAATGAAGCTAATTGCATATCGTGCAATACGTCTTGCTTATTATTACTCGCACTGCCATCGGTACCGATACAGACATTAATGCCATACTTTTGTAATGCGGCAATATCAGCGAACCCACTCCCTAGTTTTAAGTTAGACGTTGGACAATGAATAACAGATGCAGATTCTTTTGAGAGTGTTGTTAAGTCCTCATGGTTTAAATAAACACTATGCACTGCCATAAATTGCGGGCTCACAATGCCAAGTCGATTGAGTCTTTCTAATGGCCGCATTTGGTATTCTGCTAAGCTTGCTTTAATCTCTTCTTCTGTTTCATGCACATGCATATGAATCGTGAGATTAAGTTGATTCGCATAAGTGAGCACTTGGCTTAATGTTTTATCTGAAACTGAATATGGGGCATGTGGTGCAAGACTTGACGTAATTAATGCTTCATCCCGCCAACTATCGCGGGCCTCAAGTCCTTTCATTAAATAATCTTCGCCATCATTGGCATAATTTGATGGATGCTCCATCACAAAAAGTCCAATATTAGCTCTGATGCCACTTTGTTTGATCGCACGCGATGCTGACTCAGGGTAAAAATACATCTCGTTAAATGTCGTGATCCCGCTTTTTAACATTTCCGCACATGCAATCAAAGTTCCATCATGCACAAAATCAGGTGTCACCCATTTTTTTTCAAGCGGCCAAATAGATTCATTAAGCCATGTATGAAGCGGTTGATCATCAGCAAAACCTCTAAATAAATTCATAGCAGCGTGCGTATGCGCATTGATAAGACCCGGCGTGACAATATGATGATACAGCTGGTAATGCTGATCAGTTTCGTAAAGAGAAGCTACATTTTTAGTTTCAATAATATCAACGATGCGATCCTGATCAATGATGATGGAATGATCTTCAAGTGTTGTATTGGTGGGTCTAACGGGACAAATCCATTTAGCAGAAATAATCGTGCTGACATGTTGGATATGAGATGCTGTCATCAGATGTTATTCGAAAGGATGTTTAAGGACGATCGTTTCATCGCGCTCAGGGCCGGTAGATACGACATGAATCGGCACTTCGCATAATTTCTCTAATGTTTTAAGATAGTGCTGCGCATTACGCGGGAGCTTATCCCATGATTTAACACCAAAAGTATTTTCATCCCAACCATCGACTTCAATAAAAATGGGTTTACAGCGCTCTACTTGATCGGCACCTAAGGGAAGTAAGTCAATTTTTTGACCGTCTAATTCATAGCCTACGCATATACCAATTTTTTTTATGCCATCTAAGACGTCAAGTTTCGTAATACATAAACCTGTAAGGCTATTAATCATGGCAGAGCGTTTTAAAGCTGCCGCATCAAACCAACCACAACGTCTTTTACGTTTAGTCACTGTACCAATTTCCTTACCCTTGGTTGACATTTGATAGCCTGGTGTACCTTCTGTTTCAATATCAAGCTCACTTGGGAAAGGTCCACCACCAACACGCGTTGTGTAAGCTTTTGTAATACCTAAAATATAATGCAGCATATGAGGGCCAACACCTGTACCTGCCGAGGCTTGACCTGAAACACAATTCGATGAAGTCACATAAGGATAAGTACCGTGATCGATATCAAGGAGAGAGCCTTGCGCACCTTCAAATAATAGATTTTTATTTTTCGCATTCGCTTCGTAAAGTTTTTGCGATACATCCGCCAAATATGGTTTTATTTTTTCTGCATGTGACATTGAATGATCGAACTGCTCGTTCACATCAATCGGATCTTTTTTTAAATAATGTTGCAATACAAAATTATGGTAATCCATCACTTCAGTGAGCTTCTTTTTGAATAATTCTGGATTTAATAAATCATAAACACGAAGCGAGCGTCGTGCGACCTTATCCTCGTAAGCCGGTCCAATGCCCTTTCCAGTGGTGCCAATTTTAGACTCACGCATCGCTTCTCGACCTTGGTCGAGCGCGATATGATGCTTTAAGATTAAAGGACAGCCTGGGCTTACAAACAATCGACTTTTAACTTCGATG
>BJGS01000108.1 GCA_014190615.1 Methylophilaceae bacterium
TTCATCCATCATTGGGTTCCCTGACCATGCTTCAGGAATTAACATCATCATCGCGTGTGGAAGACTATAACCACCAGCGACTAGCAACTCTAAACAGTTATCAAAACATGCAGAGTCTGATTGGCCTTCAACAATAAGTGGCCATAATTTTTCTAGGTCGTCACCCAATAATGCGGACTGCATACTTTCATGTCGCGCACGCATCCAATTCACATTGCCTTGCACGGTATTAATTTCACCGTTGTGCGCAATCATTCTAAATGGGTGCGCTAAATCCCATGCCGGGAATGTATTCGTTGAGAAACGTTGATGGACTAGAGCCAACGCCGATGTCACACGCTCATCTTTTAAATCTGGGTAATAAGTATCCACTTCATTGGCAAGTAGCATGCCTTTATAAACAATCGTGCGACTTGAAAGAGATGGAATATAAAATTGTGCGGGATCATCGAGTCCTAATTTTTTAACGCTATGTTCAATACGTTTACGGATGACAAAAAGTTTTCGTTCGAAATGATTTTGATCAATCACATCTTTACCCTGAGCAATGATCACTTGTTTGATGTTGGGTTCAACTGCTTTCGCAGCCTCTGCGATATTAGAATTATTGGTGGGGACATCACGCCAAGCTAAAAATGTTTGGCCTTCTTCTTTGATAATATCAGTGATGATTTTTTCACATTGAGTGCGATGCGTATTTGATTGCGGTAAGAAAATAAGGCCACATGCGTATTGGCCAGGATGAGGTAAATCAATAGATAATTTTTTGGCTTCATCTCGAATGAGACCGTCTGGCATTTGAATTAAGATACCGGCACCATCACCTAATTTTGGGTCATACCCCGTCGCGCCACGATGCGTTAAGTTGGTTAAGATCTGAAGGCCTTGCGCCACAATCGTGTGACTTTTAGTGCCATGGATGTTAGCCACAAAACCGACACCACATGCGTCGTGCTCGTTTTTAGGGTTATAGAGACCTTGTTGCTCAGGTCTTTCGAATTGAGTCATAAACTATATGAATAAAATTAAACCGGAATGTTCAATAATAAAGCCTATTGCTCTGTAACTCAACAATTATTGAGCTTATTTAAGGACTTGAAACACTTCTTTTGCGGCTTCAACCGTTTGATGGATATCCTGATCTGTATGGGCTTTTGATACAAACCCTGCCTCAAATGCGGACGGGCCGAAGTAGAAACCAGACGTTAACATGTGATGGAAGAATTGATTGAACTGTTCTTTATTACTTTTCATGATTTCATCAAAGCTTGTGGGTGCTTTTTCACTAAAGTAAATACCAAACATACCGCCTACTGATTGCGCGCTGAATTTAACATTCAAATCATGTGCAGCTTTTGTTAAACCATCTACGAGTGATTTGGTTTTCTTAGTTAATTCTTCATAAAAATTTGGGGCTTGCACGAGTTTTAATGTCGCAAGTCCTGCCGCAACTGCCACAGGGTTTCCAGACAACGTACCTGCTTGGTATACAGCGCCTATAGGTGCTAAACATTGCATAATATCGCGTCGTCCGCCAAAAGCACCCACGGGTAAACCGCCACCAATGACTTTACCAAGTGTCGTCAAATCAGGCTTAACACCATAGAGCGCTTGAGCGCCACCTATATGCACTCTAAAGCCTGTCATCACTTCATCAAAAATAAGTACCGCACCATGTTTAGTACATAGTTCACGGAGTGTTTTTAAAAATTCCATGTTGGGAATAATGAGATTCATATTGCCTACGACGGGCTCAATAATAACAGTCGCAATCGTGTCACCTTTTTCTTTAAAGAGTGTTTTTAAAGCTTCCACATCGTTATAAGGTAACGTTAATGTATGTTTTGCGACATCCTCTGGAACGCCAGCGGAACTTGGCTCTCCAAAGGTTAAGAGTCCTGAACCTGCTTTAACTAGAAGCGCATCGGCGTGACCGTGGTAACAACCTTCGAATTTAACTAAAGTATCTCGCTTGGTAAATCCGCGTGCGACACGAATCGCACTCATCGTAGCTTCTGTACCCGAACTCACAAGTCGAACTTGTTCGATACTAGGGACAAGCTTGACAAGTAATTCCGCCATTTCGAGTTCACGTTTTGTTGGGGCACCAAAGGACAAGCTATCGAATGAAGCTTCTTGAACCGCTTTTAAGACTTGCGGGTGTGCATGGCCTAATATCATGGGGCCCCAGGAATTGATGTAGTCGATATATTCGCGCCCATCTTCATCCCATAACTTACTGCCCAAACCTTTTTTGAAAA
>BJGS01000109.1 GCA_014190615.1 Methylophilaceae bacterium
TTTTAAAGAAATAAATTGAATCAAAACCCTCTCATTTGTTGGCGGAATGGGCGTTCACAAGGTAAGATATCATATATTCAAATATAGGTAATTAAATTGACACACCTTAAAAAATCATCAAAGTTAAATAACGTCTGTTATGACATTCGCGGACCTGTTTTAGCGCATGCTAAAAAAATGGAAGAAGAGGGCCATCGAATTATCAAGCTTAATATCGGTAATCCAGCAGCCTTTGGATTTGAGGCGCCTGAAGAGATTGTACAAGACGTGATTCGTAATATGGGTAAAGCATCTGGTTATACAGATAGCAAAGGACTTTTTGAGCCAAGAAAATCTATCATGCATTACACACAAGGTAAAAATATTCCAAATGTAGATGTAGATGATGTGATTATTGGTAATGGCGTTTCAGAGCTTATTGTGATGTCGATGCAGGCATTGTTAGATAACGATGATGAAGTGTTGATCCCCATGCCAGATTACCCACTATGGACTGCAGCTGTGACATTGGCGGGAGGAACGCCTAGACATTACTTATGTGATGAAGCTTCTAATTGGTACCCAGACCTTAAAGATATCGAAAGTAAAATTACCAGCAGAACAAAAGCAATCTTAGTGATTAATCCTAACAATCCTACAGGCGCGCTTTATCCAAAAGAAATTCTAGAGGGTGTCATTCAAATTGCAAGGAAACATAAACTTGTTGTTTTTGCCGATGAGATATACGACAAAGTGGTTTATGACAAAAAGAAACATATTTCAATTGCATCCCTTGCTGATGATATTCTTTTTGTGACATTGAACGGCTTATCAAAAAACTATCGTGCATGTGGTTATCGTGCAGGATGGTTAGTCGTGTCAGGGAATAAGAAAGAATCTACGGATTATATTGAAGGTCTTAACATGTTAGCTTCCATGCGTTTATGTGCAAATGTTCCTGGACAGCTTGCTATTCAAACTGCTTTGGGTGGATATCAAAGCATTGATGATCTCATCGCCCCTACAGGACGACTATTTAAGCAAAGAGAACTTGCTTACGACATGCTTGTTTCAATTCCCGGTGTGACTTGTGTCAAGCCAGAGGCTGCGATGTATCTATTTCCTAAATTAGATCCAAAAGTGTATCCGATTAAAGATGATCAAGAATTTATTCTAAAACTTTTAATCGATAAAAAAGTATTGTTGGTTCAAGGCACAGGTTTTAATTGGAAAAATCCTGATCACATAAGAATTGTATTTTTACCAAATGAAGACGATCTTAAAGAATCAATTAATCGCATCGGAAATTACCTTGAAAACTTTAAGAAAAATACAGTTAACTAGAAAGCCATAACAAATGAAAAGAATGAATATAGGCTTGTTAGGTATTGGTACGGTAGGTGGCGGTGTATTTGAGCTTTTAAAATCAAATATGAATGAAATACAACGCAAGACTGCGACTGATATAAAAATTGTAGCTGTCGCTGACAAAGACATTACTCGCGCGAAAGAAATTGTAGATGCTTCTATAGAAGTGACTGATGATCCTTTTAAATTAGTTTCTGACAAGAATATTGATGTCATTGTTGAACTCATTGGCGGTACAACTATTGCGAAAGAATTGGTTGTTAAAGCTATTGAAAATAAAAAACATGTTGTTACAGCCAATAAGGCATTACTGGCTAATTTTGGAAATGAATTATTTGCTTTAGCTAAAAAAAATAATGTGATTCTTGCTTTTGAAGCATCAGTCGCTGGTGGCATTCCTATCTTAAAATCCATCAAAGAAGGTTTAGCTGCAAATAAAATAGAGTGGGTAGCCGGCATTATTAATGGCACTACCAATTTTATTTTGACTCAAATGAGAGAAAAGGGCGTGACATTTGCGCAAGGATTGTCTGAAGCCCAAACGTTAGGTTATGCAGAGGCAGATCCTACATTTGATATTGAAGGAATTGATGCCGCGCATAAATTAACTATTCTTGCTGCTTTATCTTTTGGCATTCCTATGAGCTTTAAAGATGTTTATGTGGAAGGTATTAAAGCGCTCGAGCAAAAAGATATTCAATATGCAGAAGAATTAGGTTATCGCATTAAATTATTAGGTATAGCTAAAAAAAGAGATAAAGGTATTGAGTTAAGAGTGCACCCAACATTAATTCCAGAAAAACGTTTGATTGCTAATGTAAATGGAGTAATGAATGCAGTTGTCGTTAAAGGTAATATGATTGGACCTACACTCTATTATGGCGCTGGTGCTGGAGCACTTCCAACTGC
>BJGS01000110.1 GCA_014190615.1 Methylophilaceae bacterium
AGGTAAGTCAAAAAGCAAAGTCAGATCAGCTTTAAGATCAGGATGAACCCATGCTTCTAGTGTCTCTATTTTGGAGTAAGCGACATGCTTTCCACCGTATTGATAGGCATATGTTGCGTCAGTAAATCTGTCAGACACAACAAATAGGCCTTCATCGAGTGCCGGCTTAATGACTTCTGCAATATGTTGTCTTCTGGCTGCAAACATAAGAAGTGTCTCGGTTTCCGGATCCATTTCATCATGGAGAAGTAAGTCTCTTAATTTTTCACCGAGTTTTGTGCCTCCGGGCTCCCTTGTTCTTTTCACTGAAATTTTTTGTGACTCAAGAAAAGCAATGACTTCATCAATATGTGTACTTTTTCCTGCACCATCGACACCTTCGAATGTAATGAATTTCCCTTTATTCTTCATTTGATTTGATACTTTCTGACCGCATTGTTATGTTCATTTAAATTTTCAGAAAAATAATGGGTGCCGTCACCCTTTCCTACAAAATAAAGTGCATCTGTTTTTGTGGGATGAAGGGCTGCTCGAATAGAAATTAAACTTGGCATGGTAATGGGCCCTGGGGGCAAACCTTCTCTTGTGTATGTATTATAAGGGGTATCAGTAAGCAAATCTTTTTTTGTAATATCGCCATCAAACGTTTTACCAAGTCCATAAATAACTGTAGGGTCACTTTGAAGTTTCATGTTAATACTTAATCGATGAATAAATACACCAGAAATGAGATTGGCTTCTATAGACTTACCCGTTTCTTTTTCAATGATGGATGCCATCGTCAAGGCTTCAAAACTATTTTTATAAGGCACCTCTTCTGCTCGATGAGCCCATTCATAATCTAATTTTTTTTGCATAGCCTTATAAGCTCTTTCGAGAATCTCAATATCTGAAGTATTTCTGCTGAAATAATAGGTGTCCGGAAAGAATTGGCCTTCAGCAGATGGGGAAGTTATTCCTAAAGCCAAAGCAATAGCCTTTGAATCATAAGGTTTCATTGTTTTTTTGATGCTATCGTTAGCCTTTATTTTATCTAACATTGAATTTAGATCCTGTCCCTCTATAAAGGTAATTGAACCTTCAGTAGCACGACCTTCTACAAATGATTTTAATAACTGATAAGGCGTAATATTAGGATTAAGGTTGTAATTACCAGGCCTTAATTTTCTAGATTGGCCTAGAGCTTTGGTCAGTAAAATAAACTGCCATGGCTCGTTAAGTATTTTTTCATCTACAAGTTGAAAAGCAATTGCCTTGAGGCTACTGCCGGGTTCAATTTCAACCGCTAAATCGGCTTTATTAATATGCAGGGGTGTGACTAAAAAATGAATAATCCAAGCCACCAAAGGAATGAAAATAATCAGTAATCGAAAAAACCATTTTTTCATATATTTAGATTCTCGAGCTTATGATTAAATAGTGAGGCTAATTCTTGATGCTGCCAAGACCTATTTTTAATTTTTTTTACCTGTAAGACGCCAAATAAACTATTCGTTATAAAGACTTCATCCGACTTCAAAAGTTTATCTAAATTAAATATTGCTTCTTTTATTTTAAAACCTAACTGTTTTGCTATTTTAATGAACAATTCTCTTGTGACACCCTTAATACCCACATGATTCATTTTAGGTGTATAGATTGTTTTCCCAATACGCATAAATATATTGCTTGAAATACATTCAATGACATGGCCATCTTGATCAAGAAGAATGCCGTCAGCATAACGATCACCCTTCCACTCCTGTCTTGCCATAATATTTTCTAACCGATTTAAATGTTTAACGCCTAAGAGGACTGAAGGATGAAGTCTTTGCTTACAGACGATCAGATCAACACCAAATTTAAAATACTCATTCGGGTAGATCGGCATTTTTGTTTTAATTAAAAAGCGATTGTGCGTGATCGTGTCATTAAATTTATAGCCTCGCTCACTCACACCTCTCGAAATAATAAATTTCCCTACAGCTCTTTTCTTGGCTTTAAACAGCAATTGAATATCAGAAAGTAGTGCGCTTTCTTTTGGAGGGGTAATTTTAATGGCACGGCAATCTTCAACTATTTTTTTATAGTGATATTTCCAATGTCGAGGTTTTTTATTCTCTACAATGAAGGTTCTGAAAATTCCATCACCATATTGAAATGCGCGATCGAAAGGGCTTATCTTTTGAAATGTTCCGTTAATAAGGAATTGTTTTGACAAGTTAAACGGCCGGTTGTGAAATGATCAACGAGTTCAT
>BJGS01000111.1 GCA_014190615.1 Methylophilaceae bacterium
CGGCCGTCGCGGTAGAAGTTGGCAGTCTGCTTTAGGTGAAAGTTTAACTTTTTCACTGCTGTGGCGATTTAATGGTGGAGCTGCAACTCTTTCAGGATTAAGTTTAGCGGTTGGCATTGCTCTCATACGGAGCTTGTATCGATTCGGTGTCATGGGGGCACAGCTTAAATGGCCTAACGATGTATTAATTCAAGATGGGTCTCAATATAAAAAATTAGCGGGTATTCTCATTGAACTGCAAGGTGATATGGAAGGGCAAAGTAGCGCTGTCATTGGTATTGGCATTAATTTAAAACTTTCTAAAAAAAGTATGAGCCATATTGATCAGCCTGCGATTGATCTTTCAAGTTTAGGGCTGGATGAGATCAATCCTAATGAGTTGCTTGGACAAATTCTAAAAGATTTAGCAGATGTATTGGGTCAATTTAATACATCTAAATTTAGTTCTTTAAAAGAAGAGTGGATCACCTATCATGTCTATCAGCATCAGACAGTCACATTATCTTTAGGTGACGGAAGAGGTGTCACAGGTCTAGCGCAGGGGGTCACAGATGATGGAGCGCTTATCATTGAAACACCATCATCTGGCATCGAAACATTTTCATCAGGCGAAATTACATTAAGAAAAGTATAAATATGTTTCTACTTATAGATATAGGTAATACCAAAACAAAATGGATGCTCCGTGATCATTCAGGTATTAATAAATACGATTCTTTTTTGACAGAAGATATTGATCAAGATCATTTTGAATTTGATGAAAAGATCAGAAAAATAGTTATTTCAAATGTCGCGGGTTTTGAGAAAGAAGCTATTTTAAAAATTAAACTTAAAAATTTTTCATGTCCGATTGAATTTATTAAGACTCATAAAAAATTAAACTATCTAATAAATAATTACCAAGATACAACGCAGCTTGGAACAGACAGATGGCTGTCGGCATTGAGTGTTTCTCATGACATCAAAAAGACTGCAGTCATTGTCTCAATCGGGACTGCTGTGACGATAGATTATTTGAGCTATGACGAAAAAAAATCTCAACATACATTCGAAGGTGGGGTCATTCTGCCAGGACTTCATCTTACAAAAAATGCTTTAGAAAATAATACTGCTGATTTAAAAAGTACTGATGGCGTTGTCCAAATACCACCCATCAATACGGCAAATGCGATTCAGTCAGGATTTATAGTGAGTGTGTTAGGTAATATCAAATCTTTATTTGATCTAGCGTGTTCTCAATCGAGCGATGTCACGATTATCTTAAGCGGTGGTGATGCTGATTTGATTAATCAACATATGAATGAAGATTTGAAAAAATACATTTCAATTAAAAAAGATTTAGTACTTGAAGGTCTTTTTATTGTCGCGAGCAATTAAAAAATAGCCTAGCGTTTTTTAAGATAGAGGTCTGTGATCGTACCTTCTTTAACTTCCGCTGCAAAACAGACCGTTTCAGACAATGTAGGATGTGGATGAATACTTAAGCCAAGATCGTGGGCATCAGCACCCATCTCAATCGCTAATACCGTTTCCGCAATAAGTTCCCCAGCACTAACGCCTGTGATACCTGCACCAATAAGCCGATGTGTTTCTTTATCAAAGATAAGTTTTGTCATACCTTCAGAGCGATTGTTAGCTAAAGCTCGACCACTTGCTGCCCATGGGAAGCTTGCTTTTTCTATTTCAATATTCTGTAACTTAGCTTCTGTTTCAGTCATGCCTGCCCAAGCGACTTCAGGATCTGTATATGCAACATATGGAATCGCGATTGCTTGGAACTCAACTTTGTGCCCAGCAATGACTTCAGCCGCGACTTTACCTTCGTGTGTTGCCTTATGTGCCAGCATGGGTTGGCCTACAATATCTCCAATGGCAAAGATATGTGTTACGTTTGTGCGCATTTGTTTATTTGCCGGAATAAATCCGTGGTCAGTAACATTAACTCCAGCGAGCTCTGCTTTAATTGCTTTGCCATTAGGACGACGACCAATGGAAATTAAAACGCGATCATAAATTTGCGATTCTGATTTACCTTCAAATTCAAAACTAACATGAATGCCATCTGCTTTCGGTTCGATGGTATTAACTTTAGTATTGAGCATAATTTTTTCGAAACGCTGCTCCATACGTTTTTGTAATGGACGTACTAAATCACGATCACATCCTTGCATGAGTCCATCCGATAATTCAACGACACTTACA
>BJGS01000112.1 GCA_014190615.1 Methylophilaceae bacterium
GGAATGCCTGAAACAGGCGTATATTTAGTAAAACCATTGTCGATCGCTTTTTTTGCAGCGTCTTTAATGTGTTGCGGGGTATCAAAATCAGGTTCGCCAGCCGCAAGACCAATAATGTCTTTGCCTTCAGATTTATAGCGTGCAGCTTTAGCTGTAATAGCAAGTGTTGGAGATTCTTTGATGCGGCCCACACATTCAGATAATTTGATGGCTGACAATTTTGGTCCAAGAGGTGATTAATGAATGCCTCTATTTTACGCAAAAAGAACTTGAGTTGAAATAGACTTTTAATCTATTCGCAAGTCTTGGAGCATCCGACGAGCTTAAAATAATCCTCAAGAAGATCAGGATTAATTTTAGTGATTTGATCTTGAATCAGCTTTATTTCTTTTTTGTCATCTTTAGATTTAGCAATGAAACCTAAATGCATAAGCGCATCTGTATTTTGATCATCTAGTTTAATGGATTGACGGTACGCCTTTTCAGCCGCATTAAGATCATTAAGATGTTCATTAGCAAAACCGAGCTCAAACCAAGCCTCAGCATTATTGCTTTCTTTCTTTGTCCATTCGGAAGATACATTTAATAGTTTTTTCCAATCTTCTTTGAGGGTTGGAATTGCAACCTGAAGGAAGAGTGGTTTCTTATCCTCTTCTTCTTCCCATAGTGCTACCCCTGTGATTGGAAAATTAGTTTCCGCAGGTTTATTTTTGAGTGAATTTAGCCACTCAATAGGGAGAGCATAGTAATAGGAGTTGCGTCCAGAAGTTTTAAAAGTATTGATACCTACAAGCAGCCCTTCTGTATCAAATAAACCACTTCCAGATGCGCCCATTCGAAATTGAGCCGAGCTTAAAATGACTTTGCCCTGATCAAGCTCGTAAGTTGATTTCACATTTCCTGCCGAGGTTAAAGGCGCAGGGACACCATTTGAGTGGCCTATTGCGATGACTTCTTGACCTTTTTTAAGGTCTGTACTTTTACCTAAGATTGCGGGTTTATTTGGCAGCGTACCAAAAGTGGTCACTAAACATAAGTCATGCCAGCGATCTGCTTTTACAGTGGTGACTGAGTAGATTTCTTCTCCTTGAGATACCCAAGGCTGTTTCGTTCTTCTTAAAACATGGCAATTTGTGATGACTTGATTCTCGCCCACGACAACACCTGAACCAAAAGCAAGACCACCTGCTTCGTTGTATCCTCTAATCATGACCACACTTAAAAATGAACCCATTAATTGATCTTTATTTAATGCCCATGCATTTCCTGTGATAAAGAGGATTGATAAGACGATGATAGATTTAAATTTAAAGAATGGGTTCATAAGATATCGTTTTTCAAAAGTATAATGTTGACTTGACTGTAAGCCGTATTAAAAGTTCTTATTAGTTTTGCACATATTTTCTTTTTCCAAATCTTTTTTAAGTAGAATATCACTATCTTGTTACTTACATTCCCAAATAGTCCTTACCAGTTATTTCAACCATTTTCCCCTGCAGGAGATCAGCCACAGGCCATCGATCTATTAACACAAGGCATTATTGATGGAAAAAAATTTCAAACACTCTTAGGCGTTACAGGATCAGGTAAAACATTTACGATTGCAAATGTCATTGCAAGGATAGGTAAGCCCGCCATCGTCATGGCACCAAACAAAACACTCGCAGCGCAACTTTATTCTGAATTTAGAGAATTTTTTCCGCAAAATGCAGTGGAGTATTTTGTATCTTATTACGACTATTACCAACCAGAAGCCTATGTGCCAGCACGCGATCTTTTTATTGAAAAAGATTCGAGTATTAACGAACATATCGAGCAGATGCGCTTATCTGCTACCAAAGCATTGCTTGAGCGTGATGACAGCATTATTGTAGCTACGGTATCAGCAATCTATGGTATTGGAGATCCTGTGGATTACCAGGGTATGGTTATGCAGCTTGTACAAGGCGAAAAATTATTACAACGTAATATTATTTTGCGCCTAGTGTCTATGCAATATGATCGCAATGATTTTGATTTTTCACGTTGTGCTTTCAGAGTCAGAGTATATACGATTGATATATTTCCTGCTGAGAATTCAGAAACAGCA
>BJGS01000113.1 GCA_014190615.1 Methylophilaceae bacterium
GATCTTATGATGCTAGAACAAACACATTCTTATAATGGTATGTATTTTATTCTCATGGGTAAACTTTCTCCCTTAGACGGTATTGGGCCTAAAGACATCCATTTAGATAGGCTTTTAAAGCGACTCGATGCAGGCATCGTCAAAGAAGTGATCTTAGCTAACAACTTCACAGTAAGTGGAGATGCTACCGCACATTACGTCACCGAACTCCTTAAATCACGTGGCATTAAATTAAGCCGTATCGCAAGAGGTCTTCCTATGGGTGGTGAAATTGAATATGTGGATAGCGGCACACTGGCTCAAGCCATGATTGAACGTAAAACGATTAAAGATTAAGGTAACTCAAAAGATCTTTTGGCTCATCAATGATATGTTGAGCGTCCCAATTTTTTGCATCATCCCCTGCTTCTAAATAACCGTATCGTGCCACCATACTAATCATCCCTGCTTCGTTCGCAGCAATAACGTCGCGTCTATCATCGCCTAAGTAAATAATATTAGATGGATTCGTCTTTATGATCTCAGATGCTTTGATCAGTCCTTCAGGTGAAGGTTTTGGTGTATTGACATCATCACCTGCAATAAGACATTGCGAATGCTTTAAAAGTGGATGTGAATCGACGATAGGTGCTGCAAATTTCTTGGCCTTATTTGTGACAATACCCCAAGTGATTTTTTTATGATTTAAATTTGTAATCAAATCTTCAATACCTTCCATGCATTGCACATCTTTATTAAAGATTTCTATATAGATGGCTAAAAATTCTTGAATACGCTTATCAAAAAGAGGATCACTTTTATCCATATCAAACCCGGCTTTAAGTAAGCCTGCAGCCCCATGAGAGGCAAAAGGTCTGCCTTTTAAAAAAGGAATAGGTGGTAAGTCATAATTTTGACGCAGTTGATTGAGGGCCCCTACAAGCTGAGGTGCACTATCAATCAATGTACCATCTAGGTCAAAAAGAACAGCTTTCATGATTAATCTTTTGTCACTTCAACAAGATAATTGACGGATACATCATCACCTAATTTATAAACATCTGTGATCGGGTTATAAGTCATACCTTTTAAGGTCGAAATTGTTAAATCTGCATCACGACACCAAGCGATAAGTTCTGAGGGTTTAATAAATTTTTCATAATCATGCGTGCCACGCGGTAATAATTTGAGAATATATTCAGCCCCAATAACCGCGAATAAATAAGCTTTGAGATTACGATTGATCGTTGACATAAAAAGTGTGCCACCTGGTTTCAAAAGCGTCGCACATAAGGATACGATCGCGGATGGCTCTGGGACATGCTCCAACATTTCCATACATGTAATCACATCAAAAGTACCTTTATGTTTTAAAGCCAACGCTTCTATGGATGTACATTGATAATCGATCTCTATGTTGGATTGTTGCGCATGGAGTTTTGCAATGTTAATGACTTTTTCTCCCATATCAATCCCTGTCACATGAGCACCCAACTTTGCCATCGATTCTGAAAGAATCCCACCACCACAACCCACATCAAGTACTTTTTTATTCTTAAGATTAATTTTCTGATGAATGAAATCTAGACGAAGTGGGTTGATGTCATGAAGCGGTTTAAATTCACTGCCCTGGTCCCACCATTTATGAGCGAGCTCATTAAATTTATCAACTTCTTCTTGAGAAACGTTTATATGTTTTGTTTTAGCTTGAGTTGCCATCTTAGCGCTATATCCTTACATACTTTTATATCAATCGATGTTAAATGTCCTTCTTCGTATTGCAATAGGCCGTTGACCCACACATGACTCACCTCTTCACGTGAGGCGGCATAAACTAAATGGCTCATAGGATCAAACATAGGTAGTGTCGATATATGATCCATATCAAATACGGTTAAATCTGCATACTTACCTTTTTCAATAGATCCAATATGGTCTTCGAGTCCCAAAGCTTTTGCTCCATTAATAGTCACCATCTCTAGAGATGTTTTAGCATCCTGCATCGCTGGATTCTTTGTGAGTCCTTTGGTGAGCAATGAAGCTAATTGCATATCGTGCAATACGTCTTGCTTATTATTACTC
>BJGS01000114.1 GCA_014190615.1 Methylophilaceae bacterium
AACCAAAAGACTAAAGTACGTTTAACGCAGCTTCGTAGTTAGGCTCTTCTGTAATTTCTGAAACCAATTCGCTATGCAGTACAACATTATTTTCATCGAGCACAACGACAGCGCGTGAAGTTAAACCCGCTAAACTTGTATCATCAATCGATACACCAAAGTCGGTAGCAAATTTTTTCGTGTTACGGAATGTAGAAAGTGTTTGTACATTTTCAATTTTTTCAGCACCACAAAAACGATTCTGTGCGAAAGGTAAGTCGGCTGAGATACATAAGACTATTGTGTTATTAAGTTTTGCTGCAGCCTCGTTAAATTTTCTGACAGAAGTAGCACAAGTCGGTGTATCAACACTTGGGAAAATGTTTAATACTTTACGTTTACCCGCAAAGCTAGCTAGGTTAACGTCAGCACGCCCTTTGTCTGCAAGACTAAAGTCAGGTGCTTTTTGACCTTTGCTTAAAAATTGACCACCTATTTTGACTGGACCGCCTTTGAGTGTGACTGCCATGATGTAAATCCCTTAAAAATTGAGTAATAGTTGACAATATACATCAGTTATTTTTTTATGGGTAGATCCCGTATTTATTCTGACTAAGCCTTAAGTTTTAACCCATTCATCCTTTAAAATAGAGTCATGTCAGAAGCCCATCCCGTCTCATTTGTTCATTTAAGGTGTCATAGCGAATACTCCATCACGGATGGCATTGTGCGCATTGATGACTATGTGAATAAGGCATTTGAGGCAAACATCCCAGCATTAGCACTCACCGATTTGAATAACGTCTTTGGTTTGGTGAAGTTTTATAAGGCGGCTCGTGAAAAAGGCATTAAAGCTATTCTGGGCGCAGACCTTTGGATTGAGAATGAAATCAATCGTGATCAACCTTATCGGATTCTAGCCCTCTGTCAAAACGACAAAGGCTATCTCGCACTTTCTGAAATTCTCACGCGTGCTTATTTAGAAAACCAGTATCGCGGTCGCGCTGAAGTCAAAAAATCCTGGCTATTAGAAAAAAACGAAGGACTTATTATTCTCTCGGGGGCTGCTATAGGAGATGTCGGCCAAGCAATCTTCCAAGAGCACATGGATATGGCAATGAATGCCATGAAAGATTGGGCCGTTCATTTTAAGAATCGTTTTTATATTGAAATTCAACGTGTGGCAGAGGGCGATGATAAAAAAAATGAAACACGCTTTATTAATCAATCCTTAAGCTTGGCGCAAAGTTTAAATATTCCAGTGGTAGCCACACAACCCATTCAGTTTATGGATTCTGATGATTATCGCGCGCATGAGGCGAGAACCTGTATCGCCGAAGGTTACATCATGGCTGACAGCCGTCGACCTAAATTATTTTCACACGAACAGTATTTTAAAAACGAAGCTGAGATGTCAGCTTTATTTTCTGATATTCCAGAAGCATTACAAAATTCAGTCGAGATCGCGAAGCGCTGTAATTTCGAATTTAATTTAGGTAAAAATTATTTACCTGATTTCCCGACACCTAACCAAGAAAAACTTGAAGACTTTTTAATTTCAGAATCGAAAAAAGGATTAGAGCTTCGCTTAAAAGAACTCTTTCCCGATGAAACCAAGCGCAATGAAGTGAGACTTGATTATGAGACACGTATTCTTTTTGAAACGTCCATCATTAATCAAATGGGTTTTGCAGGTTACTTTTTAATCGTCTCAGACTTTATTAACTGGGCTAAAAATAATGAGGTCCCTGTAGGGCCCGGTCGTGGATCTGGAGCAGGTTCACTCGTTGCTTTCAGTTTAGGTATTACTGATCTTGATCCTATTCGTTACCAACTTCTCTTTGAGCGTTTCTTAAATCCTGACCGTGTCTCGATGCCGGACTTTGATATCGACTTCTGCCAAGAAGGACGAGATCGCGTTATTGATTACGTCAAACAAAAATATGGGGCTGGTTCCGTTTCACAAATTGTGACCTTCGGTACGATGGCCGCTCGCGCTGTGATTCGATCTGTCGGCCGTGTGCTTGATCTCCCATTTAATTTTGTCGATAGTATCGCGA
>BJGS01000115.1 GCA_014190615.1 Methylophilaceae bacterium
TCACGGGCAATGCCAACTCTCTTCTTGCTGAGCAAGTTGCTGGGAGTTTGGGAATTCACCTTGGTCGCGCTGACGTAGGTCGTTTCAGCGACGGCGAAATCATGGTTGAGCTCCTAGAGAATGTTCGCGGCAGGGACGTATTTGTTCTTCAATCTACAAACCATCCAACTAACGATAATTTAATGGAAATTATGGTGATTGTGGATGCATTAAGAAGATCGTCTGCATCCAGAATAACTGCGGCTATTCCCTATCTAGGCTACTCAAGACAAGACAGAAGGCCAAGGTCAGCGCGGGTTGCTATTACGGCTAAAGTTGTAGCTAATATGCTTACAAGTGTTGGGGTAAATAGATTGCTCACTATGGATCTTCACTCCGATCAAATTCAGGGATTTTTTGATATCCCTGTAGATAATATATATGCAACACCAGTGCTTCTTAAAGATTTGCTTGAGCAAAATCATAAAAATCTTGTGGTGGTATCTCCGGATGTTGGTGGCGTTGTGAGGGCAAGAGCGTGCGCTAAACAATTAGGGTCAGATCTTGCGATCATAGATAAACGTAGACCGAAACCCAATGTGTCTAAAGTGATGAATATTATTGGTGAAGTAGAAAACAGAACCTGCGTCATTATTGATGACATGGTCGATACCGCAAATACACTTTGCGAAGCAGCTGCAGCTTTAAAAAATAAGGGCGCTAACAAAGTGGTTGCTTATGCAACTCACCCAATTCTCTCTGGAGATGCAACAAAAATTATTAACGAATCTGAGTTAGATGAGTTAGTTGTTACAAATACCATTCCGCTTAATAAAGCGGCAATGGCATGTAAAAAAATTAGGCAACTTAGCGTTGCTGAACTCTTAGCAGAAACGATTCGTCGTATCAGCCAAGGTGATTCCGTAAGTTCGCTTTTTATGGAATAAAGAATTTGGTCATGTTGGCCAATAAACTGCTGCAGTCTGGTCGCGGAATGCAGATTTAAACTAAGGAGTAGTAAATGAAAATCGAAATTAACGCAACAAAACGTGATGTGAAAGGTACGGGTGCGAGCCGCCGTCTTCGCCACGCTGGAAGTATTCCTGGAATCTTATATGGTGGAGGCAAAGACCCTGTCTCACTGGATCTAGAGCATAAATCTTTATTCTTGCAGTTTAGACATGAAGCATTTCATGCCTCTATCTTGACGCTTAATCTAGAAGGCGGCAAAGAGTCTGTCTTATTAAGAGATTATCAAATGCATCCTGTAAGAAACACAATTCAGCATATTGATTTTCAACGCGTCAATGAAAACGAAAAAATTCATGTGAAAGTTCCATTCCACTTTGTTAATGCCGAAGTATCACCAGGCGTTAAACTTAACGGTGGTATTGTGGCTCACATCATGACTGAAGCAAACATCTCCTGCTTACCAAAAAATCTTCCTGAATTTATTGAGGTTGATTTGGCAGCACTTGATATTGGCCAATCAGTTCACTTATCACAAATTAAAGTGGTTGAAGGTGTTGAATTCGTTCAGCTCTCACATGGCAATGATGCAGCAGTTGCATCTGTAGCTAAGCCAAGAGCAGTGGTTGAAGAAGTTGTAGCTAAACCAGCTGAAGGTGAAGCTGATGCAGCGGCTCCAGCAGCTGATGGTGCTAAGCCAGCTGAAGGTGCAGCTCCAGCTGATGAAGCTAAATCAGACAAAGCTAAGTAATTTAACTTTGATATGAATAAGGCGCGCTTAATTTAAAAAAGTGCGCCTTATTTTTTCATATGAACCAAATTAAATTATTTGTAGGCCTTGGAAATCCCGGTGAAGCATACTCAAATACCAGACACAATGCAGGTTTTTGGTGGATTGATCTCGTCTCTCATAGATATAATATTAAGCTACAAAATAGTGATAAGTTTTTTTCAGGTATTGGAAAGTCATCCAATGCGGATGAAATTTATTTTGCTAAGCCTAGTACTTACATGAATGATAGTGGAAAAGCACTCTCAGCAATCGCAAAGTTTTATAAGATAAATCCAAATGAAATCTTAG
>BJGS01000116.1 GCA_014190615.1 Methylophilaceae bacterium
CAGAAAAAAGTATCGGAGCTTGCAAGGCTAAGACTTAAAGTGATTTTTGAAAATACAGATGGATTCATCATTGCACAAGAAGATTTAAATATAAGAGGCCCTGGAGAATTCTTAGGGGTGCGTCAAAGCGGTGCGCCTATGTTGCGCATTGCAAATCTTAATCGTGATTTTAAATTATTAGAAAAAGCTAAAAAGATTGCTGACCAATTATTGGAAGATTATCCAGAAGCTTCTCATCTTCATTTAAAGCGCTGGTTAAGTCAGGCAAATGAAAGAGTCAAAGTATAAATATGACCTGGTTATCATTGCCCACTGTTGAAGGTAAAGCATTCTCATGGCTTACGGAAGAGGGTTCCTTGACGGAACGATTAAAGGAAGAATTTGGTAATGTAAAAGTTGATGTAATGCATGAGGGCTACATTTCAGAAAAAAAATCTGAGTATATGCGTGAAGTTATTATTCAGAGTGATGATCTACCCATGATTTACGCGAAGACTTTATTAAAAAAAAATGATATTGAAGATGCCTGGAACTGTATAAAGTCTCTTGGTCAACAATCGCTCGCAAATATTTTATTTAAAGACCCCAAAATTTTTAGACGTTCACTGTCATACCGAATATGCAAATCAAATGATGCTTTATATTTGCATTTAAAATCCTTAAATCTTATCCATGATGAAGTTATATGGTTAAGACAATCAAAATGGGAGCGAGAGGGCAAGATACTTTTACTTGTCGAAGTTTTTTTATCGAATCTTTTTAGCAAAAAATGAAATTGTTTTGTGCTTATTGATTTAGGCTATAATTTTTCTTTAAATTTTAAAGTATTATTCAAAAAATCGTGAGCTTGTCGAGAAACTTTCCTTTTCATTTTGATTTGCCTAAAGCCATTGGTATTTCAATAGCGATTCATATCATTTTGATGATTGGATTGCCTGAATTTAAGAAGCCATTATTGAAGCCTTTAGAGATGAGCGTCACAATTTCAACTTCACCAATTCCAAAACCAATTGAAAAAATTGAAACACCTCAACCTATTAAAAAAGTTGAGCCCGTACAAAAAAAAATTACACCTATCATAGATAAAAATGCGACCTCAATCGCACAGCCTATTCCAAAAGAAGTGGCCCCTCCAACGCCTGCTGAAGCTATTTCAAAAACGCCTAATATTGTGCCTCAAGAACAAGTAACTCAGCATTTAGAAAGTTACAGTAGCT
Organism: Methylophilaceae bacterium; assembly: GCA_014190615.1. Classification (GTDB taxonomy): domain Bacteria; phylum Pseudomonadota; class Gammaproteobacteria; order Burkholderiales; family Methylophilaceae; genus Methylopumilus. Next base: position 1,218 of record BJGS01000116.1, read on the forward strand.
TACTTGCAAATGCGATTGCAAAATATAAGCAATACCCAAAAATTGCTCAAATGCGAGGATGGCAAGGGACAGTCATTGCAGATCTTGAAATCGACAGCAAAGGTTCCGTAGTTAGTGTGAAGATAAAAAAAAGTAGCACTTATGAAGTTTTAGATAATGAGGCTCTTGAAATGATCAAGAAAGCTTCACCATTTCCAGCGCCTCCTGAAAGTCTTCGTGGTAAAAATTTTAATGTGCTTGTTCCTATTTCATTCAAACTCGAATAGTTAGACTTTATTCAAAGATGCATTCTTATATTCATCTTATGCGTCTTAATAGGCCCATTGGTATTTTCTTGTTGTTATGGCCAACACTATGGGCACTTTTTATAGCCTCACATGGCGCCCCAAGCATTCAACACCTCAGCATTTTTATTTTAGGTACAGTCTTCATGCGCTCTGCAGGATGTGTTGCAAACGATATCCTTGATCGTAAATTTGATTCTTTTGTAGCGCGTACAAAATTAAGACCTTTAGCCAACCAATCCATCCCCGTTACAAATGCAATTTTTTTATTATTCACTCTGCTATTAGGTGCACTGATATGTGTTTTATTTTTAAATTACAAAGCTTTTTACTTTTCATTGATCGCTTTATTTTTGGCACTCACTTATCCACTAACTAAAAGATTTTTTGTGATGCCACAAGCATATTTAGGATTAAGTTTTGGTATGGGCATTCCGATGGCTTTTGTTGCGAATGAGATTTCTTTATCTATGACGACATGGCTATTATTTTTAGCGAACTTTTTCTGGGCTATTG
>BJGS01000117.1 GCA_014190615.1 Methylophilaceae bacterium
GGGATGTCGAACCACATCTTCAGATAAGAAATGCGTGAATGCAATCCCTTTTACTTTTGATAAGATTTTTTTTGCCTCAATTAAGCCACTTTTTTGACCTTTAGCTAAATCAATTTGAGTAATATCGCCAGTAATCACTGTTTTTGATCCAAAACCTATACGTGTTAAAAACATTTTCATTTGTTCGGGCGTTGTATTTTGAGCTTCATCTAGAATAATAAAACTTTGATTAAGTGTGCGACCTCTCATGTAAGCTAAAGGCGCAATTTCAATCATACTTTTATCAATCATTTTGTGTACATTGTCGTAACCCGCCAAGTCATAAAGCGCATCATAAAGTGGTCTCAAATAAGGATTAACCTTCTGTGCGAGATCCCCTGGAAGGAAGCCCAATCTTTCACCAGCTTCTACAGCAGGCCTTACTAGTACAATACGTTTAATTTTCTCTCGGTTAAAGGCATCCACTGCACTTGCAACCGCTAGATAAGTTTTTCCTGTTCCCGCAGGACCAATACCAAAAGTGATATCAAAATCCTGAATATTTTTTAAATACTCATTTTGCCTAGGCGTTCTTCCCTTAAGATCAGCTCGTTTAGTTTTGAGTTCGTTATTTTCGATAGTTTTTTTAATGCCTTGATTAAATTTATTTATTTCAATAAGTCCCAATTGAATATCTTCAAGTTCAATAGGCTCATTTGCTTTTTTATAAAAATTTTGAATAAGTGTTACTGCAGCTTTTACATTTTTTGAGATTCCATTGACAGTAAAACTTGAGCCACGTCTTAAAATATCCACTTCAAGTGCAGCTTCAATTTGTTTTATATTTTGATCTAAAGCACCGCATAAATTAGATAGTTGTTTATTGTTATCAGAAGGTAAGTTAAATTCCATGCCCATATTAAATAATTTCTCCACGAAGTCTTTTCGATGTAACTTCGGTAATTGAAACGTCTACAAATTGGTTGATAACTGATTTGTCAGCTTGAATATCAACCACTCTATTGTTGTCTGTTTTACCAGCTAATTCAGTTAGATTTTTCCATGACATGCCATCAATTAAAATCCGTTGTTTTGATCCCAGCATAAGATGACTAATTGCTTTTCCGTGAGCTTCATTCATTAATTGTAATTCATTCAATCTTTCTAGTTTTATTTCATGTGATATTTCATCGTGAATATATGATGCTGGAGTGCCAGGTCGAGGGCTGTATAAAAAGCTAAAGCTAAAATCGAAATTAACTTCATCCATAATTTTTTTAGTGAGATCAAAATCAGCATCTGTTTCGTTGGGAAATCCAATAATGAAATCTGAGCTGATTGAAATTGATGGACAGTTTTTTCTTAATTTCTTTATAATATTTTTATATTCTAGGGCTGTGTAATTTCTTTTCATAGCTGCCAAAATGCGGTCTGAGCCTGATTGAATAGGCAGATGAAGATGGGAAGCAAGTTTCGGAAATTTTCCAAAACATTCGATAAGGCTATCACTCATCTCATTAGGATGGCTCGTTGTAAATTTAATGCGCTGAATAGCTTCAATGTCTGAAATGTATTCGATAAGCAAAGCTAAGTCAGCAGGATCTCCTTTATTGGTAAGTGATCGATAAGCATTTACATTCTGTCCAAGTAGTGTGATTTCTTTAACACCCAGTGTAGTCAGATGAATAATTTCAGTTAGTACATCTTCAAATGGCCTTGAAATTTCCTCACCCCGGGTATATGGAACGACGCAAAAAGAGCAATATTTACTACATCCCTCAATTATGGAAACCATGGCCGAAGATCCGGAAACACTTGGGGGCGGCAAATGATCAAATTTTTCTATTTCAGGAAAAGAGATATCTACTTGTGGTATGCCAGCCAATTTTCTTTTATTCACTAAATCTGGTAATCGATGAAGGGTTTGTGGCCCAAAGATAAGATCTACAAA
>BJGS01000118.1 GCA_014190615.1 Methylophilaceae bacterium
GGTCTTGATAAAGCTTCCACCACATATTTAAATCTGTCACTACATTCTCTTTATTTACTTCTGGATGAAAAGTGTTTGGTAAACTAATTTCTGGACGCTTGTAATCAGGACCAATTAGAGTGCAGCTAGTAATTAAAATCAGTAATATTAAAAATATTATTTTCATATTTTTATTTTTTAAAATCTTCAGCAATTTTGATATAAGTGCCAATACGATCTTTTTGATGTTTACTTAACCATACAAAAAATAGCGGAATAAAAATAGTTGCAATAAAAGTTGCTAATACCATGCCGCCAAAAACACCAGTTCCCATAGATTGACGTGCCGCTGCACCCGCACCCGTTGCAAAAACAAGAGGTACAATACCAAAAACGAACGCCATAGACGTCATGACAATAGGCCTAAATCGTAATCGAGCCGCTTCAATTGCAGCCTCCATGAGTGGCATACCTTCTTCCATTTTTTGACTGGCAAATTCCACAATTAAAATTGCATTTTTGGCAGCGAGGCCAATTAAGGTGATTAATCCAATTTGAAAATAAATATCATTTGGCATACCGCGCACAAGAATAGCAATGAGAGCCCCAGTTAGTGCAAATGGTACAGCCATAATGACTGCAAGAGGAAGTGCCCATGTTTCAAACTGTGCAGCTAAAATCAGAAATACCATAATAATGGCAAAACCAAATACGAAGAGTGCTGCAGAACCTGCGCGCTTTTCTTGATAGGCTTGTCCTGTCCAAGCCATTTGATAACCCTCAGGTAAACTTTCTTTCGCAATTTTTTCAACAAGTTTAATGGTATCGCCTGAGCTCACTCCAGGTGCGCCCCCTGCCAAGACTTTTGCAGAGAGAAGCCCGTTAAAGCGTTCAAGTTGTTCGGCACCCACAATGCTATTGACTGAGCTAATTGCTGAAAGGGGAACCATAGCACCTGTATTTGATCGCACATAAACTTTACCGAGATCATCTGGACTCATTCGATAAGGGGCTTCCGCTTGAAGTTGAACGCGATAAGTTCTACCCGATCTATTAAAGTCATTGACATATAGTGAGCCCATAGTGCTTTGCAGGGTGTCATAAATACTCGAAATAGGTATACCTAAACTCATCGCCTTAGCTTCATCTACTTCAATAAAAAGCTGCGGTACAGTAGGCCTAAAAAAAGAATTAATGCCTGTAAGGCGCGGTTCTTTCTTAAGCGCTTCAATAAATAAATTGACTGCTGCAAATAAACGTAATGGGTCAGTGTCGCTTCTGCTTTGGATGTAAGTTTCCATGCTACCTGAGCTTCCTAATCCACGAATTGAAGGAGGATTAAATGCAATAGCAAGACCATCGGGTTGCATCATACCAATGCCGAAAAGTTTTTTTATAATATCGCCTGCGGAGCTTTTTCGTTCCGCCCAATCTTTTAATCTTACAAACATCGTAGCTGCATTTGATTTATTACCGCCTCCAATCAGATCATATCCATTTACAGCAAACTGAAAAGTAGTTGCAGGATCAGTCGCAATAGCAGAACGAACAGCTTCGGTTGTTTTAGAAGTGCGACTAATTGTAGCGCCATCCGGCAACATCACGGCTGTAATAACGTAGCCCTGATCTTCGGAAGGTATAAAGCTTGTGGGCGTAAATTTGAAAAGGAAAATAGATGCAATCACAATACCAACAAAAACAATGCCACCAATAAAACGGTGGTGCAAGGTGCTATTAACTACCTTAATATAGAAATTGGTTAAGCGAGTAAATCCACCATTAAAGTGATCAAAAAATTTTGAATGAATTGAGTTCGGATTTAAGATGATGGCACAGAGTGCAGGCGTCAGCGTGAGTGCCACAACACCAGATATCACAACAGCAATAGCAACGGTTACAGCAAATTGGCGATAGAGCTCCCCTGCGATACCGCCC
>BJGS01000119.1 GCA_014190615.1 Methylophilaceae bacterium
TGCAACCCGATAAGATTTTAGATAAAGAAGCATTTGAAAGAGGCAATTCAGTGTATTTCCCTCGACGTGTGATTCCGATGTTGCCAGAAGCATTATCGAATGGGCTTTGCTCACTCAATCCTCACGTTGATCGCCTATGCATGATATGTGACATGCTGATTGACCAGCAGGGGAAAGTGATATCGTATAAATTCTATCCTTCCGTGATGGAATCAAAAGCGCGTATGACTTATACGGATGTCAGTACTTTATTAAACGAAACATCGCCTGAACTAACAGAAAAATACAAAGCAATTATCCCGCACATTAAAAATCTTGAGTCCGTATATAAATTACTCACCAAACAAAGACATGCACGTGGCGCGATTGAGTTTGCCTCATCCGAAACAATTATGATTTTTAATGATCAAGGAAAAATTGATCGTATTGAACCTGTCATTCGAAATGAAGCCCATCGCATTATCGAAGAGTGCATGCTAGCAGCCAATGTGTGTGCAGCTAATTTTTTAATTGAACATGAGCATCCAGCGCTTTATAGAATCCATGAAGGACCCACTGAAGAACGACTTGAAAACTTGCAAATATTCCTGGCAGAGTTTGGCTTTATGTTGGGTGGTGGAAATAAACCTAGCATTAAAGACTATGCAACAGTGATTGAAAAAATCAAGGGCAGACCCGATGAGCATTTATTGCAAACGGTCTTATTAAGGTCGATGCAACAAGCTGTTTATAGCCCGGATAATTTTGGTCACTTTGGGTTAGCTTACGAAGCTTACGCACACTTTACTTCTCCGATACGTCGATATCCAGATCTTTTAATTCATCGTGCTATTAAAGCCACTCTAGAAAAAAAGAAAATGCCTGCAGCCAATTGGCATGTTTTAGGCCAGCATTGCTCCATGACTGAAAGAAGAGCGGATGATGCAACACGCGATGTATCTTCATGGCTTAAATGTTATTACATGCAAGATAAAATTGGAGAAATCTACGAAGGTACCGTTGCAGGTGTCACAAGTTTTGGTTTATTTGTGTCCATTGATGGTATTTATATTGAAGGTCTATTGCATGTTACAGAGTTGGGCAATGATTACTTTACTTATGACAAAGCAAGACATGCCATGGTGGGTGAAAGATCACACGTGATCTATCGCCTAGGTGATCGCCTAAAAGTTAAATTAGTACGTGTGGATCTGGAACTTAGCAAAATCGATTTCAGTCTTGAGAGTCATCAGGAAGTTCAGAAATCATCATTGAAGGATCGAAAACCAAAAAATTTCTTCAAAGACAAAGCGAGTCATCACAAAAAGAAATCTCAGGAAACAAAACATAAAAGCGCACCTAAATCATCCAGAGCACCCAGAAGTAAAAAGAAAATAAGAGCTAAATAATATGTCGCAAAGCCAGATCATTTTTGGATTTCATCCAATTATCAGCCAACTAAGGCAATCATCAAGAAGCATACAAGAAATTTATTTGGATAGTGATCGTAACGATCCTAGAGCCAAAGAAATTATTGAATTAGCTAAAGAAAATAATATTCGTATATTAATGGTGGATCGCGTAAGGTTAGATGGCATTGCTTCGCAATCGAAGCATCAGGGTGTTGTCGCTAAAATTATTCCCTTAGTCATCCCATATAAAACCGTTGAGGATATTTTAGAGGGTGACTTAAAAGAGCCTGCATTTTTTCTTATTCTAGACGGTGTAGAAGACCCACATAATTTGGGCGCATGTTTAAGAGTTGCCGATGGTATGGGCGTGCATGCTGTCATTGCACCTAAAGATCGAGCGGTTGGACTTAATGCGACTGCGAGAAAGGTCGCCTCAGGCGCAGCCGAGTCTGTACCTTTCATCGTGGTAACAAATTTAGCAAGAACAATACGCGATCTCAAAGAACAAGGC
>BJGS01000120.1 GCA_014190615.1 Methylophilaceae bacterium
GTACCTCCAACTGACGAGCGTCGCCTAATGGGATTGCGCCCAGCTGTTGCTCCTCCTCCAGCACAATTTGCATTTGAAAATATTCCACGACCTGAAAACAAAGGTTTTGCATCAGCACCTACAACACCTGAAAACAAAGGTTTTGCATCAGCACCTACAACACAATCCAACAGTTTTTTTCCAACCAAAGAATTTTGGGCTGACCCTACAGGATATGGTCAACCATTCTACGACAAGGTCTTATCAAAAATATTGCCGTCTAAAGAAAGATTAGATAACAGTAATTTTAGCTTTCTTAATCTTCTTAATCCTAAAAATAATTTTACACCTTCAATGATTCCGGGAATGATTGGAAGTGCTGTACCGGGCGGCGTAGAGTTTAACTTATTGGGAGAGGCAATAAAAGAGTCTGGTTACGGAGACACTATATCTAAATATGGTCCGTTGGCACTATTAGGTGTAACAGCTGCAAAAATGTACGGACACAAAACCGATCCAATAGCCATGGCTAGAGACTTAATGCCATTGTTTAAATATGCAGTAACTGACAAAGTAGTAAGTGGATTTAATGATATGACGGGATGGAATTGGAATTCTGCTATTCCCTTAATTTACAAGTACGCTAATTTAGGGTATGTTAATCCTGAATATACTCCTCCAGCTAGAGCTACTACACAATACGGAACGGGCCCAGTGCCTGCACTTGTTGATAAACTTTCTTCGACTGCTTACGCAGATCAAATGTCTAAAAATCGTCTTTCTTCGACTGCTTACGCAGATCGAATGTATAAAAATCGTCTTGCACAAGGGTACGGTTTCCAGCTAGAACTCCGTGAAAAACTAAATGCCTATGATGAAGCTACATCAAACTACAGAAATATTAGAGACGGAATATTTGAAAAAAATCCAGAATGGAGCGCGGAGCCACAGAATATTGAGAGTCTTAATGAAGCAGGAAGAATTATGTGGCAAAAATATCAAGAATGGCGAATGGGTGTACTAAACTCAGCCGAACTTTATCGTTCTCCAGAAGCTATAGAGTATGATGATAACACCTCAAAGCAAAATGAACCTCGGATAACATCAGCAACTCCTGAACAGAAAATGTTTATTGCAACACAAAAACAAAATTATGAAATGTTTATGGAAGAGTATCTTAAAAAACATGGCATTTCTACAAAAGACGCTAGTACAACAAGAGATCCCCTACAAGAAAAACGAGAAGAAATATGGCCATCTTCTATTGAAGATCATACAAATATAAAAAGTTTAGTAGATAAAAGTACGGAAAGTGTTATTCCTGCTATTGAGAGCAGGGATAGATTTAAAAATTTGTTTAGTATAAAAAATGATGAAGGTCTCATAACGGATTTAACAGAGTTAGAAGGAGCACCAAAAAATAAATATTTTAGAAGTCAGTTAGATTATTATATAAATAAATACGAGCATGATTACAAAGATATTCGGAGTGCGGCAGACCGGAAAGAAAGGAATCCTGATAAGTCGCCCACAGATATAGCAGAAATACAAAGTTATAAAAATATAGGAGATCAAATTTTGCTAATATTAAACGAACTTAAATCTAGGCCAAAAATAGAGGGGTACAACATTAACACACCGTCTACAGGTAAACATTTGGAAGTTATGAATAGTCTTGCTAATTCACGACAAGAAGAAATAGAAAAAATGAAGAATTTAATAAAATATCAACCGCTTATTACAGGTACACAAGAAAACACTTTAGTAGAAGAAAGAAAAAAGTTGATACAAACTCGCCCCGACATGTATGTACAAGAAAATGATATGCCTAGTAATTTGGACACTAATTTTTATTCTAGAATAAACAGGTCAATAGAAAATCAA
>BJGS01000121.1 GCA_014190615.1 Methylophilaceae bacterium
AAAGAATATGATGCGTTTGTAGGCGATCTTGTAAATTACCTCACATTTATGTCAGAACCCTCAAAGGTAAAAAGACTTCATATGGGGTATTATGTTTTGTTATTCCTCGGATTGTTATTGGTTTTAACAGTCAAACTTAAGAAAGAATTTTGGAAAGATATTAAATAATTATGATGAAATTATATTCAGGCTCGATTGATCCTTTTAGCCATCGTTGCAGAATTGTCCTATTTGAAAAAGGTATGGATTTTGAAGTTGTTGATGTTGACTTAGCAAATAAACCAGAAGATTTAGCTATATTAAGTCCACATAATTCTGTTCCTGTTTTGGTAGAAAGAGATTTGGTATTAACAGACGCTAATATTATTAATGAATATATAGATGAGCGTTTTCCTCACCCTCAGCTTATGCCAGCTGATCCAGTGATGAGAGCTCGTGCACGTTTATTTTTAAGTGATTTTGAAAAACAATTATTTGTTCATATCCCAGCTTTAGAATCATCAGATGAAGCGCGCAAAGAAATTGCAAGAAAACATGTGCGTGACAATTTACTTTTGATTGTCCCAATTTTTTCCAAACAACAACATTTGTTAAGTGATGAGTTTTCAATGTTAGATGTTGCGATTGCTCCTTTATTATGGCGCTTAGGCCACTACGGTATTGAGCTTCCAAATCAAGCAGCCCCATTACTTAAATATGCAGAGAAATTATTTTCAAGACCACTTTATGCTGATGCGATGACACCTTCAGAAAAAGCAATGAGAAAATAATTAGCACCAATGGCAAAATCAGCTTCAACCAAACCTTACCTTGTAAGAGCAATTTATGAATGGTGTGTTGCTGAGCAATTAACGCCTTTTCTACTCGTAAAAATAGATCAAAATACTTTAGCCCCTAGAGGCTTTATTAAAGATGGAAAAATTTTGCTTAATTTAAGCCCTGCATCTATTAAAGATTTATTGATGGGTAACGAAGCGATCACCTTTACAGCAAGATTTAATGGCGCACCTCAAAATTTATATTTGCCTATTTCTGGTGTGGAAGGTATTTATGCTAAAGAAAATGGTGAAGGATTGTTCTTTGAAGTGAAAGAGGATCAAGAAATAGGCCAAAAAAAGGAAAAAAAATCACCTGATAGACCTAAATTAACCTTAGTTAAAAGCTAAAAAACTAGTTCATATTTAAATAAATTGGTATAGTAGCGCCTCCTTAATAACGCCGGATTAGCTCAGTTGGTAGAGCAGCGCACTTGTAATGCGAAGGTCGTCAGTTCGATTCCGACATCCGGCACCATTTACTTCGTATTTATTCCCTTACTATAAGTCCCTAATTAGTTTGACAAAACTCAAAAAAACCAACATAATTTAGGGTTCGGTTTGGAGGGGTGGCCGAGTGGTTAAAGGCGACGGACTGTAAATCCGTTCTCTCTGAGTACGAAGGTTCGAATCCTTCCCCCTCCACCATGAGTAATGACCTCTTTATGGAGGTGACGTGGAGATTTAAGATCCATGGGTGTGCGGGTGTAGCTCAGCTGGTAGAGCATTAGTTTTCCAAACTAAATGTCGCGAGTTCGAACCTCGTCGCCCGCTCCAGATATTTTGAGAATTTGGACACGCCCATGTGGCTCAGTGGTAGAGCACTCCCTTGGTAAGGGAGAGGTCGCGGGTCCGATTCCCGCCATGGGCACCAGTAGATATTTTTGAAGAATGTAATTAATTAAGGATATAACATTATGGCAAAAGGCAAATTTGAACGTACCAAACCCCATGTGAACGTTGGCACAATTGGTCACGTTGACCATGGTAAGACAACACTTACAGCGGCAATCACAACGATTCTTGCTAAGAAATT
>BJGS01000122.1 GCA_014190615.1 Methylophilaceae bacterium
ACATTAAAGTCATCAGGGTCTGTGGGATCGAGATCTTCCGCTGCATGATATGCCACTTCAGGGTTACCAAATAGAAAACGACCTTGATCATCTCTGATGGAATAAAACATCTTATCGTGAGGCTCTTTAAGTAAGAGCGAGACAGAGTATTCATCGATATCATGCACTTTCTTTTCACCTGATTTTTTAAAAATAAGACCTAAGCTTTTTGCGGTTTCAGCTAAATCACGGTCGAATGTTTCGCGTCTTAATGTATCACCTTGATAGAATAGAAAAGTGGAATCCAGGATGATGATGATCATCATCGGGATCAAAATCCATTGGATGATCAGTTTCTGGGTGGAGAGATTTTTTTTCAAAGTTTTTTTAAACCAAACTTAGGCTATAGCCTAAGCCCCGACGATTAATAATTTCAATGCCGTAAGGCTTGAGTTTTTTTCTGACACGATGAATATAAACCTCAATCGCATTCTCTGAAATTTCATCATCCCAACCATAAAGTTTTTCAAGTAAGGCTTCTTTCGTAATAGAGCGATTATTTTTTAAGATGAATACTTCGAGTAAATTAAGCTCCCGTTTAGATAAATTAAGTTCTTTGCCCTTAATCAGAAATGCCCTTTGTTTAATATCAAAACTTAAAGGCCCAAATTCAATCATATTGTCGGAAGATTGATTATTCCGCCTGATGACAACACGGAGTCTTGCATGAAGCTCTTGAAGATTAAAAGGTTTAGCCAGATAGTCATCTGCGCCCAAATCAAGTCCTAAAATTTTGTTATCAAAATTTTCATTGGCTGAAATGATAAGCACAGGAAATTTAATTTTTTTTGAACGTAAATTTTTTAAAATTTCTAGACCACCTTTTTTAGGCAACCCTAAATCAAGAATGATGGCTTCAAAATGTTGGTCCGTTAAGGCAATTTCACCCTCCAAACCATTCTTGGCCCACTCAACAAGATAATCTGCTTTCTCAAGAGACGTTTTGACGGCATCGCCAATCACTTCATCATCTTCAATCAGTAAAATCTTCATTTATGACTTTCATTCATGTATTTACATGAAATTGTAAGCCAATTGAAAGCTTTTATATTTAATATTTGAAGCGTTTTACGGTCCTTTTGTCAGTTTCTTGTAAGTCTTGAACGATAAGATAGTGGCATCATTTCATGAAAGAAAAGCATGCTTTTTGTAGTCGATTTTGACGGCACCATTTCAAAGCGCGATACCATCGATCAGCTACTCGAGAAGTTCGCTGACCCTAGCTGGGAAGAGTTAGAGAAAGAATGGCTCGACGGCAGAATGACAGGGCTTGAATGCATGTCTAAGCAAATCGACATGGTGGATTCTGATCTCTTAAGCTTAGAAAATTTTTTTCGAAGCATTCAGCTTGATGAGAGCTTTTTGCCCTTTTATGAGCACGTGAAAAAATTCGCTAAGTTAGTGATCGCGAGCGATGGTTTGGACCATTCAATTAAGGTAGCTACAAGACAAGCAGGATGGCCTGAGATTCAAACGTTCTCTAATCGTCTTAATTATAAAGAGCGCGGGATTGAAATTACTTTTCCATTACGCGATCCTGATTGCAAGGGCGGTAATGGTATGTGTAAATGCGCTGTTGCCGATTATGTAAGTAAAAAAGTAGGAGGCCCCGTCGTTTTGATAGGAGATGGAAAATCAGATGCGTGTTTAGCCTTGCATGCGGATATTGTGTTTGCGAAGTCGTCACTCATTAAGCATTGTGAAAAAAATAACGTCAAACATCACACTTTCAATACGTTTGATGATGTATTAAAGATTGTCAAAACTTGGAAGCCGGAAGAGCAAA
>BJGS01000123.1 GCA_014190615.1 Methylophilaceae bacterium
AGCATATTGATGATGATTAATATCTTCATTAAACGCATTAATAAATCTATATAAGTTATTGATTTTAAATTTATATTTTATATATAAAATTTGTAATATTTTGAAATAACTGTCATTAATTTTTTGATTTAATTCAATTTTTTTGAGATGATTTTTGAGGTATTGAATCTGTTCAGTACGTTCTTTTTTTGAATGATTTCCTTCGTCCGCAATGTCATCACCAAGCCTAGCAAAAGCATATAAAGTCATAATTGCTTCACGCATATTTTTGCCTAGTACTAAAGACCCTACGGTAAAATTTTCATAATGATTTTTTGATTGAGCGATTTTGTAACGGCTCATTATGGATTGTGTGGGCTTCATAGGCGTTAGTATGTTATAGAATAGAAATCTTTAATAGGTAAGGTGAGTTTTATGTTTGGTATTATTGGCGGTACAGGCTTAGCTTCAATTCAAGAGCTGAAAGTTGTAAAGCGCGAACTTATAAGGACGCCTTACGGGGAGCCATCTCAACCACTCATTTTTGGAACATTATCAGGTAAAAATATTGTTTTCTTAGCTCGCCATGGTTCAGGCCATACGATACCACCTCATGAAATTAATTATCGTGCCAATATATGGGCATTACAATCAGTTGGTGTTACAAAAATAATTTCAGTGGCAACTGTTGGTGTGATTGATGGCAAAGTAAAGCCCGGCACTATATGCATTCCAAACCAGATCATTGATTACACGTATGGACGTAAAAACACTTATTTTGATGGCGCTGAAATGCCGGTGAAGCATATTGATTTTACTTATCCTTATGACGAACCTTTGAGAAAAGCTATTCTTAATATTGCTCAATCTTCTTTAAATTCAATCATAGCTGATGGCGTGTATGCGGCTGTTCAGGGACCAAGATTAGAAACAGCTGCTGAAATTAATCGTCTTGAGAAGGATGGAGTCTTTATAGTCGGAATGACTGGAATGCCAGAAGCTGTTCTAGCAAAAGAACTCAATATCGCTTATGCGGCTATATGTCCTATGGTTAATCACGCTGCCGGAAGAGGGCTGAGTAAAGATGCTATTTCATTCTCTAGTATTAATGAGCTTTGTGATAACGATGTGTGCCGTCTCATGATGACGGATGTGGTTAAGCTTATTCAAGAAGTTATTTTAAAAAATTAAATGGCTATTAGACAAGTATTAAAAATGGGGGACCCATTGCTCTTGAATGTCGCAGAGCCGGTTCATGATTTCAAAAGCCAAGCTTTAAGAGATCTCATTGAAGACATGCAAGATACGATGCATGCTCTGAACGGTGCAGGTCTTGCAGCACCTCAAATTGGTGTTAGCTTAAGGGTTGTTATCTTTGGTGTAGAAAAAACACCAAGGTACCCAGATGCAGAAGAGGTACCTTACACTATTTTAATTAATCCAAAACTCACTTTCATTGATGAAGAAATAGAAGAAGGGTGGGAAGGATGTCTTTCCGTTCCTGGTATGAGAGGGTTAGTGCCAAGATTTAAAAATCTTCACTATCAAGGTTATGATTTGAATCACAATCCTATTGATCGCAAAGTGAGTGACTTTCATGCGAGAGTTGTTCAGCATGAGTGTGATCATCTAGATGGCGTTCTGTATCCAATGAGAATTGAGGATTTGAGTAATTTTGGATTTTCTGAGGTTTTATTCCCCGATTCAGACCTTCAAGATGATTAAAGGTTATGATAGAATTCTCGCTCCGGAAGAGTGGCTGAGCGGTTTAAGGCAGCGGTCTTGAAAACCGTCGAGGGTTCATCCCCTCCGTGAGTTCGAATCTCACCTCTTCCGCCA
>BJGS01000124.1 GCA_014190615.1 Methylophilaceae bacterium
CATTGAACTTTGGTATGTTGTTTCAAAAAATTAGCAACCTCCAAAGTATTCTCACAGATACGGTCCATTCTGATGGGTAAAGTTTCAATCCCTTGTAAAATTAAAAAGCTATTAAAGGGGGAAATTGCTGCACCCATATTACGAAGAGGTACAACTCTTGCGCGACCAATATAAGCTGCAGGGCCAAGAGCTTCCGTATACACCACACCGTGATAACTTACATCCGGCTCATTCAAACGCTTAAATTTTTCTTTATGTTCGGTCCAGGGAAATTTTCCTGAATCAATAATAGCTCCTCCTAGACTATTACCATGACCTCCCATATATTTTGTCAACGATTGAATAACAATATCAGCTCCATGTTCAATAGGTCTGCAAAGATATGGGCTTGGGACTGTATTATCAACAATCAGCGGAACACCATGCTTATGGGCTACTTCTGCCATTGCAGATATATCGGTTACATTACCTTGCGGATTTCCCAAAGATTCAACATAAATAGCTTTTGTTCTCTCGTTAATTAGGGGTTCAAAGCTTTTAGCATTTCTATAGTCAGCAAAACGAGTCTCAATGCCATATTGCGGTAAGGTATGAGCAAATAGATTATAAGTCCCACCATAAAGTGCGCTGGAGGACACAATATTGTCACCTGCTTCAGTGATCGTCTGAATTGCATATGTGACTGCAGACTGGCCTGAAGCTAGCGCCAAAGCCCCTATACCTCCTTCAAGCTCAGCAACTCGAGCTTCAAGAACTGATGCTGTTGGATTCATAATACGGGTATAGATATTTCCTTGCACCTTAAGATCAAATAAATCAGCAGCGTGTTGTGCGCTATCAAAAGCATATGCGACAGTTTGATATATAGGTGGAACAACTGATTTAGTAATAGGATCAGGCGTATAGCCCGCGTGAATAGCTTTGGTCTCAAATTTCATTTTAATTTTCTCACTTTAATTTGAATAAATTTTTAACAGTCATTTTTTAAACCACAGACGTAAAATCTTCACTAAAAAGATGTTTCTTAAATATTAATTCTACTCTTTATCGACGATAATTAATTATCTAGAAGTGCACGACAAGTGTATATTTGAGTTTCATAAAATTTCATTAACACTTTATACATGTATATCTTTCGATTGATCTTTTACAACAGTGATTACAAATTAATTAAATATAAAAAAAATAATTTAAAAAACCTTATAAGTCATTGATTTAATTGGCGCCCTCGACAGGAGTTGAACCTGTGACCCTCCCCTTAGGAGGGGGATGCTCTATCCACTGAGCTACGAGGGCAAAATTTTAAAATTACTTTTGTAAAACTTTTTTCAAAACCTGAATACCAAAACCTACACCAAAGCCATTCACTTCACTTAATGCCGCACCAAGTCCGCCTTTTCGATTGCTTGATGATAGGTCGGTATGTAACCAAGGTATATTGTTTTCAATAAAACGATTTAAGAAGCGCGCAGCATGAATATGATCAGGGCCGCCTTCAAGTGTGCATTGCTTAATATCTGCAATACCACTCTCAAGATCCTCTTCGTAATCTTCATCAAATGGAAATGCCGCAATGCGCTCCCCTGACTCACTTCCAGCCCCCACAGCTAAACAAGATAATTCAGGTCGATTAGATATCACGCCACTGTAGCGATCGCCTAATGCTGTTGCCATACTTCCTGTGAGGGTTGCAAAATCCATCATCATGTCAGGCTTCAACCGTGAAGCTAGGGTTAACGTATCGGCTAAGACCATGCGGCCTTCCGCATCCGTATGAATGATTTCGATGGAAGTACCATTAAAAGAGTTCACC
>BJGS01000125.1 GCA_014190615.1 Methylophilaceae bacterium
GTAGGATCAATTGGGTCTTCTTCAGCTAAGGTGCGTAGGGCTTCCCATGCTTTAATCGTACCAAAAGTAAGAAGGGCTTCGGTGCCGCCTGCAAAAGCAGCATCGGTATAGCCATGCTTAATTTGTCGGTAGGCTTCGCCGATAGCAACGGCAGAGGATGAACATGCCGTCGTATAAGTAATATTAGGGCCTTTTAATTTAAACTGCATCGCAATTTGTGACGCTGCGGCACCATTCATCGCCATCAATACCGTAAAAGGTTTTAAGCGTCTCGCTTTTAGATTAAATAGTCGATCGTAACCTTCTTCAGTCGAACTCGCACCGCCCATACCAGTGCCAATAAAAGAACCCATGCGATCTAAATTCATGGTGGCTAAATCTAAGTTCGAATCTTTTAGAGCTTCTCGTGCGGAATATAAAGCGAACTGACTGACACGATCGAGTAACGCTAACTCTTGTTTTGTGAAATGTTCAGTCCCATCGAAAGTTGCTTGCGCTGCGAGTTTAGCTTCTAATTGATCAGTGAATTCGGACTCTAAACGTTTAATACCTGATTGGCCGTTGAGCAATGCATTAAAGAAAGCATCTGGTGTATTGCCGACAGGGGATACCACACCTATGCCGGTGACGACGACTCTTCTTAATGAGGTGTTGCTCATTTATTTTTATACTTTTTTAGCGAGCAATTCATCAAGAAGATTCGTCATATCTTGAATGGTTTTAACATCGACTTGATCGTTAGGCACTTTAATGCCTAATTTATCTTCCGCTTCAAAAATAATATCAAAGGTGTCTAGAGAATCTAGGCCCAGCTCTTCTAAGGTGCTTTCAGGTTTAATGGTCGCCACATCAATTTCTAATTTTTTTGCAATTGCGTTTGAGACCATTTCAAATGAATTCATTTTTTATCCTTAACATTCGTTCAACAGCTTTTATTATAAACCTTGAATGGCATAACAAAATGCCGCCATGCGTTTACCAATATCATCTTTTCTTTTATCTAATGTCACCACATGATAAGTGTCATCGATATACATCGTTTCAATATGTTTAGATGACACATGTTTTTCGACATAATAGGCATTTTTAATACTTGCCAACTCGTCTTCGGTCGAATGCACGATCAGGAGGGGACAAGTCACATCTTTCATAATTTTTTCTGTGGCTCGGATTAAATGAAAACTTTCTAAGATCACGGTCGCAGGTGTTTTAAAGTAACCAATTTTATCGGCTGTTCTTGCATCTTTATTTTGTAAAATGGAATGCACGAGTGCTCGCGTTCTTTCACACTTAATACCGTAGGGCGATTTTTCTTCCCACTCTAAAAAATATTTAAGCGGTGAATAAAGCACAATGGGTAAAAGTACTTTTTGTTGGAATTTTGAAATATTCCAACCATCATAAAAGAAGGTAGAGGATAAAGGGATCACACCCGCCACTTGATTGGGTCGTTTAGCGTCAATCATCATCGCCATCAATGCACCCATAGAAAGCCCTGTAATGAAAACGTATTCGAACTCTTCCTTTAAAGCGTCGAATGCCTTTTCAACAGAAAGATACCAATCTTGCCATTTGGTTTTTTTTAAAGCTTGAATCGATTTGCAATGTCCCGCCAATTCAGGACATGCCACTGAAATGCCTTTACGTGAAATGACACGGCCTAAATGTTTCATCTCAGATGGAGTGCCAGTGAGGCCATGA
>BJGS01000126.1 GCA_014190615.1 Methylophilaceae bacterium
TCCGGAAACCTGGACACTTCTTATGGTTGCAGACAGAAGAGAACATATTGCAGAAGTAGTTAAGCCGGCACTCGATGAGGGGTTATTTGTTGTGTCTGACAGATTTACTGACGCAACATATGCCTATCAATACGGTGGAAAGCATGTAGCCTATTCTAAAATAGAGACACTAGAAGCATGGGTACATCCCGATCTTAAAGCTGATCTCACTTTGCTTTTTGACTTACCTGTTGAGGTAAGTATTGATCGCTTAAAAAAGAATAGGACACCTGATAAATTTGAGAAAGAAAGCGAAGCTTTTTTTAATCGCTTGAGGAATGTTTACTTAGATCTTGCAAGACAATATCCTAATCGCTATAGAATTATTAATGCAAATCAACCCATTGAATCTGTATCTCATGACGTCATTGAGGCCATAAAAAGTATTTTATGATGCATTCTATTTATCCCTGGTTACAAGATGCCTGGAATGCTATGCATCAGAATAAAAAATTACCTCATGCCTTAATTTTTAAAGGTAAGGAAGGTATAGGAAAACATGATTTTGCGATGACATTTGCAAAATCTTATTTATGTCAAAGCCCCCTTGCTAATTATTTACCATGTGAAACATGTGTAAGTTGTAACTGGTTTCCAGAATCACATCCTGACTTTAAACATATTGCTCCTGTTGAAAGTGATGATGATGAGTCTTCAAAAAGAAAAACTGTCCGAAAAAAAAATATTGTCATTGACCAAATACGAGAGCTATCAGAATATCTGGAA
Organism: Methylophilaceae bacterium; assembly: GCA_014190615.1. Taxonomy (GTDB): domain Bacteria; phylum Pseudomonadota; class Gammaproteobacteria; order Burkholderiales; family Methylophilaceae; genus Methylopumilus. The sequence continues at coordinate 766 of BJGS01000126.1, forward strand.
CTTTCAGCGCATCAGGAAAAAGGTAAGCGAATCGTTTTGATTGAGCCGGCTGATGCACTTAATCAAGCCGCATCTAATGCACTCCTTAAAATTTTAGAGGAGCCTCCAGAAAATACATTATTTATTCTTGTGACGAGTCAAGCACAGAAGTTAATCGCTACCATTCGAAGTCGATGCCAGCTAATAGATTTTCGAGGACCTTCTCTAGAAGAGTCTAGACTATTTTTGACTGATGAAAAAATAACTTATGACGAAAGTTTACTTTCATTCACTGGCGGCTCACCATTCAGTGCCATCAAAGAATTAGAAAACCAATCCGAGCGAGATGTTATTACCCAGTTGTTAGCGCAAGGACATCATATTGATGTGACTAAAGTCAATTACGGAATACTTACTCAAGGGCTTGATTGGACCTTAAATATCATTCAAAAATGGACTTTTGATTTGTTGCTTAGCTTTCATACCCAGCAGAGTTATTATTTTAAAAAAGAAGAAGCGCGCATTCACTCACAAGCAAAGCAACTCAATCTGGACGCCTTACTTTCTTTTGCAAACGAATTGAATGCATTAAAAAAAATTGCATCACACCCCATTAATCAAGAGCTTCAATTGCAAAATATTTTTATTAAATTTAAACAGATTTTTGAACCATCATGACCAGTTTTGTTGACTCTCATTGCCATATCAATTTTCCAGAGCTCTATGAAAACATAGATGCTATTTTGTCTAAAATGGCATCGAATAAAGTCACGCATGCTCTATGCGTAAGTGTGACCTTAGATAAATTTCCTGATATTTTTAAAATGGCTAATACCTACCCACATATTTTTGCGTCCGTAGGTGTGCACCCTGATTATGAGGATATTGAAGAACCCACCGTTGAAGATTTATGTCATTTCGCCAAAGAAAAAAAAGTGGTAGCCA
>BJGS01000127.1 GCA_014190615.1 Methylophilaceae bacterium
TGGAACTATGATAGAGCGCGTAAAAACTATTGAAAATAAGCTCTGCTTTTTCATGCCAGATTACTCTTTTTTGCGCGGCGCCACTTCTCTGCTCTAACATAGCAATCGACTTAAATCCGGAGTACATGACAAGACTAATAATCGCCATCGCGACTAAAAGCTCAATGAGAGAGAAACCAGGCTTTAGATTAAGATTGATTTTCATTCTTTGAAGAGCTTGCTTCAGAGGCAATCTCTTCATGCATGATGACTAGAATCGTAGCGTCATCCGTTGCCCTTAACTTTTGGCTACGAATAAGCGCTAATGTTTGCGTAGCCCTTTCTATCGCACTTAATGTTGTTTGTTTTTGTGTGATCCGCAAAAGACCTTCCATACCAATCTCCTGCTCCTTATCTTTTGTAACTTTAATCATCGCCTCAGAGATGCCATCCGTGACAATATATAGAACGCTCAAGGGTGTATAAGCTAAGGTCACAATGCTTGGGCTGAAGTCCTCCTTACCCACTACACCCAGAGGGGGAGATGTCTGATCAAAAAGCTGGTGCCCTGATTCATCAAGCAGCAACACAGGATTATGCCCACAGTTTACAAAGGTAAGTTCTTGCTTCTCCATGTCATACCAGCCCATGACTGAAGTGACAAATTTATCTGCAGTCCCGTGGGAATAAAGCTCATCATTGATTCGTTTAGCTATCGCATCTGCAGTTAAATTATGTCTAGCAAATAAACGAAACAGTGCTACCGATCTTGCCATCAATAAAGCTGAAGGAATACCCTTTCCTGATACGTCGCCCTCAATAAAACAAATCTTATTGCCGACTTTAAAATAGTCAATAAAGTCACCTGATAAGGATTTGTAAGGGATCACTCCCCCCGAAACATTACTGATACTATCGGGCGCTGGAAATAGAGTGGTTTGCACATCTTTAGCGTCTGCGATATCTTTTTCAACGGCGCGCCCTAGAATAATTTTTTGCGCAATTTGACTAAAGTAAGTTGTCATTGAACCACTAAAGAGTAATAACAAAGCAATGGGTGTATTAAAAATAAATCCTACATGTAAGAACCGTTCAACACTCAAAAAAATTAGCAGGACAGCAATAGTAGGTATTGCAATTAACACATACCGATAAGCTACGCGTAACGTAATAAACGAGAATAAAATTGAGATGCCTGCACAAAACACGAAAATCAATCGATCATAAAAAATATGGTAGGTAATGAAGCGCTCGGATAATACCTGATCCATCAACTGTAAATGAAAAAGCGGTCCTGGAATGTCATCCTCAAGATTACTCGAGTGAATATCGCCTAATCCTGCGGCTGAAGCCCCGATAATGACAATCTTATTTTTAAGATCAAACGTTTTGTTACTCAATATCTCAGACGCTGGAATCTGTGCAAAACGATCTGTGTGTCCATGATGAAAAATGAATGAGCCCTCGTCATTGGCCTTGATATTAAGTTGCCCTGTTTTAATAAGAATCGATTCACCGAGTTCACTCTGCTTCATGACATGATTACTCGCGCCTTGAGCAACGCGCAGCATATCAAGCGCTAAAGACGGGAAAAAATTATCTTTGAATTGAGCCACAAGGGGTGT
>BJGS01000128.1 GCA_014190615.1 Methylophilaceae bacterium
GACGGGCATCTCCCAAAAACCCTTGGGCTCACCCAAGGCATAACCAAATTTTAATGCGATCTGGTCGAGCGCTTCTTTTTTAGCGTAAATAGGTATTTGCATTTTGTGTAATTGGCAGAAAGCTCTTAAATCATCAATGCCATGGAGATGATCAGCATGGGTATGGGTATAAAGCACCGCATCAACTCTAGGTATCGATTCTCTTAAAGATTGAAATCTAAGATCAGGGCTCGTATCAATAAGAATATGCTCCCCTGTTCCCAATTTAATAAGTGATGAGCAGCGTGTACGTTTATTTTTTGGGTTGCTAGATAAACAAGTTGCGCAATTGCATCCGACCACAGGCGTTCCAGCACTCGATCCGGCACCAAGAATAGTTAATTCGATGGGCTGCATTTTGAAAAAAGCTTAAAGAAATTATGTGTAGTTGCCGTACCCACTTCTTCCACAGAAATATTTTTTAGTTTGGCTATCTCTTCTGCTACATGAATGACATTCGATGGGTCGTTTATTTTTCCTCGAAAAGGCACAGGTGCCAGATAAGGCGAATCAGTTTCGATGAGGATGCGATCAAGAGGAATAGATTTCGCGACTTCTTTAAGCTCAATAGCATTCTTAAAGGTCACAATACCTGAAAATGAAATATAAAAATTAAGCTTGATAGCTTCCAAGGCAACATCTAGCGACTCGGTAAAGCAGTGCATCACGCCCCCTACTTTATCAGCACCCTCTTCTCGTATAATTTTTAAGGTGTCTTCTGCTGCATTTCGTGTGTGAATAATAAGAGGTAAATTTGATCGAATAGCTGCTTTGATATGCGTTCTAAAACGATCTCTTTGCCAAGTAAGATCACCTTGCACCCTAAAGTAATCCAATCCAGTTTCACCAATGGCTACCACTTTTTTTTCTTTGGCGAAATGACATAACTCTTCAACGGTGGGTTCGTCAATATCCTCATAATCAGGGTGCACACCTACGGACGCAAAAATATGTGGGTAGGTATTAGCCATTTTAAAAATATCAGGAAATTTATCTAAGGTGACACTTACACATAGAGCATGCGTGACTTTATTCGATGCCATTTTAGACAAAATAGCATCTATGTTTTCATAGAGCTCTGGAAAATTGATATGGCAATGAGAGTCAACAAAATTAGTCATGATGGCTCAAAAATCTGTTTAAATTTAATAAAAATATTTTGCAATTGAAGCTCTTGATTAATGGGGTGTGATGCAATTTTTTTTAATGCATTCAATTCATTTGTAAATAAAAGTAAGGCATCCAGATTAAGTTGCTTTGCTTGAGAGTGAATGCGCGCTTCTTCTTTTTTAAAATAGTAACTCTGCTGGGTATGAAAGCTAAGCAATAAATCAAAAGTCCATTTTTGAATGATGTTCAAGGTCCAATCAAGCCCTTGAGTAAGTATTCCGTAATTGACTTTAGTCACATCAATATGATGTCCTTGCGCTAACAACTGGGTAATAACATCTCGCTCGGATTGGTTTTCTAATTCTTTGATGGCAC
>BJGS01000129.1 GCA_014190615.1 Methylophilaceae bacterium
ATGTACTCCGGATTTAAGTCGATTGCTATGTTAGAGCAGAGAAGTGGCGCCGCGCAAAAAAGAGTAATCTGGCATGAAAAAGCAGAGCTTATTTTCAATAGTTTTTACGCGCTCTATCATAGTTCCATCGCCAATACCGCCCTCATCGAAAAGCTTAATACCAACCCACAGGCTTACGTTACAGGTGCCAATATCGATATCGTGGTCGATAACACGCTTGCAAGTGCGACCGGAGATGCTGCAAGCTCTCCTAAAAAATTATTTTTACACAATGTCAAGACGGATAGCCCACCGAGTCTTAAATATCGAGTGATCAATATATCGGGGAATTGTTATTTTAAAAGTGGCAGTGCTTACATATATGGCATTGATTGCACTGATGCGGGAGCGGCAGTAGCGTTAAATGCAGAGATGAATGCCATATTTAATACCCATGGTATTTTAGAAATGAATATCGCAATGCTGGATGGACGAATATGCAAAGTAGTTAGTTACAATGGTAATTGGACGTTAAGCCCTAATTCACAATGTCCTTCGAGCATCCCATCTCCACTTCCGTCGGCCAGCGCTTCTCCCACCACCTATTTCATGCCGCCTCGAATTATTGTCTTTGGTTCGGATATTAGCAGTCTTAATCTCAAGTATGCAAGAAGCGTGCTGGAGAATCTTGGCAGTCCTCGCTAGCCTACCTAATAATTAATAATCTCGCATATCAATGACTGTGCCATTCGCTAAAGCAATACCATTATCTTGAATGGCGAAACGAATGAGTGCGGAACGCGTTTTAGCAAAATAAGGCTTGGATGTTGATATCACGCAGCTCACAATGCGCCATTGAGTTGGGAATGCAGCATAACCAGCAGCACCATCGATTTCATTGATGGCAAAGTAACGCAAGGCATAATTTTTATAGAGATATCGATCGAGTGATATACGTACTACTGCATTGGATGAGAATTGGCTAGCAATCCCACATACATTGGTATCGTAAGTTGCATTATTTGGAGAAGGTGTGGTGTTCCAGGTATTTGCTGGAAACTGAGCAGGATTCGATGGAAATTTTCGTATTTGGCTGATGGCGGATTCAAGTCCTAATCGGGATAAGTTACTTGCTTCCAGTTTATTGAGTTTTAGATATTTTTCTAGATCAGCGGTCTGCGATCGACTAAGCATCGTGACTAGCACCGTGGTGCACAAAAAAGTAAGAAAAAGTGCGGCAGTTAGTGCAAACCCAGTATCTTTTTTTTGGGTAAAAAATGTAACAATGAAATCTCGC
>BJGS01000130.1 GCA_014190615.1 Methylophilaceae bacterium
TAAAATCAAAAGGGATGAAGCACTGCTGATGGAAGCTTTTGGTGGTGGATTCACTTGGGGATCTGTTTTAATTAAGTACTAAAAATCATATAGTTAAATAAAATATATAAAGTGAACTATGAATCATTTTTCTTTTATTTTTCCGGGTCAAGGCTCACAGTCTGTCGGGATGATGGCTGATTTTGATGCCCATCCTATAATTCAATCCACATTTAATGAAGCCTCAGATGTCCTTAATATTGATTTTTGGAAGATGGCAACTGAGTCGAATGAAGATATCAATCAAACAATTCATACTCAACCTATACTTCTTACAGCAGGTATCGCGACTTGGCGTCTCTGGCAATCTAAATCAGATAAGCTTCCTACTTATCTAGCAGGGCATAGTCTTGGCGAATATAGCGCTCTTGTGGCTTCCGATGCCATTGAATTTAAGGATGCTCTAAAGCTTGTGAAATATAGAGCGGAAGTCATGCAAAAAGCTGTCCCTGAAGGTGTAGGGGCGATGGCTGCAATTCTGGGTATGACGGATCAAGAGGTTGTAGACGCATGTAAAGATGCGCAAGAAAATGAAGTGGTTGAAGCGGTTAATTTTAATTCGCCGGGACAAGTTGTGATTGCTGGGAATGTTTTAGCAGTGGAACGGGCTATCGAAATAGCAAAGTCAAAAGGTGCTAAGCGAGCTATTTTACTCCCAGTGAGTGTACCTTCACATTGCGCTCTTATGCAAAAAGCCTCTGAAGAATTAAGGGCTTTTCTTGATACGATTTCAATTCAAAAGCCTAGCATTAATGTCATTCATAATGTAGACGTGATGATGCATGATGATGCAAAGTCAATTAAAGAAGCGCTTTCAAAACAACTTTGCCATCCAGTAAGATGGGTTGAAACGATTGAAAAAATAGCATCACATCACATTAGTGATATTGCAGAATGCGGCCCAGGAAAAGTACTTACAGGGCTTACCAAGCGAATATCATCCGAGTTAAAGGGTGCTGCGCTCGTGAGTGAGAATGCGATAGATGAATTTGAAATACATATAAAGTAAATTAATCTAGGAAAAATTATGTTTATTAATCTCGAAAATCAAGTTGCACTTGTCACAGGTGCTAGCCGTGGT
>BJGS01000131.1 GCA_014190615.1 Methylophilaceae bacterium
GATCGCCATCCACAATGTGGCCTAAGTGATCAATCATGACGACACGATCGCCATCGCCATCAAAGGCGATACCTAAATCTGCTTTATGTTTTAAGGTGGCCTCTTTAATTGTTTTTGGGTTTGTGGAGCCGACATCTAAGTTAATATTAAATCCATCGGGCTCATTACCTACCGTAATTACCTCAGCACCAAGTTCCGAAAATATTTTGGGGGCAACATGATAAGTTGCACCATGTGCACAATCGAGCACAATTTTAAGTCCGTGAAGATTAAGATTTTCTGGGAATGTACTTTTGCAAAATTCAATGTATTGATCTGGTGCATCATCTACACGCTTTGCTTTTCCGAGATCATGAGGCAAAACAGTTTTAATAGGTTGATTTAACGCTAACTCAACTTCTATTTCAAATGCATCAGATAATTTTTCACCAGCTTCAGAAAAAATCTTAATGCCGTTATCAGGGAACGGGTTATGGGATGCGGAAATAACAACGCCTGCTTGTGATCTTAATGCTTTTGTAAGATAAGCAATTGCAGGGGTTGGCATAGGGCCAGTTAAATAGACATTAACACCGGCTGCAATAAAGCCTGCTTCTAAGGCTGACTCAAGCATATAACCTGAAACCCTCGTATCTTTGCCGATGACGACGCTTGGATGTTTTATTTTTTTGTCGTGATTATTTTTGACTAAGATTGACCCAATCGCGAAACCAAGACGAATAAAAAAATCAGGTGTAATAGGATCTTGTCCTACCACACCTCGAATACCGTCTGTTCCAAAAAACTGTCTTGCCATATTTAAATTTTGCCCTGAGCTGTTTGCATAATCTTGATAGCACTTTGTGTTTCTTTTACATCGTGAACTCGAACTATTTTAGCGCCTTTTAGTATAGAAAGGATAGCTGCAGCAATACTGCCTGATAAATGATCATCGTGATCACCGCTTAAAATTTTTCGGATAAATGATTTTCTGGAAAGCCCTACAAGAAGAGGAAACTTTAAAGACTGAAATGATTCAAGATTTTGTAGGAGCGTTATATTGTGTTCAAAAGTTTTTC
>BJGS01000132.1 GCA_014190615.1 Methylophilaceae bacterium
TAATTAAGTACTAAAAATAATATAGTTAAATAAAATATATAAAGTAAACTATGAATCATTTTTCTTTTATTTTTCCAGGTCAAGGTTCCCAGTCTATCGGTATGATGTCTGATTTCAACGGCCATCCATTAATTCAATCCACATTTAATGAAGCTTCTGAAGTTCTCAATGTTGATTTTTGGAAGATGGCAACTGAGCCAAATGAAGATATCAATCAAACAATTCATACCCAGCCTATACTTCTGACAGCAGGCATTGCGACCTGGCGTCTTTGGCAATCTAAATCAGATAAACTTCCTACGTATTTAGCAGGGCATAGTCTTGGCGAATATAGCGCTCTTGTCGCTTCTAATGCCATTGAATTTAAGGATGCGTTAAAGCTTGTGAAATACAGGGCGGAAGTCATGCAAAAAGCGGTTCCTGAAGGTGTGGGTGCGATGGCTGCTATTCTCGGTATGACTGATCAAGAGGTAGTAGATGCATGTAAAGAAGCGCAAGAAAACGAAGTGGTTGAAGCGGTTAATTTTAATTCGCCGGGACAAGTAGTAATTGCTGGAAATGTTTTAGCAGTGGAACGAGCTATCGACATAGCAAAATCAAAAGGGGCTAAGCGAGCTATTTTGCTTCCAGTGAGCGTGCCTTCACATTGCAGTCTTATGCAGAAAGCCTCCGAAGAATTAAGAGCTTATCTTGATACCATTTCAATTCATAAGCCAAGCATTAATGTCATTCATAATGTAGACGTGATGGTGCATGATGAGGCAAAGTCAATTAAAGATGCGCTTTCAAAACAACTCTGCCATCCAGTAAGATGGGTTGAAACGATTGAAAAAATAGCATCACATCACATTAGTGATATTGCAGAATGCGGCCCAGGAAAAATACTTACAGGACTTACTAAGCGAATATCCTCCGAGTTAAAAGTTGCTGCGCTCGTGAGTGAGAATGCGATAGATGAATTTGAAATACATATAAAGTAAATTAATCTAGGAAAAATTATGTTTATTAATCTCGAAAATCAAGTTGCACTTGTCACAGGTGCTAGCCGTGGT
>BJGS01000133.1 GCA_014190615.1 Methylophilaceae bacterium
AAGCATTGACTTCGTCACTGTCTTCGACATTTACTTCCCAGGGCCATTGACTCGCTTCAGGTTTAAAATAAGTTGCGTTGGCAATTAGTCTATTGCTAATTCTTTTGACGCGACTGACTTGAAAAGCATCGACATTGAGTTTATTTTTTTTGCTTGCTTCTTGAAGGGCGGTTCGATAACTGTCCTTTGCCATACCTTCCACCATAGACTGTGGCATAAGTAAGAGTTGTTTTCTATCAACGCCTGATTGATTTTTTAGAGTTGTAGAAGCACAGCCCGTAATAAAAAATACTAAGAAAAATAAAACGCTAGATTTCATTCTTAAAACAATACTTGGCTTCCTAATTCAACTACACGGTTGGGAGGTAATTTAAATTGATTGGTAATTGTTTCCGCACTTCTAAATAAACCGATAAACAATTTCTTTCTCCAATAATTCATATTGTCTTTTGGTATAGCTAATAAGATTTCTTTGCCTATAAAGTATGAGCTATTCATCGGATCAATATTGAGGCCATTTTTTGCGCATAATGCTAAGTCTTTGGGTAAGTTAGGCTCATCTTTGAATCCATACTTAACTATAACTTTAAAAAAGTTATAAGGTAATTTTTCAACAGTCACCAGATCTTTTGTAAGCGAATGTGGGTAGTCCATAAACATGACAGTTAGAATAATAACTTTTTCATGGATCACCTTATTGTGCTTAAGGTTATGAAGTAATGCATGTGGAACGCCATCTGGATTAGGCGTTAAAAATATTGCCGTACCTTCTACGCGAGGCGGGGGATGAGCACCTATAGATGAAATAAATGAATTAATTTCAATCGCTTCAGCTTTTAGTATTTTGTAAAGAAGCGCACGTCCTTTTTTCCAGGTCGTCATTAAAACAAAAATAACAGAGCCAATCAAGATAGGGAACCAACCGCCATCAGGTATCTTTAAAATATTTGCACTAAAAAATGCAAAATCAATGACTAAAAAGATCGCCATGAAAATAACTGTCTTGGTAGAGTTCCATTTCCATACTTCATAGAATACAAAGCTTGCTAGAA
>BJGS01000134.1 GCA_014190615.1 Methylophilaceae bacterium
TTCAACAGAGATATTTACTTTGCCTAAGTAAGGGGTGTATTTAATGGCATTATCAATGAGGTTATGAATAAGGTCGTAGAGTTTTTCTTCGTTCCCCATGATTATTGCTTCTGTATCAGACCCCTCATAACCTAAATCAATTTTTTTAAGATCCGCCAATGAAAATAAGTCTTGCATCGTTTTTTTGACAATTGCAACTAAATCAACTTGGGTAAATTGAGAAGTGTGCATGGCTTCAGGTTGTGTTTTAGATAAAGACAAAAGTTGATTAATGATATGAATCAGTCGTTTCGAGCTTTGGCTAATTTGCTCTAAGCGACTCTTAATTTCTTCATTACCTTGCGACTCTTGAGCTAATTGAATTTGCACCAAAATGCCAGCTAGGGGCGTCCGTAATTGATGCGCTGCGTCATTGACAAAACGATTTTCAGATTTAATCGCATTATCGAGTTCCGCCATAAGATTATTAAGAGAACCCACTAAACGATCGACTTCTAAAGGTACGTTTTGAATATCAATCGGCTTTAAATCCTTATAGGAGCGTGAAATAATTTTTTCATTTAAATAAAGAATAGGACTTAAGCCTCTCTTTACTGCAAAGCGAACTAGAATAAGTGCGGAGATAAGCAAGATCAACTGCGGAATCACAATCCAAAAAATAATTTGTTTTTGAATCTCGGTTCTTTGGTTCCGCGTTTCTGCCACTTGAATAAAAAATTGTTTTTTAACATTTTTAATGGTGTGTTCTAGAGGAATTGAGACCACCCTAACGCTTTCGCCTTTGATATTATCAAAGTACACATTAAAGTCATCAGGGTCTGTGGGATCGAGATCTTCCGCTGCATGATATCTCACCTCAGGATTGCCAAATAACAAACCACCTTGATCATCCCTGATGGAATAAAACATTTTATCGTGAGGCTCATTTAATAAAAGCGAGATAGAGTATTCATCAATATCATGAAGTTTCTTCTCACTTGATTTTTTAAAAATAAGACCTAAACTTTTTGCGGTTTCAGCTAGATCACGATCGAATGTTTCGCGTCTTAA